>NZ_JBEPDM010000034.1:0-80132 GCF_040300305.1 Streptomyces sp. NPDC000410
ACACGGCCGCGGTCTCGGCGGCGGCGAGTTCGCGCGCGATCGTGCGGATCTCGTCGGCCTCCATGTCGCAGGCGGCGGCGACGGCTTCGGGGGTGTCCACCCGGCCCGTGTCCCAGGGGCGCTCCCACCCCGCCAGCCGCAGCAGCCACGCGACGATGCTGGCGGTGAAGCCCCAGACGAAGAGGTTGCCGGTCACGAAGCCAGGGCCGACGTAGCCCGCCGGAAAGCGCAACCGCAGCCGGCCCGTCGGATCGGCGAGGTCACGGACGGGCACCCGGTGCACGGAGACGATCTCGCTGCCGTCGCCCGCCAGGTCGCCCTCGCCGTCCCACCAGCCGAGCACCGGGGTGACCGCGAACCCGCTCCAGGCCACGTACAACGGGCGCAGCGGAGTGACGACGCACACCGCCGCCGGGTCGAGGCCGGTCTCCTCCGCGACCTCGCGCAGCGCGGTGTGCACCGCGTCGTGGTCGTCCCGGCGGACCGAACCACCGGGGAAGCACACCTGCCCGGGATGGTCGCGCAGTTCACCGGACCGCTGGAGGAACAGCAGATCCGGGCCGTCCGCCCCGGCGCCGAAGAGCACCAGGACGGCGGACGCCCGGTCCCCGGGCGGTTGTCGGAAGGCGTAGCGCTCCAGCTCCGGAGCGCTGTCCCGGGCGGCTCGCCGGCCCACGGCGGACAGCCAGGACGGCACCGCGGGCCCGAGCGTACGTGCCTGGTCGAGAGCCACGGCCGCCAGCGTAGGCGAGCCGCCTTTCCCCGGCTCCCGCCCCGACCGGCATTGGCGGGAAACAGCTGTGCCCTTTGCGACACACCGCGATGCGCGCCAGGCGCCGTCACGGCTGGTGAAGGATGGATCACGCTTCGTGTCGATCGCCACCGAGAGTCGAGGTCCAGCTCCGATGCCCAGCCAGCCCACCCGACCGGCGCTCGCCGCCGCCCGCTCCGGATCCCCCGTGCCCGCCACGCGCACGGGTACGAGCAGACGCCTGCTCGTACGCGGCTCGCTGGCGGGCGCCGCGGCAGCCGTGACCGGGGCACCGCGCACGGCCCTCGCACACGGCGCGGCCCGCCGGGCGGCGGGCGTGACCCTGCGGTGGTTCGGGGCCAACGCCTGGGAGCTGAGCTTCGACGGGCGGACCGTACTCATCGACCCCTGGCTGTCGCGCTTCTCCACCACCGGCCCGGACGGGCGGTTCGACCCCGCCACGCCGCTGTTCGTGGACCGCGCGGCGATCCGCCGGCACCTGCGCGCCGCCGATCTGGTCCTGGTCACCCACGGCCACTACGACCACATGGGGGACGTCCCCCAGGTACTGGAGCAATTCCCCGCGGCCCGCGTGGTGGCCACGCAGACCCACGCCCATCTGCTCACCGCCATAGGAGCACCCGCCGACCGGATCATCTGGGCCCGCGGCGGCGAGTACCTGGCCTTCGGCGGCTACACGGTCCAGGTGCTGCCGAGCCTGCACAGCCTCACCGCCGACTACCGCTACTTCGCCCCCGGGACGTTGACGGCCCCGCCCGGCCGGGTGCGCACCGTCTCCGACCTGGTGGAGGGCGGGACGCTGGCCTACCAGGTGACCACCGCCGACGGGCTGAGCGTGCTCAACATCGGCACCGCCAACCTGATCGAGCGTGAACTACGGGGCCTGCGGCCCGACATCGCCGTCATCGCGGTGCCCTACGGCGGGGCGACGCACCGCTACCTGGAACGCCTGCTGGAGGCCCTGGGCGCCCCGCGCGTCGTGGTGCCCACCCACCACGACGAGATGGACACCCCCCTCGACCGGCCGGTCCGCGCGGACGCCCGCGTGCTCCGCTCCTTCCGCGACGCGGTGCACCGCGTCAGCCCTCGCTCCACGGTGGTCGAACCCCGGTACCTTGAGGCGATCGCGCTGTGAAGTGACGGAAGTTCGTTCGGGGAGGGAAAGCGGATGAGCGAGCGCCAGGGGGCCGACGGGGCCGGAGGGCCGACGACCGGGCCGTTGAACGCGCTGACGGACGTGGCGGGCCTGCGCGTCGGCCACGCCGGACGCGCCGGTGACGGCTGGCTGACCGGCGTCACCGTCGTCCTCGCGCCCGAGGGCGGCGCGGTGGCGGCCGTCGACGTGCGCGGCGGCGGGCCGGGGACGAGGGAGACCGACGCCCTGGATCCCCGGAACCTGGTCCAGCACATCGACGCCGTCGTACTGACCGGCGGCAGCGCCTTCGGGCTCGACGCGGCGGGCGGCGTCGTGGCATGGCTGGAGGAGCGGGGCCGCGGCTTCCGGGTGGGGACCGGGCCGTCCCAGGTCGTCCCGGTGGTCCCGGCGGCCGCCCTCTTCGACCTGGGGCGCGGCGGGGACTGGCGGGCCCGGCCGGGGGCGGACCTCGGGCGCGCCGCCGTCGAGGCGGCGGCCGGCACGGCGGAGGGGGCCGCGGTGCCGCAGGGCTGCGTGGGGGCGGGCACCGGCGCGGTGGCCGGCGGGGTCAAGGGCGGCATCGGGACGGCGAGCGTGGTGCTGCCGTCCGGGGCGACCGTGGCCGCGCTGGCGGCGGTGAACGCGGCCGGTTCGGTACTGGACCCGGCCGACGGGATCCTCTACGGCGCCCGGACGGGCCTCGGCGACGAGTTCCACGCCCGCGGCCTGCCCGCCACGCCACCCACCGGGGACCGGCACGCCCGAGCCCAGGACCGGCTGGCGACGGCCCGTCAGGAGACCAAACGGCGCCAGGCGGACGCGGCGCGTCCGCTCAACACCACCCTGGCCGTGGTCGCCACCGACGCGACACTGACCCGCGCGCAGGCGCAGAAGCTGGCCGGCACCGCCCATGACGGCCTGGCCCGGGCGGTCCGGCCGGTGCATCTGCTCACCGACGGCGACACGGTGTTCGCGCTGTCCACCGGCCGTCTGCCCCTGGTGCCGGAGCACACGCGGGCCCCCGCCGAGGCGGCCGGCACCGGATGGGGCGCGCACATGGAGGCCATGGAGCTCAACGCGGTTCTGGCGGCGGGCGCGGACGTGCTCACCCGGGCCGTGGTGCACGCGGTCCTGTCCGCGCGTGGCGTCGACGGTCCCGGCGGCGACTTCCCGTCCTACCGCGAGCTGTACGGCTGACCGGCCGGTGCCGCACCCGGGACCCCGCGTGCCTTGAACGCCCGTGTGCCCCGGCGGCGCTCGGTGGTGCCGCGCCCCGGACCCCGCGTGCCGCGAAGGCCCCTGTGCCCCTGCGGAGCTCGGCTGTTGGCCCCGGGCCCAGCCCTCTCCGCAGGACGCGCGACGCCGGCGTCTCAGGTGAGCGCGGCGGTGACGTCCAGGGCCGCCAGATGGCGCGGGGCAACCACGCGCGACGCGGGAGCCGCCGCCGCGGAGAGGTGCTCGGCAGCCGTGGCGGGGGTCGCCGCGGCGAGGAGGCCCGGACCGTCGGTGAGGGGGGTGGTCATGTCGTCGTGGTGACACGGGATCAGCAGCGGCGGGTTCCCCAGCCCTTCGAGAAGCCGCTCGACGTAGCGGTGGAGCGCCGAGTGCGAAGTCATCGGTACGACCGCCACGTCGGGCCGGATTCCGGCCAGTTCACGCTCCACGAAGTTGCTCGCGCCCATGAGCAGGATCGTCGGACCGCCGTCCACGGACACCTGGTAGGCGAGCGTGTCGCCCTCGACCAGGTCGCCGAGCACGGTGGGCCGCCGGGGCGGGGCCGACCTCCGGCCCGGGGCGAAGTAGCCGTGGTCGGCCTGCTGGCTGTGCAGGCTGCGGAAGACCTCCACGGTGTACCCGTCGAACTGCAGGTACTCCCCGCCCTTGACCTGGATGACGTCGTCGAGGCGGGACTCGGGCGTCTCCATCGCCGTGAGCAGATGGCGCACCGTCTCGTCGCAGACGGTGCGGATGCGGGCCTTCGCCCAGGCCTCGCGCGCCAGCAGCTGCGGGACGTCCGCCACATGGTCGAAGTGGCCGTGGCTGACCAGGACCAGCTCGGGCGGTACGGCGAGATGCTGTGCGGCCACCCGCTCGACGGCCTCCCGGTCGGGACGCAGCGGCAGGCGCGGGTCGAGGGCGCCCTTGTCGTCCGCGTACGGCATCCGGCTCAGATACGGGTCGAAGAGGAGACTGCGGCGTCCGCCGATGAGGATCTCCCAGCCCGAGACGCCGAGCCAGCGCAGTTGCACGGAGGTGGAGTACGGCTTGCCCCGCCCGGCTGTCGGGGCCGCGCCGGCGAGTACGGCCCCGGACGCCGCCGCCCCCGATGCCGCCAGCACTCCCTTGAGCACCGCACGCCTCCTGGCCATGCTGCCCCACGCTCCCTGTCGACGACTGTGAGTGAGGGGAACGGTACGGCAGGTGAGGGTGCATAGGGCGATTTTCGGTCGCCGGGCCCCGCGTCGTCCGGACGGTACGGGCGCGCCCGGCCGCCGGACGACGACGAGCCGGCGGGGACATCGCCCCGCCGGCTCGCACCGTACGCGCCTGTCAGTTGCCCTTCAGCTGCCCGTCAGCCGGTCGGCGTCGTGCACGCCGTCCCGGTGCCGTCCGAGACGCACGCCCTGACGGACTCGCCCGTGGTCGCGGCGAGCACGCCCGCTTCGGCGACCTTGTGGTACGCACCCCCGGGGGCCTTGTCCTCCAGCCACACCGTCGCGCTGCCGGACGTCTCTGCCCAGGCGTAGAAGTCGTTCACCGACCACTTCGGCAGGCCCGCCTTGAGCGAGACCTGCGCGCCCGACTTCAGCGCGGCGGTCCGCCAGGTCGAGCTGCCGGACCGCCAGGCGGTCACGGACGCGGCGGTGACGCCCGTACAGGGCTGGGCGGCGCAGGGACCCACCGTCCCCTCCACGTCCGTCTGGTACATGTTGTCGCCGTGCTGCGTGACGAACGACCAGTTCTTGGCGTCGTTGACGAGTCCGGCGATCCGCACGTCACCCGGTGCCAGCGGGTCGAGCCCGACCATCTTCGTGGTGCCCGAAGCGGTCAGCGAGGCGCCGGCGATCGGCACCGGCCGCTGCTCACGGAAGTCCACGCCCCTGCTGTCGTGCGTCATCAACTGGGCGCTGACGCCCGCGCGGGGCGGGAGTTCGGCCTTGCCCCAGTAGTACTCGTGGGTCGCGTCCCAGGCCGGACGGCCCTTGTAGATCATGAACCGGCCGCCCTGGTAGATGTTCGCGTCCTCCACCAGCCGGGGCTCGCCGTACGGCATCCACTCGGTGACCGTCGCCGGGTCGATGCCCGTACAGGGCAGGGTGGCGCACGGGGCCTGGGTGGGCTCGGTCGTCTCGGTGCCGTCGTCCGTGCTGCACCGGGTGTTCGTACCGTCCGTCACGCAGGCACGTACGGGGGTGGTCGTGAAGGCGTGGGTGGAACCGTCCGTGGTGCGTGCCGCGTTCGGATCGGTGATGCGGGTGTACGCCTCGCCCCAGCGGCCCGGACCCTGCCACTCCTCAAGCCAGAACCTGCCGCCGGGGGGAAGGTTTCCGCCTTCGGCCCACTCGAAGCGCGACCCCCGGTCCCACTTCGGATAGCCGGTGACGTGCTGGACCCACGCTCCCGACGGCAGTGTCACCTTGCGGTAGTCCGGACGATCCACGAATCGCCACGTCGCCAGGTCCTGCGTGGCCAGATCGATGACCTTGCACACCGGGTCGCACGGCGAGACCGGGCTGATGTCCTTCGCCGACTCCGTGTAGCCGCCGACGCAGGCGGTCTCCGTGCCGTCGGAGAGGCATCCGGCCGCGTCCTCGCCCGCGTTGCGCGGCGACTTCACGAACATGCCCGTGGTTCCGGGGGCGGACCGGTACGAGCGGGGGTGCTCGAGGTTACGGTTGGCAAAGGCGCTCTCGTACACGTTGTACTCGTAGACGAACCAGGTCTTGCCCTGCGCACTGCCGAACTGGCCATCGACCCAGGCGTATTCGGTGGTCGGGTCCCAGGAGGGCTTGCCCGCCCGCAGCGTGACCTTCGCACCTGAGGCGAGGGTGGCCTGGTTCACCACCCGGGGCGCGGTCGCCCACGAGGTCACCGCGGCCGGGTCGACGCCCTCGCACGGAAGTTGCGCGCAGGGCGGCGACGCGGCCGCGGCCTGTGCCGGACCCGTGGCGGCCTGCGCCGGACCGGCCGCGGTCAATCCGGTGAAAGCCGGCAGTAAGGCCAATAAGGCCGCGGCTGTCCGTCTTCTTGTGCTGCGCCACATGAGTGCTCCACTGCCCCGTGATGGAGAGGCCGGCGCACCCGGGGGACAGCGCGCCGGCCCGGGCCGATGTGATACCCAGGGCCTGTTGTCGTTCGGATCAGGCCCTCGGCCACGGGTCATCCAACTCCGGCAGCCTCTTGATCAACTCTCGGTCCGGTCTCAGCGCCCGCCCCCCGGCGCAGCCGGGCGACTCACCCCACGCGTTCACCCGACAGGGGAGTACCGGGGGTTCCGAGGAGGCGTTCGTCCTGCCGCAGGATGGCCTGCATCACCTCCCGCAGCCTCGCCCCAGGATTGATCCCGATCTGCTCCCGCAGGATCTCCTTCGCCCGGTGGAAGACCTGGATGGCGTCGGCCTGACGCCCCTCGCCGTAGTAGGCCTTCATCAGGCCGACGTAGAGGTCCTCGCGCAAGGGGTCGCGGTCGACGAGCTCCGACAGCTGCGCGATCGCCTCGCCGTAGTACCCGAGACCGACGTCGATCAGGGCGCGCAGTTCGGCCGCCGCCATCCGCTCCCTGTCGAGGGCCTCGCCCCTCATGCGCAGACGGGTGGAGGTGACGTCCGTGAGCGCCGCGCCCTTCCACAGGGCCAGAGCTGCGTCGAGCTGCTCGGCCGCGGTCCTGTGCTCGCCGCGGGCATGGAGCTCGCGGACACTGCGTACCGCGTCCCGGAAGACGAATACGTCGATGCGATCGGACGGCACCTGCAATTCGTAACCGAGATCGTGGGAACCGAGCGCGTCCCGGGTGAGCCCTGCTTCCGTCAGGGCCGTACGGATCATCCACGCCGAGGTCTGCAACTGCCCGGAGACGGTCAGGGGCGGCTCACCGTCCCATGAGTCCTCGATGATCGCTTCCTTGGAGATGACCTGTCCGGGTTTCAGCGCGAGAGAAGCGAGGAAACGCCGCTGCCGCTGACCCCGGATGAATATCGGTATGTTGTCTCTTAAGAGGGTCACGGGGCCGAGAAGCTGGATCGTCAAGTTGTTCCTGCTGCTCATGGCGGTTTCCCCTTGTGTGTGTGAATCATCCCAAATGCGCGGTGGTGCAGTTCTGGAGCAGATCGAGATCTGGTCAGGTCGGATCGGCGACTGCATCAACCCCCCAGCGTCAGGAAACTCCCATCGAAAACCATGTGAATTGACATAAGCGGAATCGCGAGGAACTAGGTGAGGTTCTTGAGGAACCTGGCGGCGATGGGTCCGGCATCGGAGCCGCCCGACCCGCCGTCCTCCAGGAGGACCGACCAGGCGATGTTGCTGTCGCCCTGATAACCGATCATCCAGGCGTGCGTGCGAGGCGGGGTCTCGGTGCCGAATTCGGCGGTGCCCGTTTTTGCGTGGGGCGCGCCGGGGATGTCTTTGAGGGCCCAGCCGGCGCCGTAGGTGACGGTCGCGCGCATCATATCGCGCAGGTTGCCGACAACGTTCGCATCGAGCTGGGCAGGGGCTTCGTACTTCTTCTTCACGGCGTCGGGCACCAGGACCGGCTGCTTGAATGTGCCCTCCTTCACCGTGGCCGCGATCGAGGCCATCACCAGCGGTGACGCCTGGAGCCGGGCCTGCCCGATGGTGGAGGCCGCCTTGTCGTTGTCGCTGTTGGCGACCGGGATGCTTCCGTCGTAGGTCGAGGTGCCCACGTCCCAGGTGCCGCCGATCCCGAAGGCCTGGGAGGTGTCGTGCAGGGCCGATCCGGAGAGCTTGCCGCGGGAGTTGACGTAGAAGGTGTTGCAGGACTTGGCGAACGCGTCCTTGAAGGTCGACCCCGACGGCAGGACGAACTGGTCCTGGTTCTCGAAGCGCTGACCGTTGACGTAGGCGAACTTGGGGCAGTCGGCCCGGTCCTTGGGGCTCATGCCCTGCTTCAGCAGGGCGGCGGTGGTGACCACCTTGAAGGTGGAGCCGGGCGGGTACCGGCCCTCCAGGGCACGGTTCATGCCGGAGGGCATGTTGGCGGCGGCCAGGATGTTGCCGTTGGTGGGATCGATGGCGACGATCGCGGCGTTCTTCTTCACTCCCTCCAGGGCTGCGGCGGCGGCTGCCTGCACCTTGGGGTCGATCGTCGTCTTCACCGGCTTGCCCTCGCCGCCGCCGGCGTTGGTGAGCTTCTTCACCACCTGGCCGGACTCGCGGTCCAGGATCACGACGGACTGTGCCGCGCCCCCGCCGCCGGTGAGCTGTTTGTCGTAACGGGCCTCGAGGCCCGAGGTCCCTTTGCCGCTCTTGGCGTCCACCGTGCCGACGAGCGAGGCCGACTGAAGTTCGTCGCCCTTCGCGTCGAGGATGAGAGCGCGGTCACGGGACTTCAGGGCCAGGGTCTGTCCCGGAGTCATCTCGGGGTGAATCAGGGGTGTATGGAATTCAACGGCCCACTTGCCGCTCTTCTTGACAAGCTTTGCCTTCGAGTCCCATGTGTAATCCCCCGCCCCGGAAAGGGCCATCTTCACGGTGAAGGGAATCTCCACTTCCCCTTCCGCTTCCTTCTTCCCGGCGCCGGCGGTGATCTCGGTCTTCGACGGCTTCAGGTTCGTCATGACCGACTTGATCAACGACTCGGCGTTGCCGGGGGTGTCCGTGAGCGCGCCGGCCCCCTTGGCGTCGCCGGTCTCCCACGCGTTGAGGAACTTCGTCAACTGCCCGGCAGCCTCCACCACTTGAGGGTCCTCGCTCGCATCGTCGCCGGTCAGGGCGGTGTATCCCCAGTAGCCGAGCCCGGCGGTCGCCGCCAGTACGACAAGAGTCGAGACGATCACACGGCCGGAGGAACGACGCCTGTCGTGCTGCGAGTAGTTGCCGTAGCTGTCGGAATGCCTCATGTGGCTCAGGTTAAGCGCCTCCCCTCACCTGTCGCTGCGTGAACGCACGGTTCAAGACACGGCAAAGATGAAAAAGGAAGGCATCGGATAGAGCTACGGAGCATCCTGTCCGTTTGCAGCTGGGCGGCGCCGTCCCGGCGGAATACGGTCAGGCTGGCCGAGAACGGTCGATGGTTGTCGGCAATCCGGTCTAGACCACTGGAGAAAATGCTGCTGATATGCCTGTCGGCGCCAGTAATACTGGCTGGAAAATCTCGCCCCTGCGGCCGGGATCCGCAACCCGGTCACGCCAGGTCGATGTGTTGACGGAGCTTAACCGGAGCCTCTTGTTCCGCCGGGCTCGGCCCGGTCGGAGTTGACGAAAACCGTCCGCCGTTGCGCTGCATGAGTATGCTGAGTGGTGGGAAAGAATGCAGCGGCCGGTGGGGTCGCCGCATCTTCGTGCAGTCCTCTTGATGGGAGACGATGACCATGCCCCACACCACATCCCAGACGCCGCGGGGGTTCGTCGTACACACCGCGCCGGTCGGACTGGCCGACGACGGCCGGGACGACTTCACCGTGCTGGCCTCGACCGAACCCGCGAACGTCAGCGCGGTGTTCACCCGCTCCCGGTTCGCCGGCCCCAGCGTCGTGCTCAGCCGGGACACGGCCGCCACCGGCCGGGCCCGGGGCGTGGTGGTGCTGGCCCGTAACGCGAACGTCGCGAACGGACGGGAAGGCGAGGCCAACGCGCGTGAGGTGCGCGAGTCCGTCGCCCGAACCCTCGGTGTGGCCGAGGACGAACTCTTCATCGCCTCCACCGGGGTGATCGGCCGCCAGTACCCGATGGAGAGCATCCGGGAGCACCTCAAGACGCTGTCGTGGCCCTTCCCGGAGGGCGGCTTCGACCGTGCCGCCCGCGCCATCATGACGACCGACACCCGGCCGAAGGAGATCCGGCTGCGGTGCGGCGGGGCGACCCTCGTCGGCATCGCCAAGGGCGTCGGCATGATGGAGCCGGACATGGCGACGCTGCTGACGTTCTTCGCCACGGACGCCCGGCTCGACCCCGCGGAGCAGGACCGTATCTTCCGGCGCGTCATGGACCGCACGTTCAACGCGGTCAGCATCGACACGGACACCTCCACCAGCGACACGGCGGTGCTGTTCGCCAACGGGCTGGCCGGCGACGTCGACCCCGGGGAGTTCGAGGAGGTCCTGCACGAGGCCGCACTGGCCCTCGTCAAGGACATCGCGAGCGACGGCGAGGGGGCGACCAAACTCATCGAGGTCCAGGTCACCGGGGCTCGCGACACCGCGCAGGCCAAGCGGGTCGGCAAGACCGTCGTCAACTCACCGCTGGTGAAGACCGCGGTGCACGGCAGTGACCCCAACTGGGGCCGGGTCAGCATGGCGATCGGCAAGTGCTCCGACGACACCGACATCGACCAGGACGCCGTCACCATCCGGTTCGCGGACATCGAGGTCTACCCGCCCCGTGGTGAGGACGAGCGGGACGAGGACGCACTGCGCGCCGCCGTCGCCGAACACCTCAGGGGCGACGAGGTCATCATCGGCATCGACCTCGGCATCGCGGACGGTGCCTTCACCGTCTACGGCTGCGACCTCACCGAGGGCTACGTACGCCTCAACTCCGAGTACACCACCTGACATCGGCCGGGCCGGGGCGGCGGCCGCGCGCCGCCCCGCCCTAGGGGGTGGGCCGGCCGCTTCCGCGTACCTCGACCATGGCCAGCAGACCGCCGAGCACCGCGAACAGGGCCAGGAACGCGGCGGTCCCCGCGGTGCTGACAGCGTTCTCGACCACATGGCCGCCGACGAAGAGCCACACCACCGTGCCCGCGATCACGAGCAGGTGATTGCCTCGCTCCCGCACCGCGCGCATCCCCGCCCACAGGAGGACCGGCATCAGCGCCACCCCGGCGACCACCGCCATCACCGACTCGGCGGAGCCGGCGAGGATCGCGTCCGGATTCGCCTGCCGCACCCCCTGCGCCCACTCCCTGCCGACCGTCCAGACCGCGTAGCAGGCGCCGGCGGCCACCGCCGACACAGCGGCGCCCTTGGCCCACCGGACGGGTTTGGTCTTCGTCATACCTTCAGCCTTTCATGGTGCGGCGACGGGGACCTGAGTACACGCACTCAGGTCCCCGCCTCGTTACAGCTTTCCTACAGGGAGTGCTGCAGGCTGTCGGCGTACAGCCGTGCCCCCGTGACCTTCGGGTGGAAGGACTTCATGGACGGCGCCACGTTGCCCGGCAGCCAGTCCCAGTCCCGGTTGTCCGCCTGCGAATGGCCGGACAGGACGATGCCGTGCACCGTCTCCGGGTCACCGCAGATCGCCTTGCCGGCGAACTCGTCACGCGGGTCGGAGAAGACCGCGTTCGCGTTGGACTGGGCGTTGGCGTCGTTGACCGCGCCCTGCATCTCATTGGCCAGCGTGTCCGCCATGCTGTTCAGCCACGGTGCCTCCTCGGTACCGATGCCGATGACACACCCGCCGCTGCCCTCCAGGAGCTTCGGGTAGCCCATGAGGACGATCTTCGCGTTCGGTGCCTTCTGGTGGATCGAGTTGAGCATGCCGGCCAGGCGTGGCCGGATCTGCTCCTTGAGCCACTTCGGCGCCCACTGGTCCAGCGGACCGGTCTCCTGGCCGTTCTTCTGCCCGGTGTCGGGGTCGACCGCGTCGATGGAGTTGTTGTTGCACACGGTCAGGGCCGTGATGCACTCCTGGACGATGTCGGCGAAGCGGGCGTCGTTACCACCGACCGACAGGGTGACCAGCGTGGTGTTCTGGTCGAGGTAGCCCTGTTCGATCTGCGGCAGCTCGCTGCTCTGCCCCTGCCGGAGGATGTTGTAGTGGCGGGCACCGGAGCAGGCGACGAACTGGTAGTCCATGTTCTTGTCGCGGTCGTCGGCCATCTGCCCGATCGACTTGCCGTAGCCCGGCAGTGTGGCCTGCCGCGACCAGGCGTGCTTCGACCGGTGGCACTTGTTCTCGGTGTCAGGCTGCTGCTTGTCGTAGTAGTCGGACTCCTTGTAGTAGTCGTCGCCGCCGTTCGTCGAGGCGCCCTCACCGGAGGAGTACGAGTCACCCATGGCCACGATCTGGTTGGTCGGCTTGGAGCCCAGCGGCTCGAAGCCGACGGCGTCCCACGCGACGTCCTCCGTGCCCTTGCCGTCCTGCGTCACGTTCGACAGGGACACCGACGGAGTCCCGGTGAAGTTGAACGCGCCGAGCGACACCCACTTGTTCTCCAGCACCCGCTGCGGTTTCACGCGCTTGGGACTGGAGGAGTTCGTACCGCCCACGGTGTAGGCGGCCTGGCGGGTGTGCGCGCCGTGGTCGGGCAGATGGACCCAGACCCGCATCCAGCCCCGGTCCGCCGTGCCCAGCGTCCAGGTGCCGGTGGCCGCCAGACGGCTGGCGTCGGACGTCCCGGCCTTGTTGGTGTGGGTGAACCAGAAGTGGTTGCCGTAGGCCGCACCGATCTGATGCAGGTCGATCCGGGCCGAGGCGCTGCCGAAGTCGAAGTTGAACGATCCCGAGGACGCCGCCGCACCGCACGACCGGCCCCCGGACCCGACCGGTGTGACACCGTTGGGGATCTCCTCGACGATCTTCGTGCCGGTGGGCAGACCGGACGCACACCGCGGGGGATAGGAGTTCTCGTCGGGTTGCTCGGGATAGGTGCCGTCGAACCGGTGGATCGGGTTGCCGCACATGGCGCTGGTCGTACAGTTCTTCCACGTGGCGGGCTTGTGGAACCAGCACTTCAGGTACAGCGGGTCCGACTCGTTCGGGTCACCGGGCAGCAGGCACGGGCCCCCGCCGGTGTTGTTGTTCGCGCCCTCGCTGATCTTCGACGGGTCGCAGTTGTTGCTGCTGTCGCAGAACGTGCCGATCGGAGGCTTGGCCGTCGTCCGGTACTGCGGGTACGTCCACCACGCGGCACGGTAACCGGGCTGGAAGTCACCGGGCTTGAACATGGCCGCGATCGGCCGGGCCGCCCAGCCGATGACCTTCTCCTCGTACGGCCAGTGCTGCGGGCTCGCGGCGTGGCTGTAGTCGTCACCGCCGGCGGCGTTCTCCAGGAACGGCGTACGGTTCTCCTTCCACAGCGGGTTCGCCGGGTTGTTCGTCCACCCCACGCCCCACTTGCCGGAGGTGCTGCCGGCCGACGACTGCGGGTAGTAGCCGCTGTTGTAGGCCCACAGGGCGTAGAACCAGTTCTCGATGTACTTCGGGTGCCCGTCGTTGATGAGCAGCCCGTCGGCACGGGTCTGGTTCCACTTCTCGATCAGGATGTTCACGCCGGCGGCGATGTTCGCCGCGTAGTCGAGCGCGATGGCCTCCTGCTGCGCCGGAGGCAGCGTCGGCTGGCCCTTGCCCGGAAGCCGCATCCCGTCCGTGACCTGGGTGACGCCGTAGCCGCAGTCGGACTTGGACCAGTCGATCGCCCACGGGTCGGTCTGCTGGCCGTCGGAGGCGTACTTGACGCCGTAGAAGTTGCCGATCAGCGAGTTCGCCGAGACGCCCGGCACCGCGTACCGGGTCGCCTGCCACATGTTCGACTCCTGCGCGGTGATGCCGAGCATCACCTGAGCCGGGACGTGCCAGTCCGCACCGCTGCCGCCGGTCATGGTCCGCAGCGGGAACAGGGTCTGCGGCGCGTACGCGGCCATGCCCGTGTTCTTCCAGTTCGCCGGCCTCGTCACATGCGTGTTGAGCTTGTTGACGACGGCCTGGTCCACGGCCCACTCGATCTGGCGCGGAGTCGGCTGGAACGCCTGCTTCTTCGGGTCGTTCCTCGGCACCGAGCACGTGCGGTCCGCGTCGACCGGCGAGGCCATCGCCGACACCCCGCCGGCCTTCTCGGGCGCGGGTGCGGGCTTGGGCAGGGCCGGGCTCGTCGCGGTCGCCGAGCGCTGGGCGCCGTCGTTGCCGATCCGGTTGCCCGGCATGGCGTCCAGAACCGTCGTCCTGCCCGTGTCCAGGGCCTTCAGCGTGATCCTGGCGGAACGCGCGGAGAAGGAGTCCTTCTGCGAGATCCGCGAGTCCTTGCCGTCCGCCCACGCCGTGGTCAACGCGGCGGCGCCGCGGCTGGAGATCCGCGCGTCCTTGTCGATCCCGCCCGGGTTGCGGACCGCGGCGGGCAGCGAGGCGCTGGTGCGGGCCTGGCCGGTGACGTACACCGCGCCCGAGGGCGTACGCGCCAGGTCGAAGCGGCTCAGCCCGCCCTGTGCGAGCCGTGCCGCCTTCGCCTTGCCGTTCGCCGCCCCGATCGCCTCCGGAGTGACACGGGAGACGGCGGCCTGGTCATCGGCCGCGGACTGCTTCTTCCCGCCGGGGAGGCGGTCGATGAAGGTGACGCCGCCGTCGGCGTCCGGCTTGAGCTGGAACGGAACGGCGTGCGTACGGGCCACCGTCTTCACCGTGGACCCGTCGATCCGCACGATCTGGTGGCCGCGCGCGCCGACGATCCGGCCGTCGACCGGAACGGCCGAGGTGACCTGACCGGCGATCGTCGCCTTGTCGGACGATCCCGTACGGGCGTCGACCGTGATCAGCCGGGTCTCGTTCTTCTTCGACGTGTTCTCGTCGGTGAACTGCGAGAAAACGATGTCATCGCCCGTGCCGCAGCCCGGCGAGAAGTAGCCCAGCGTGGCCTGGAACGGCAGCTTCCGTACATTCCCGTTGGTCAGATCCACGACGGCGGTGAACGCGCCACGGCTCATCAGTTCGGGCTTGTTCGTGAACGTACGAGGCGCGTACGCCACCGCGGCGTACTTCCCGGACTCCGTCACACAGGCGTTGCCGATCCAGGCGTCCGTGTCGAAGCCCGGCTCGCTCAGCGAGGCGGCGGTCTTCCACGCGTAGCCGTTCTTCTCGTCGGCCACCATCAGGTGGAAGCCCGTGCCGTCACCGGAAGTGGTGAACGCCTGGTCCGACGACGACTTGTAGCTCTTGCCCAGCACCGCGGCGCGCTTGTCCTCGGGAACCGCGCTGGGCTTGGTGCCCGGACCGGACCCGTCACCCGAGCGCGCGGTCGGTGCGGACCATCCGTTCGCCGCCCCTGGCGGGACTGCGGCTGCGTACGCCTGCGTGGTCCCGACACCGCAGGCCACCGCGAGTGCGACGGCCGTGGCGATCGGGACACGCGCATACCTGGTTAGGCTGCGTCTCAACTTCCTGTCCTTCTACTGGGGATCACGCCCAGGTCAGGGCGTGGAACCGCACCCAGGAACCGGCGTCCGGAGGCAGACGAGAGCAGGTTTCCCGGTGCGGAGACCTAGTGGCGGGAGGTCGGCACGACCTCGACCGCGGGGTGGTTCGTCATCCTCTGCTTCCATGCGGCTGTCGCTCGTACCGCACCTGCACCGCGCAACCCCCCTCAATGGAAAGACAGGATGGCTCCCACCCCTTTGCGGGGGCGGGAGCCATCCTGTCACCGGGCGCTCTTCTGCCGATCTCCACCGCATCACCTGTCCGGGTGATGCGGCCTCGGCCGGCTCACTTCTGGAGGACCGCCTTCATCACGTTCCGCGCGATGGGGGCGCCCAGGCTGCCGCCGGAGATGTCCTCGCGCGAGATGTCCATGTCGGTGGGGTCGATGAAGACGGCCACGGCCACGGACGTACCGTCGGACTTCTTGCCGTACGAGACGAACCAGCCGTAGGGAACCAGCTTCTTCACGTCCACGCCGCGCTGCGCCGTCCCGGTCTTGCCGCCGACGGTGATGCCGTCGATCTGGGCCTTCCTGGCGCTGCCCTCTCTGGCGGTGTGCTCCATCATTTCCTGGACCTTGCGGGCGGTCTCGGCGGAGACGGCCTGGCTCATCTCCCGGGGCTCGTGCTTCTCCACGGTGCTCAGACCGGGGGACTGCAACTCGTCGACGATGTACGGCTGCATCAGCTTGCCGTCGTTGGCCAGCGCCGCGGTCACCATGGCCATCTGCATCGGGGTGCTGGTGAGGCTGCCCTGCCCCATGCCGGTCAGCGCGGTACCGGGCTTGTCCAGGTTCTGCGGGTACAGGCCCTTGACGGCCCGCAGGTCACCGAAGTCGTCCGAGTAGACGTCCTTGTTGAAGCCGAACTTCTCGGCCGTCTCGCGCATCTTGTCCTGCCCGAGCTTCGCCGCCGCGTCGAGGAAGACGTTGTTGCAGGAGTGCTGCATGGCGGTCTTCAGGGACGCCTTGTTGCACACGGCGTCGCCGGCCTCGCTGCCGACCTTGTGGGTCGACTGCGGCAGCTTGTACGGAGACGCCACGCCCGAAGGGGCGTCGATGTCCGTGATCACACCGTGTTCCAGGGCCGCCGTGGCCGTGAGGATCTTGAAGGTGGAGCCGGGCGGGAAGGTCTCGCGCAGCGCGCGATTGGCCAGCGGCTTGCCCTTGTCCGCGTTGAGCGCCTGGAACTTGTCGCTGTCCTTGAACATGTTCCCGGCGAAGGACGCGGGGTCGTAGGACGGCGTCGAGACCAGCGCGAGCACCTTCCCCGTCCGCGGGTCGAGCGCCACGACCGAGCCACGGGCGTTCAGGTCGGTGAGTCCCTTGTACGCGGCTTCCTGCGCCTTGGGGTCGATCGTCGTGATCACGGCCCCGCCGCGCCGCTCCTTGCCGGTGAGGACGTCCGTGAAGCGCTGGAACGCGAGCCGGTCGTCCTGGCCGCTGAGCACGCTGTCGTACGTCTTCTCCAGCAGGGACATGCCCACCGCCTGGGAGGCGTATCCGGTGACCGGGGCGTACATGGGGCCGTTCTTGTACGTGCGCCGGTACATGAACTCCGCGCCGTCGACCTTCTGCGAGCCCGTGATCGGTGCGCCGCCCACGATGATGTCGCCGCGTGGCGTCGCGAACTGCTCGATCTGCACGCGCCGGTTGTTCTTGTGCGTGGCGAGCTTCTCGGCGTCCACGTACTGGAGCCAGTTGGCCCGGAGCAGCAGCGCGAGCATCAGAAGCCCGCAGAAGATGGCTATGCGCCTCAGCGGCTTGTTCACGAGGCACCACCTCCGATGATTCCTTCTAACGGAGCTGATCGTGCCTGGGGCGGCGGAGTGGAAAGCACCATGCCAGCACTTTAGTTGAGCAAGCTGTGGTCCTCGTCGGCGGAGCTGCCCACCGGCCCCGCCGTGCTCCGGGTCAGATGGCGCTGGGCGGGCAACACGGTCGCGAGCGCCGCGAGCGCCAGCATGATGACGGCCATGGCCCGGAACGCGTTCGCGTAGCTGTCCACGAGCGCGGCGGGGGAGCCGGCCGTGTCGTCCGTGGTGAGGGTGAGCAGCACGGCGAGGCCGAACGCTCCGCCGAACTGCCGCGTCGTGTTCACCAGCCCGGACGCGGCACCGGCCTCGGTGGGCCCGACCCCGGAGGTGACGGTGGTGGTCAGCGGGGTGCTGACCAGCCCGGCGCCGAACGAGATCACCACGGCCGGGCCGAATATGCCGTCGAGGTAGCCGCTCTGCGGAGTGATGCCGCTCTGCCACAGGAAACCGACCGCGGCGATGAGCGCGCCGACGGCTATCAGGGTCCGCGCCTGCGCGTACCGCATCAGCCTCGGCGTCACGAACAGCCCGACCAGCAGCATCACCACGGTGTGCGGCAGGAACCCCAGGCCCGTCTCAGCGGCGCTGTAGTGCAGTACCCCCTGCATGGTCAGGGTCAGGAAGTACCAGATCGGAATGTGGAAACCGGCCCCGGCCAGCATCATCGCCAGGTTGCCCCAGCCGACTCCGGGCAGGGTGAACAGCCGCGGCGGGATCAGCGGCTGTGCGGCGAACCGCTTCTCGACGACCACGAACGCGGCGAGGGCGACGGTCCCGCCGGCCAGCGGCAGGGCCGCGGCGGGGTCGGTCCAGTCGTGCGAGCGGGCCTGGGCGATGCCGAGGGTGAGCAGGGCCAGCCCGGCGGTGGCCAGAACCGCGCCGGGCAGGTCGAGCCGGCCCTGACGTCGTGGACCGTCACGCCGGGCGAGCCTCCGGGCGGCGTACAGCAGTACCGGAATCCCGATCGGCACATTGATCAGCAGAACCGACCGCCAGGACAGGTACTCGGTCAGTACGCCGCCGAACACGTTGCCCGACGCCCCGCCGACCAGGCTCACCGCGGTCCAGAGCGCCAGCGCCCTGGTCCGCCGGTGACCCTCGGGGAACGTGGTGGTCACCATGGTCAGGGCCAGCGGGGCGAGTACGGCCGCGCCGACGCCCTTGGCCGCCCGCGCCGCGATCAGCGTCGCCGGGTCGGTCGCGAGTCCGCCGATCACACCGGCGACGACGAACACCGAAAGACCGCCGACGAAGACGCGCCGGTGCCCGTACAGATCGCCCAGTCTGCCGCCCAGCAGCAGCAACCCCGCGAACGCGAGGGCGTAGCTGCTGACCACCCATTGCAGGTCGGCCGGGTCGAAACCGAGATCGGTCTGCATCGAAGGCAACGCCACGGTGATCACCGAGACGTCGAACAGCACGATGAACTGCGCCGCGCACGCGAGCGCCAGCGTCGTCGTGGCCGTCGCTCCGCCACGCATGTCGTCCCCCAGACAGAATCGTTTCCGCCATCGCGGTGCCGAGTTGCTCCCCCGACCCCTCCGCACGTTCCCGCCGTTCGGCCCTACTGGGAGAAGTCCACCCCCTGCGCCAGCGCCACCTGCCCGGAGTAGTTCACCGTGTTGGTCGCGCGGCGCATGTAGGCCCGCCAGGCGTCGGAGCCGGACTCGCGGCCGCCGCCGGTCTCCTTCTCGCCGCCGAACGCGCCGCCGATCTCCGCACCCGACGTACCGATGTTGACGTTGACGATGCCGCAGTCCGCGCCGTCGGCGGCCAGGAACCGTTCGGCCTCGCTCTGGTCGGAGGTGAAGATCCCGGACGACAACCCCTGCGGTACGTCGTTGTGCAGCCGGATCGCCTCGTCGAGGTCGCTGTAGGTGAGGACGTACAGGATCGGCGCGAAGGTTTCCTCACGTACGACGGCGGTCTGTGCGGGCATGCGGACGATGGCGGGCCGGACGTATCCCGCCTTCGGCGCCGCCTCGACGAGCTCCCGTTCGCCGCCGGTGCACAGGGTGCCGCCCTCCTCGGCCGCGCGGTCGAGGGACGAGCGCATCCTGGCGCGGGCCGCTTCGTTCACGAGCGGCCCGACCAGGGTCGTGTCCTGGAACGGGTCGCCGACCGGAAGCCGGGCGTAGGCGGCGCAGAGCCGTTCGACAAGGGTGTCGGCGACGTCCTCGTGCACGATCAGCCTGCGGAGCGTGGTGCACCGCTGGCCCGCCGTGCCCGCGGCGGCGAACACCGCGGCGTTCAGGGTGAGGTCGAGATCCGCCGACGCGGTCACCACGGCCGCGTTGTTCCCGCCGAGTTCCAGGATGCTGCGCCCGAACCGGGCAGCCACCCGGGGCCCCACCGCGCGGCCCATGCGGGTCGAGCCGGTCGCGCTGATCAGCGGCACCAGCGGCGAGTCCACGAGCCGCGTGCCGGCTTCCGCCGCACCGAGCACGACCTGGTTGAGGTTCGCCGGGGCGCCGGTCTCGGCGATGGCGCGGTCGAGCAGCGCGGTGCAGGCCAGCGCGGTCAGCGGGGTGAGCTCGGACGGCTTCCACACCACGGTGTCACCGCAGACCAGGGCCACCGCGGTGTTCCACGCCCACACGGCGACAGGGAAGTTGAAGGCACTGATCACCCCGACCACGCCCAGCGGATGCCAGGTCTCCATCAGCCGGTGGCCGGGGCGCTCGGACGGCATGGTGCGGCCGTAGAGCTGCCGGGACAGACCCACCGCGAAGTCGCAGATGTCGATCATCTCCTGCACCTCGCCGAGTGCCTCGGAGCGGATCTTGCCGGCCTCGACGGTGACCAGGTCGGCGAGGGACTGCTTGTGCTCCGTGAGCAGCTCGCCGAGCCGCTTGACCAGCGCGCCCCGCACCGGTGCCGGGGTCGTCCGCCAGGCGTGGAACGCCGCCTGCGCGGTCTCGACGGCCCGGTCGACGCCCGCCGGGGTGTCGGCGCGCAGGCCGAACAGGTCCTCGCCGGTGATCGGCGTACGGGCGGTCAGGGCGTCGCCCTTGAACGTGGAGAGTGCGACTCCACAGTGCGCCAGAGCGGCCTCCGCCCTGGCGCGGATGTCGTCGGTACTGCTGACGGACCGGGTCATGGGTTCCCCATCAATTCCTTGAGCGCTGCGGTCAGGACATCGATCTCGGCTTCGGTGTTGTAGAAGTGCGTCGAGACCCGGAGCAACGGCTGATCCGGCCGCTCGACGACGGACGTCTCGATACGGAAGCGCTCCCAGAGCCCGCGGCGCAGTGCGGCCGCGTCCGTTCCCGCGGGCAGGCGGAACGCCACCATTCCGCCGGACAGATCCGTCTGCTCCGGGGTGACCGGTTCCATTCCCTGCCAGCCGGTGAGGCGTTGGCGGGAATAGTCCGCCAATGCGCGCATGCGCGCACGGATCCGGTCGTGCCCGAGGGCCGCCTGGAAATCGATGGATTCCGGCACCGCGAGCCACGGGCAGATGTCGCGGGTTCCCTCGCATTCGAGCCTGCGCAGCCGCGGTGTACTGCCGAATTGATCGCGCTCGTCGGCCGGCCCGCTCCCCGGCGGGGGCTGATACGCCCAGCTCACTTGCATCGGCCGGAGACTGTCCTCACGGCCGGCGCCGATGTGCAGAAAGCCGACACCGGTGGGCGCCAGCAGCCATTTGTGCCCACTGCCCGCATAGAAGTCGCACGGTATGTCGGCCAGATTCAGGTCGGTGAACGCCGGTGCGTGGGCGCCGTCGACCACGGTCACGATTCCGCGGCTGCGGGCCTCTTCGCACAATTCCTTGGCGGGCAGGACGAGTCCGGTCGAGGAGATGACGTGGCTGAAGAACAACAGCCGGGTCCGCGAGGTCATCGCGGCGGTCGCGGCGTCGACGATCTCGCCGGGAGCGTCGGGCCGGGGCGGCAGGCGAAAGGTCTTGAGTTCCAGTCCGTACTGGTCGGCCATTCGCTCCCAGCACCACCGCATCGGCGTGTACTCGTGGTCGCTCAGCAGGATTTCGCCCGGCGCCGCGAGCCGCAGGGACGACGCCACCAGATTGACGGCCCCGGTCACGTTGGTGGTGAAGGCGAGCCGGTGCGGATTTCCCCCGAGGAAGCCGGCCAGGCGCTCGCGTGCCTGCCACAACAGCGGAGGAACGCGGCGTAACAGGAAGTCCATCGGTTTATGGGCGAGGTGGCCGCGGAGGCTGGTGACGCGCTCGAAGGCGCGGCGGGGCAACGGCCCGCCGGAGCCGGTGTTGAGGTTGACGACGGTGGGGTCGAGCAGCATCTGTTCACGGGCACTGCCCCAGTCAGCTTCGGCCATGCCGGTGATCATAACTGTTTTACCTGTTTCTGGAATGTAACGCGAACAGTTCTCCGGTTGGCGTATCTGTGCAGGTTGCGGCCTTTCGCAAGAGAATCCTGAGAGTTGTGGAAGAGGGCTGCAAGAGTTGCCGAAGAGGGTCGTGAGAGTTTCCCGGCGAAGAATGTGTTGACCGGTCATGCCACAGGAGTGTTCACGCAGCACATCCAGCGAACTGGAGGGGCCATGTCTCTCGAAGGCCATCCCGACTACGACATTCCGGCAACACCAGACCTGGAAGCACGGGACGTGCATCGCGCGCTTGAGCCCCATGTACTCGTGGACGGCTACGAGTTCGTTCTCGATTTGTCCGCCAGTTCAGGCGGCTGGCTTGTCGACGGTGTCACCGGAAACCGATATCTGGACCTCTTTTCCTTCTTCGCGTCGGCGCCGCTCGGTATCAACCCGTCCTGCATTGTCGACGACCCGGAATTCATGCGGAAGCTTGCTGCGGCAGCCGCGAACAAGCCGTCCAACCCGGACCTGTACACGATTCCGTACGCCGAGTTCGTCAGGACGTTCGCCCGGGTGCTCGGTGACCCGCTGCTGCCGCACCTGTTCTTCGTGGACGGCGGGGCGCTGGCCGTCGAGAACGCCCTCAAGGCGGCATTCGACTGGAAGGCGCAGAAGCTGGGCCTCGACGAGCGGGCCGTCAGCGACCTCCAAGTACTCCACCTGGAACGGTCGTTCCACGGCCGCAGCGGTTACACCATGTCGCTGACCAATACCGAGCCGATGAAGACCGCCCGCTTCCCCAAGTTCAGCTGGCCACGGATTCCTTCCCCCGCTCTCCGGTATCCGCTCACCGAGCACGCCGACACGAACCACGAGGCCGAGCGGCGGGCACTGGAGGCCGCCGAGGCGGCGTTCCGCGCCGCGAACGGCATGATCGCCTGCTTCATCGCCGAACCGATCCAGGGCGAAGGCGGGGACAACCACCTGAGCGTCGGCTTCCTCCAGGCCATGCAGCGTCTCTGCCACGAGAACGACGCCCTGTTCGTGCTGGACGAGGTCCAGAGCGGCTGCGGGATCACCGGCACCGCGTGGGCCTACCAGCAGCTCGGCCTGCGGCCCGACCTGGTGGCGTTCGGCAAGAAGACCCAGGTGTGCGGCGTCATGGGCGGCGGCCGGATCGATGAGGTTCCCGACAACGTTTTCACCGTCTCGTCCCGGATCAGCTCGACCTGGGGCGGCAACCTCGCCGACATGGTCCGCGCCACCCGGATACTCGAGACGATCGAGCGCACCGAGCTCCTCGACGCCGTCGGCCGGCGCGGCAAGTACCTGCGTGACGGCCTCGAAGCCCTGGCCACCGAGCACCCCGCCGTCGTGACCAACGCCCGTGGCCGCGGTCTGATGTGCGCGATCGACCTGCCGGACACCCGGGTCCGTGACGACGTCCTGCGCCGGATGTACCAGGAGCACCAGGTGATCGCTCTGCCGTGCGGCGACCGCAGCCTTCGGTTCCGCCCGCCGCTGACGATCAGCGAGAGCGAGATCGACCGGGCTCTCGAGGCACTGGCGCGCAGCGTCGAGATGCCCACCGCCTGACGCACCACGCGTAGCCCGCGTTCATATCCCGGCACGACGGAGAGCCACGGAGAGCCTACGTATGATGTCAGCACGGTACCCGACGACAGCCGCGGACTGGTCCGCCCGCATTGATGGCGTATCGAGCGAGCGCTGCGATCTGGAAATGCTCCTCAAGGACGAGTGGCGCAACAAGATCGCGGTACGGGACGACGATCCTGGAATTCGGGCGACGAAGCACCAGGAATTGATTATCGGCGGGCAGGACTACACCACGCTGAAGGAGTCGCTGCGCGACGACAGCGAGGTGTCGATCGGTGCGTTCGCCCTCGCCGCGCTGCACAGCGTCATCCGCGCCTACGGCCACGGAAGCCGGACGGTCGCCGCGCTCGTCGACACCGTGGGAGTGGCCGAGGTGCGGCGTGCCCGCGTCCTGCCGGTCGTCGTCGACCACGACGAGCAGGCGGCGCTGACCTGTCGCGCGGCGGTGCGGGAGCTCGACGCGTCGCTGCGCCGCAAGGACGCGTACGTGCGCGTCGACGAGGTCCTTCAGCGGGGCCTGTTCGACGCTCTGCTCGTGCTCGCCGATCGCGAACCGGCCCTGGCAGAACTGCCGTCGACCCCGCTCGCCCTGATCGTGCGGGACGACGAGGCGGACGGGTGCCTGCGGTGGACGATGTGCTACGCCGAGGACCTGTTCGAGGACAAGACGATCGCCGGCGTGCTCGACGTCGTGCGCGAGGTGCTCGGCCAGTTCGTCGGCCGGCCCGGACAGCGGGTCGCGGAGATCGAGCTGGTCTCGGAGGCGCAGCGGGAGCAACTGCACAAGTGGAACGCCACCGACGGGGACTTCCCCGTGGGCAAGCGCCTCAACGAGCTGGTCGAGGACGCCGTACGGCGCTCGCCGGACCGCGAGGCCGTCGTCTTCGGCGACACCCGGCTGACCTACCGCGAGGTCAATGAGCGCTCCAACCAGGTGGCGCACTGGCTGATCGGCCCCGAGGTGGGCGTGCGCCGCCAGGAGCTGATCGGGCTCTACCTCGACAAGAGCGACCTGGGCGTCGCGGCGACGCTGGGCATCTGGAAGGCCGGCGCCGCCTACGTGCCCATCGACCCCGCCTACCCGGCCGAGCGCGTACGCTTCGCCGTCGCCGACACCGGGCTCTCCGTCATCGTGACGAACCGCCACCACTCCGCGCGCCTGAGGGAGCTGCTCGGTCCGTCGCACACCGATGTGCGCCTCGTCGAGGTCGAGACCGTACTCGAGCGGCAGGCCGGCGCCGGAAGCGCGGTGCGGGAGAACCCGCGACTGTCCCTGGAAAGCCAGGACCTCGCCTACCTCACGTACACCTCCGGCACCACGGGTGTGCCCAAGGGCGTCCCCAAGTACCACGACAGCGTGGTCAACAGCATCACCGACCTGTCCGAACGCTACGACATGCGGCGGCCCGGACAGGAGCGGGTCGCGCTCTTCGCGTCGTACGTCTTCGAACCGCATCTGCGCCAGACCCTGATCGCGCTCATCAACGAGCAGACCCTGGTGATCGTCCCCGAAGAGGTCAGGCTCGACCCGGACCGCTTTCCCGAGTACATCGAGCGGCACGGCGTCACGTACCTCAACGCCACGGGATCAGTCCTCCAGCATTTCGACCTGCGCCGCTGCACGAGCCTCAGGAAACTGCTGCTGGTCGGCGAGGAGCTGACGGCGGCCGGGCTGCGCCAGCTGCGTGAGCGGTTCTCCGGGCGCATCGTCAACGAGTACGCCTTCACCGAAGCCGCCTTCGTCACCGCCGTCAAGGAGTTCGCCCCCGGGGTGACCGAGCGCAGGGACCGAAGCATCGGCCGGCCGGTGCGGAACGTCAAGTGGTACGTCCTGAGCCAGAACCTCAAGCAGCTGCCGATCGGCGCCATCGGCGAGCTCTACATCGGGGGCAACGGCGTCGCCCCCGGCTACCTCAACCGCGACGACCTCACCGCCGAGCGGTTCACGGCCAACCCGTTCCAGTCGGAGCAGGACCGGATGCGTGGGCAGAACGCCCGCATCTACAAGACGGGTGATCTGGCCCGCGTACTGCCCTCCGGGGAAGTCGAGTTCATGGGCCGCAGCGACTTCCAGCTGAAGCTCAACGGCGTACGCGTGGAGCCCGGCGAGATCGAGGCGCAGGCGACCGAGTTCCCGGGTGTGCGCAAGTGCGTCGTCGTGGCCCGCGAAGGCGCGAACGGCGCGGGCGACCGTCATCTGGTCGGGTACTACCTGACCGAGCCCGGGGCGGAGGTGACCGAGGACGAGCTGCTCGGGTTCCTGGAGCAGCGACTGATACGGATCATGGTCCCGGCCCGGATGGTCCGTCTCAGCAGCATTCCGGTCAACGTCAACGGCAAGGTGGACTGGCGTGCGCTGCCCGACGTGGACATCGTCCGCGCCGCGCCCGCCGCTGCGCAGGCGAGCACGTCCGGCGGTACGACCGACGCGCTGCGCGGGATCTGGAGCGAGGTCCTCGGCCTCCCGGCCGAACGGATCGGCGACCGGGACGACTTCTTCCGGCTCGGCGGCCAGAGCATCTCCTGCATCCTCCTGATCGCGCGCGTACGGCAGAGGCTGGGCGTCGCGGTCGGCGTCGAGGACGTGTTCACACTCAGGACACTGGGCGGGCTGGCCCACCACCTCGACCAGCAGCGGCGCAGCGAGCCGGAGACCGGGCAGCCGCCGGTCACCGAGGACGTCGCGGCCGGGGGCGAACCCCTCACGCTGCGCGCCAATGGTCTCCAACAAGGCCTGCTCTACCACGCGTTGAAGAGCAGGAACGGCGACGACGCCTATGTGATGCAGTCGGTGCACCGCTACCGGTGCGCCATCAGCCCCGAGCTGATGCGGGAGGCGTGGCAGCACGCCCGGCGCAAGTACCCCGCGCTCCGGCTGCGCTTCGAGTGGGCCGAGGAACCGCTGCAGATCATCGACCACGACGACAAGCCCTTCGACTGGCGGTACGTCGACCTGAGCGGCGTGGCGGACCCCGCCGAGCAGGACGCGCGGATCAAGGAGCTGCAGGAGCGGGACCGTACCGAGCCCTACGAGCCCGCGGCCGGCCGGATGTTCCGCGTCTACCTGGTCCGGCAGCGCGAGGACCTGTACTCGCTGATCTTCAGCTGCCACCACCTCATCCTGGACGGCTGGAGCTTCCCGGTCCTGCACGACGACGTGCACCGCATGTACCTGCGACTCGTCCAGGGCGGCACGATCGAGCCGGAGACGGACCGCGCGTACGTGGCCGCGCAGCGCCACTGGGAGGCGCACCGGGACGACCACGTGGAGTACTGGACACGCCAGATCGAACGCGTCGACGAGCGCGGCGACTTCGGCGGTCTCGTCAAGGAGGACATCCGCTACCAGGTCGCGCTGAGCGACTACGACCACATCCGCGAGCACCGCACCAAGAAGCTCGGTCTCGGCGCGGAGCTGACGAACGCGCTCAAGGCGGTGTGCGCCGAGGGCTCCGTGACCCTCCACTCGGTGCTGCAGTTCGTGTGGCACAAGGTCCTGTACGCCATGGGCGGCGGGAACACCACGGTGGTGGGGACGATCGTCTCCGGCCGGGACCCCCACATCGACGGCATCGAGAACTCGGTCGGCCTGTTCATCAACTCGCTGCCCCTGATCGTCGACCACGACGACCAGGCCGCCAAGAGCGTGGGCGCGGCCATCACCGAGATCCAGTCCGCTGTGAACACGATGAACAGCAGGAGCGTCGTGGAGCTCGGCCGGCTCCAGACCGGCGGCATGAAGCGGCGCCTGTTCGACACCCTCCTGGTCCTGGAGAACTACCCGCGCCTGCTCGCCGAGGACGAGGAGCTGGAGCACGACGCGCTCCTGCGCTTCGAGAAGGGGTACGACGCCGACAAGGTCGACTACCCGCTGGCCGTCGTGGCACGCGAGGAGGGCGACGAGCTGACCGTCACCCTGTGGTACGCGGGCGAACTGTTCGAGGACAGCACGATCGACACCCTGCTCGACACGACCCGCACACTGTTCTCCCAGGTGGCCGAGGACGTCGCGCGGCCCGTCGACGACCTGGAGTTCGTGTCGCCGGCGATGATCGAGACCTACGACGCGTGGAACCGTACGGAGACCGCGTTCCCGGCCGACAGGACGCTGCACGGGATCTTCGAGGAGATGGCGGCGGCCTGGCCGGACGAGATCGCGGTGGTGTACCGCGACATCCGCCTGACGTACCGCCAGCTCAACGAGCGCGCGAACCAGTTGGCCCACCACCTGCGCTCGGTCGCCGAACTGAGGCCGAACGACCTGGTCGCCCTCGTGGTGGACAAGAGCGAGCTGATGATCACCGCGATCCTGGCGGTGTGGAAGACCGGCGCGGCGCACGTGCCGATCGACCCGGCCTACCCCGACGACCGCATCGCGTTCATGTGGCAGGACACGAACGCACGACTCGTCCTCACGGGCGAGGCCCACGGCGAGCGGCTGCGCGGCCTCGCGGACCTGCCGGTCCTCGACATCGAGCGACTGCCGCTGGACGAGCAGCCCGCGCACGACCCGGTCACCGACGTCACCAGCACCGACCTGGCGTACGCCATCTACACCTCCGGCACCACCGGCCGGCCCAAGGCGGTCCTCGTCGAGCACCAGGGCGTGGTCAACCTCCAGGTCTCCATGGCGAAGCTGTTCGGCCTGGAGAAGAGCAGGCGCGACGAGGCCCTGCTGTCCTTCTCGAACTACGTCTTCGACCACTTCTACGAGCAGATGACCGACGCCCTGCTCAACGGCCAGAAGCTGGTGGTCCTCGACGACACCATGCGCACGGACGCCGAGCGGCTCTACCGGTACATCAACGACGAGCAGGCCACCTACCTCTCCGGAACGCCGTCGGTGCTCTCGCTGTACGACTACTCGACGACCCCCTCCCTGACCCGCATCGACGCGATCGGCGAGGACTTCACCGAGCCGGTGTTCAACAAGATCCGGGGCACGTTCAAGCGCACCATCATCAACGGGTACGGCCCGACCGAGATCTCGATCACCAGCCACAAGCGGCTGTACGGGGTGGACGAGCGGCGCGCCACCAAGAGCATCGGCCACCCGGTCGCGAACACCGCCTGCTACGTGCTCAACAAGTCGATGAAGCGGGTCCCGGTCGGCGGCATGGGCGAGCTCTACATCGGCGGTGTCGGCGTCGCACGGGGCTACCTCAACCGGGACGAGCTGACGGCGGACCGGTTCCTGGACAACCCGTTCCAGACGCCCGAGGAGCGCGAGGCAGGGCAGAACGCGCGCGTCTACAAGACCGGCGACCTGGTCCGGTGGCTGCCGAACGGAGAGCTGGAGTGCCTCGGCCGTACCGACCTCCAGGTCAAGATCCGCGGACAGCGCGTCGAACTCGGCGAGGTCGAGGCGGCCCTGTCGTCGTACCCCGGCGTGACCCGGTCCCTGGTGATCGCCCGCGAGCACCGCTCGACGGCGTCCGCGGTGTCCCAGAAGTACCTCGTCGGGTTCTACGTCTGCGACCGCGACCTCGACGAGCAGGACGTGAAGCACCGGATGCGGGAGAAGCTGCCCGAGGCCATCGTGCCCGCCCGCATCCTGCGGATCACGGACATCCCGGTGACACCGAGCGGAAAGCTGGACACGAAACGGCTCCCGGAGACGGACTTCGGGGCGGGCGACAGCACCGATTACGTCGCCCCCGCGAACGACGTCGAAGTCAAGCTGTGCGGTATCTGGTCCACGGTGCTCGGCGTGGCCCCGGACCGCATCGGTGTGCACGACGACTTCTTCGCACTCGGTGGCGACAGCATCCGCGCGATGGCGCTCGCGCAGGCCATCACCACCAGCTTCGGCCGCGGCCTCGGCGTCGCGACCGTGCTCCAGCACACGACCCTCGGGGCACAGGCGAAGCACATCCAGCAGGCGGCCGCACACGCGGACGACGAGCACATCGAGGCGGCGGCCGGACGCGTCTCGGGCGAGTCACTCGTGTCGCTCGCGCAGGAGCGTCTGCTGTTCATCGACGAGTTCGAGGGCGGCACCGCCGCCTACAACATCCCCTTCGTCCTGCGCCTGGAGACCGACGAGTCCGTCTCGCGCGAAACGCTCGACCGGGCCCTGCGTACGCTGCTGCGCCGCCACGCGGCGCTGCGCACCCTGCTCGGCATGGGCGAGGACGGGGTCCGGCGGCCGTACGTGGTCCCCGAGGACGACGCCTCGGCGATGTTCGGCGTCGGCGAGCACGTGGTGGACGACGTCACCGAGCTGGACGCACGGCTCGTGGAGCACGCCGGTCACGTCTTCCGGTTGGACGAGGAACTCCCCTTCCAGGCCGCCCTGTTGACGCTCGCCGAGGCTCCCGGAACCGTCTACCTCAGCCTCGTCCTGCACCACACGTGCTTCGACGGCTGGTCGTGGAACGTGTTCCGCGAGGAGCTGGCGGCCCTGCTGCGGGGCGCGGACGAGTCGGAGCTCGCGCCCGTCCGCGCCACGTACGCCGACTTCGCCGTGTGGCAGCGCCAGTACCTGACCGGGCGGCGCGTGGAGGCGCTGACCGCGTACTGGACCAAGGCGCTGGCGGGCTTCGAGACCGTACGGCTGCCGCTGGACCACCCGCGTCCGCCGCGCTTCGACCACCGGGGCCGCGAGGTCGAGTTCGCCGTCGACAGGGCCACCAGCGAGGCGCTGCGGGGCCTCGCCCAGTCGGCCCGGGTGAGCCTGTACAGCGTGCTGCTCGGCGCGTGGTGCCTGATGCTCAACGCGTACACGGGCCAGGACGACTTCGTCGTCGGCACCCCCTCCGCCAACCGCGGCCGCCCCGAGTTCGACCGCACGGTCGGCTTCTTCGCGAACCTGCTCGCGCTGCGCGTCGGCGTCGACGCGGACGCGCGCCTGCTCGACTACGTACGGTCGGTCGGCGAGGGCGTCGTGGCGGCGCAGGTGAACGGGGAGCTGCCGTTCGAGCAGCTCGTCAAGGAGCTGGACCCGGACAAGGACCCGAGCCGCCACCCCGTCCTCCAGATCAACTTCACCCTGCAGAACGTGACGGACGGCCCCCTCCGCGCCCTGGAGTACAAGCCGGACGCCGGGGGCTGGACGGCCACCAAGTTCGACCTGTCGGCGACGCTGACCGAGACCCCGGAGGGCCTCGCGGGGAACCTGACCTTCGCCGCCTCGCTCTTCGAGGACGCGAGCGTGGACGGTTTCGTCGCCACGTTCCGGCACGTCCTGACCGAGTTCGCACGCCTCGCCCCGCTCGGGGACGGGGCCCGGCTCGCGGACGTCTCGCGCCTCGACGCGGCGGGCGAGGCGGAGCTGCTGGCCGACGCCGGGAACGAGGAGGCGCCGGCCGGTCCCGCGCGCACCCTGCATGCGGTGTTCGAGGAGATGGCCGGGACCTGGCCGGACGAGATCGCGGTGGTCCACGGCGACACACGGCTGACGTACCGCGAACTCAACGAGCGGGCCAACCGGCTGGCGCACTACCTGAGGTCCGTCGTCCAGCTGCGGCCGAGTGACCTGGTCGGCCTGGTGCTGGACAAGAGCGAGCAGGTGATCATCGCGATCCTCGCGGTGTGGAAGGCCGGGGCGGCGTACGTGCCGATCGACCCGGGCTATCCCGACGAGCGGGTCGCGTTCATGCTGGAGGACACGCGGGCCCGGCTCGTGGTGGCCAACCGGACCCATGGCGAGCGCCTGCGCCGTCTGCCGTGCGCGGCGGAACTCCACGTGGTGGACATCGACCGGCTCCCGAAGGGCTACCGGTCCGCCGAGAACCCCGTCACTCCGGCGACCGCTGCCGATCTGGCGTACGCGATCTACACCTCGGGCACCACCGGCAAACCGAAGGCCGTACTCGTCCCGCACCGCGCCGTGGACAGCTTCCGGGAACAGCTGCGCGGACGCTACTTCGGGAGCCCCGACCAGTCCCGGCACGGGGTCCTGTTCCTCGCGAACTACGTCTTCGACTTCTCCGTCGAGCAGATGGCGCTGTCGATCCTGGCCGGCCACACGCTCATCGTCCCGCCGGCCCCACCCGCGCACGACGACGGCTTCTACGACTACGCGAACCGTGCCGGGCTGACGTATCTGAGCGGTACGCCGACGCAGATCCAGCAGTTCGACCTCGCGCGCCTGGAGCATCTGCGCTGTGTGCTCGTCGCCGGAGAGGCGTTCAACGAGCCCCACTTCGAGAAGATCCGGCGCGAGTACTCCGGACCGATCATCAACGCCTACGGGACCACGGAGACGGCCGTCTACAACACGGGCCGCCGCTTCGAGCCCGGTGAGCCCTACCGCAACACCTTCGGCAGGCCGCTCGGCAACACCCGCCTGTACGTGCTCGGCGACTCGATGCGGCTGCTTCCCCCGGGAGCGGCCGGAGAGCTCTGCATAGCCGGGGAATGCGTCACGGACGGGTACCTCAACAGGCCGGACCTCACGCGGGAGCGGTTCCTGCCGAACCCGTTCCGGACCGAGGACGAGCGCCGTGACGGCCGGTGCGCGGTCGTCTACCGCACCGGTGACCTCGTCCGGCGGACCCGCGACGGCGAGATCCAGTACATGGGACGCAACGACGCGCAGGTCAAGATCAACGGCCTGCGCATCGAACCCGGCGAGGTGGAAGCGGTCCTGGCCGCCTGTCCGCAGGTGCGGGAGTGCGCCGTCATCGCGGCGGCGGACGAGCGCTCACCGGACAGCAAGCGGCTCGTCGCCTACTACGTGACGGAGGCGCACACGCCCGTCGACGAGGACGAGATCTTCACCACCCTGCGTGCGAAGCTCATGCCCAGCATGGTGCCGTCGCTGCTGGTGCGACTCGACGGGCCGCTGCCGATGACCGTCAACGGGAAGCTCGACACCAAGGCCCTGCCCCAGGTGGGCCTCGCGGCGAAGCGGGCGGCCTACGCGGCTCCGCGCAGCCGTACCGAGGCCCGGCTGTGCCAGCTGTGGAGTGCGCAGCTGCCCGGCGGCTCGGTGGGCATCGACGACGACTTCTTCCGCTCGGGCGGCGACAGCATCAGCGCCCTGCACCTGGCGAGCCAGGTGCAGCGGGAGGTCAAACGCAAGGTCGGCGTCAAGGACATCTTCGACTTCCCCACCGTCCGGCAGCTGGCGGACAACGTACTGGCCGGACCGGAGCGCGGGCACGGTACGGCGGCGGACGACGGTCGTGAGGCGCCCGAGCAGGGCCCGCTGAGCGGCGACTGCCCGCTGCTCCCCATCCAGGAGTGGTTCTTCGCGAAGCCGCTCGCGGACCGGGGCCACTGGAACCACAACTTCGCCGTCAGGACCCCACCGCTCGACCTGGCGAAGCTGCGCCGGGCCATGACGAAGCTCGTCGGCCACCACGACGCGTTCAGCCTGCGGTACTCCGGGTTCGACGGCGAGGGCGCAGGAGTCACCCAGACCTACGGCGACCGCCGCCCGGACATCGAGCTGCACGAACTCGACGTGACGGGCATGCCGGACGAGGAGATCAGCCGTCGGCTCATGGCGTGGCAGAGCGGTTTCGACCTCGAACACGGCCCGACCGCCTGCGCGGCGTACCTCCACGGGTTCGACGACGGCACCGCGCGGGTCTGGTTCGCCATGCACCACCTGATCGTCGACACCGTCAGCTGGCACGTCCTCTCCCAGGACCTCGAGATCCTGTATCACGACGGTGAGCTGGAGGAGAAGACGAGCAGCTACCGGCAGTGGGCCAGGGCTCTTCGCCGGTACGTCCCCGGCGACGACGAGCGGCGACTGTGGGCGGAGATCACCGAGGGCATGGCATCGGCGGCCCCGGGCGAGCTGTCGGTCCGGTCGCCCGGCGCGGCCACGCACCGCGAGGAGTTCGCGCTGAGCCCGTCGGACACCCGGGCGCTGCTCACCGAAAGCCACTGGGCCTACGACACCACCATGAACGACCTGCTGCTGACGGCGACCGGATGCGCGCTGCGCTCGATCACCGGACTGGCGACGAACCACATCACGGTCGAAGGACACGGCCGCGAACTGTTCGAAGGAGCACCCGACGTCCGGGACACCGTCGGATGGTTCACGACGATGTACCCGCTGGCCGTCGAGGTGGACCACCAGGACCTCGGCCGCAGCATCCTCGGGACGAAGGAGGCCTTCCGCCGGGTGCCGCACCACGGAGTGGGCTACGGTGCCCTCTTCGGCAGGTACGGCAGCGAGCGGGCGCCCCTTCCGCCGGTCAGCTTCAACTATCTGGGGCGGTTGTCCGACGAGGGCGGGCCGGCGGCGCCGGAGCAGCCGGCCGGCTGGCAGCTCGACTCGGCGATGTCGGGCAGCAACATCTCCGACCGTAACCGGGGAGCGGACCAGTTCAGCGTCGACGTGACGATGAGGTGCACCGGCGGCCGTCTCGTCACCGTCGTCGACAGCCGCCTGGACCAGGCCACCACCCGGCGGTTCGCGACCGAACTGAAGGCGTGGCTGGAGCGGTTGGTCGCGCACACGTCGACCGTGGCGCCGGGCGGATCACGTCACGCTCAGGCAGGCCCGCGGACGGCACCCGAGGACGCCTTCGAGCCGTACATCCTCGTCGACGAGGACAGCGCGGAGCACACGCTCTTCGTCTTCCCGCCCGGCGAGGGCGGGGCCGAGAGCTACCTGAGCAACATCGCGCAACGGCTGCCCGGACACCGGCTCGTGCTGTTCAACAACGTGCACCTGCACTTGCCCATGGAGTCGTTCGAGGCCCTGGCCCGGTACTACCTCGACCACATCCGGGAACTGCAGCCGTCCGGCCCGTACAGCTTCCTCGGCTGGAGCTTCGGAGGGGTCCTCGCCCTGGAGGTGTCACTGCAGCTGGCACGCGCGGGCGAGAAGGTCGACAACCTGCTCCTCATCGACTCGTACTTCAACATGCGGCACGCGTCGGCCGCCATCGGGCTCCCCGGTGTCGAGGACATCCTCGATCCGATCAACTACCACTACGTACCGAGCCGGGCGGATCTGGAGGGCCTGGGCGCGGGCATCGGAAACCTGCTGATGTTCAAGGCGGGCGAGCCGAACGAGATCGTCCGCGACGACCAGCAGCGCCGGCTGTTCGACTTCTACCAGCGGTCGCCGTACAACGGCCTGGACACCCTCCTGCCGGCCGAGTCGATCGAGATCCATCCGCTGCGCGGTGAGACCCACCATTCGTGGGTACGCAACGAGCGGCTGGTCGCCGATATGTGTGAACGGATCTCGGCGACGCTGTCGGATGCCTGGTGAACAGGCCGAGCCACGCGCCGCGTCCAGACAATGTCCAGCCACCAGCGCCAGCGCTGGGTGCCGAGTCCATGGAGGTCTCATGCCAGTTCTGATGCCGTCGGCGGAAGTTCCGACCATCGACATCTCGCCGCTCTTCGGCGATGACCCGAACGGGAAGGCGCGCGTCGCGCAGGAGATCAACAAGGCGTGCCGGGGCTCCGGCTTCTTCTACGCGTCCCACCACGGCGTGGACGTGAAACTGCTCCAGGACGTGGTCAACGAGTTCCACCGGACCATGACCGACGAGGAGAAGCACGACCTCGCGATCAACGCGTACAACAAGAACAACCCGCACGTGCGCAACGGCTACTACAAGGCGATCAAGGGGAAGAAGGCCGTCGAGTCCTTCTGCTACCTCAACCCGCTGTTCGGCGACGACCATCCGATGATCAAGTCGGAGACGCCGATGCACGAGGTGAACATCTGGCCGGACGAGGACCGGCACCCGCGGTTCCGGCCCTTCTGCGAGCAGTACTACAAGGAGATGTTCCGGCTCTCCAAGGGGATCATGCGCGGGCTCGCGCTGGCCCTGGGCAAGCCCGAGCACTTCTTCGACGCCGGGCTCGGGGAGGCCGACACGCTCTCCTCCGTGTCGCTGATCCGCTATCCCTACCTGGAGGACTACCCGCCGGTGAAGACGGGCCCGGACGGCACGAAGCTGAGCTTCGAGGACCACCTGGACGTGTCGATGATCACCGTGCTGTACCAGACCCAGGTGCAGAACCTCCAGGTCGAGACGGTGGACGGCTGGCAGGACCTGCCGACGTCCGAGGAGAACTTCCTGGTGAACTGCGGCACCTACATGGGCCACATCACGAACGACTACTTCCCGGCCCCGAACCACCGCGTGAAGTTCGTCAACGCGGAGCGGCTGTCCCTGCCCTTCTTCCTCAACGCGGGACACAACAGCGTGATCGAGCCCTTCGCGCCCGAGGGCATGGACGGAAAGAAGCTCAACCCGCCGGTCTCGTACGGCGAATACCTGCAGCACGGGCTGCGCGCGCTGATCGTCAAGAACGGCCAGACCTGAGGCCGAACCGCCGAGAGGACCGGTGACCCGGATCGGCACGAGACTGCGCATAAGGTGTGATCCATGCTGCGTACTCGTGCCCGGCGCGCCGTACTTGGCGCCCTCGCCGCGCTTGCCGTCCTCCCGCTGACGGCCTGCGGTCACGGCGGATCCCCGGCCTCGTCCTCCCCGTCGTCCGCCGTGTCGGCCTCGTCGTCCCCGCTCGCGGCGGCGACGGGGCCGGGCACGGCGGTGAAGTCGTTCGACCGCGACTTCACGGAGCTCGAGCGGAAGTTCGACGCACGGCTGGGTGTCTACGCGGTCGACACCGGCACCGGGCGCGAGGTGGCCTACAACGACGGTGAGCGGTTCGCCTACGCCTCCACGTTCAAGGCACTGGCCGCCGGAGCCGTGCTGCGCAAGTACTCCCTGAGCGGGATGGACCGGGTGATCACGTACTCCCGGGACGATCTGGTCGCCCACTCCCCGGTGACCGAACAGCACGTCGGGACCGGGATGAGCCTCGGCGCACTGTGCGACGCCGCCGTCCGCCTCGGCGACAACACCGCGGGCAACCTGCTCTTCGACCAACTGGGCGGCCCCCGGGGCCTGGACGCCGCACTCGAGGAGCTCGGCGACGACGTCACCCGCATGGAGCGCCGCGAGACGCAGCTGAACGAATGGTCCCCCGGCTCCACGCGCGACACGAGCACGCCGCGCGCCCTGGCCACGGACCTGCGGGCGTACGTCCTCGGCGACGTCCTCGGCGAGGGCGAACGCGCGCAGCTCACGAAGTGGCTGCGGAGCAGCACCACCGGCACCGAGCTCATCAAGGCCGGCATGCCCAAGGACTCGGTGGTCGGCGACAGGACCGGGGCAGGGAGCACCTACGGCATCCGCAACGACATCGCCGTGGTGTGGCCCCGTGACGGCGCCCCCGTCGTCGTCGCGATCATGTCGAACGGCACCAAGGAGGACGCCGAGCACAACAACCGACTGGTCGCGGAAGCGGCCTCCGTGGTCGCCGAGGCGCTGCTGTAGGCCTCAGGGGCCTGTGTCGCGGCGGCTCGTGTCGTCGAGCCGATGGCGGGCGGGCACGATGGCGGCCGGCCGGGCGATCCCGGAGGTGCTGTCGACGACGATACGGCCGACGCCGAGGCGGACGCCGGAGTCCAGGTCGTCCGGGCTCTTGGCGTCGCCGTGCATGACGATCTTTTGACGGCCAGGGCCGGCTCACCGGCGGAGCAGACGTCCAGGCCCAGGCCCTCTTCCCTTCATGGTGGCCCCCTCAGCCGCGCAGCAGGGTCAGGCACGCGACAACGGCAGCGGCACCGATCACCCGCAGGGTGCCGATGTGCTGCGTGTCCCGGTCGCGCCGGGATTCCTCGCGTGCACGGTTCCCACGGCCCTTGGCCGGCGCCGTCGCGGAGAACTGCGGGTCGACGGTGACCGTCGTGACGCCCAGCGGCGCGGTGAGCGCGCGCAGCGCGGGCTCGGAGAGCCTGATGCGGGGCTGGTCCTCGCCCAGCGTGGCGGAGAGCCTCTCCGCAGAGGTGAAACCGACGGCGCTGCGGCCACCCGGAGGGGTGCGGAACAGACGGGCTGAGCAGCCCACGGGTCTGACGGGGCAGTCCGGAGCCTTCCTCTGGATCAGGCCGCCCAGTGGTCCGGGCGCTGGAGGGTCGCCGGGATCCTGGTCGTGCGGTCGCCCCGGGCGGCGTTGAGCTGGGGCTGGGTGAGGAACAGCGCGCCGGTCAGGTCGGCGCCGCACAGGTTCGCGTCGCGCAGGTCGGCGCCGATGAGGTCGGCGGTGCGCAGGTCGGCGCCGGAGAGGTCGGCGCCGATCAGATAGGCGCCGCGCAGGCTGGCGCCGCGCAGCTTGGCGCCCCGCAGGCGGGCTCCCATGAGGTCGGCGCCGCGGTGGTTCTTCTTGCGGCCCGGCACCTCGGCGCGGGCGAGCTCACTGGCGCGCAGCAGCAGCTCGTTGACCTCGCCGCGCAGGGCCGGCACGTCCACGGCGAGGAGGGTCCCGGCGCTGTCGCGGGTCAGGGCGTCGATACGGTCGTAGGCGCGTCGCAGGTCCTTCGCGACGGGCCGGGCCGCCGTGAGGTCCATCGCCTCGGCGGCGTAGCGCAGCAGCTCGTGCAGCTGCCGCATGACCGGGAAGACCTCGTACATCGTGCGGGCCGACGCGGGCTCCTCGCGCCAGCTGCGGCCCTTGAAGGTGACCTGGGAGACCTTCTGGCCGGCTCCGAAGCAGTCGAAGACCGTGCAGCCGTTGTAGCCGCTGTCGCGCAGCCGCTCGTGGATCCTGCAGCGGAAGTCGTCCTGGAGGTTGCCGCACGGGGTGCCCGCGGCCTTGTTCGCGGCGAAATCGGCCGAGCGTGCGAAGGGCAGTGCCACGCAGCAGAGGCCGGAGCAGTTCCCGCAGTCGGCCTGCAGGTCGGGGTGGGCGGCGTGCGGGATGTGCTGGGGCAAGACGGTGCGCTCCTGGTGCGGCGGGGGCGGGCGGGTTCCGCCTTCTGCCCCCGCAACAGCGTCCTATCGTATACCGTGCGGTAGGTCTAGACCACTTGTCGATCGGCGTGGAATGCGGTCCGGAACCGTCACCAGGCCGCGGGGCCGAGGAGGACCGGAAGCTCCTGGTGGCCGTTGCTGATCAGTGAGGGGCCGGGCCGGAGCTCTTCGGCGGCCACCGCGAGTTCGATCCGCGGGAACCGGCTGAAGAGTGCTTCGAGCGCGGCGACGACCTCGAGGCGGGCGAGCGGGGCGCCGAGGCAGAAGTGGACGCCGTAGCCGAAGGAGAGGTGCTCCTTGGCGACCCGCGTGACGTCGAACTCATCGGCGTCGGGGCCGTGCCAGTCGGGGTGGCGGTTGGCCGCGGCGTAGGAGGCGAGGATCGCCTCGCCCCTGGCGATGGTCCGGCCGTCGGGCAGGGGGATGTCGGCGACGGCGAAGCGCAGGGGCAGGTGCTTGACGGCCGGCTCGTGGCGCAGGGTCTCCTCGACGACGTCGTTCCAGCCGACGCGGCCCGCGCGGACGTGATCGAGCTGGTCGGGGTGGGTGAGCAGCGCGGTGACGGCCTGGTCGATGACGTTGACCGTGGTCTCGTAGCCGGCGCTGATCATGAGCAGGAGCGTGTCGCGCAGTTCGTCCTCGGTCAGTGCCGACCCGTCGCCGTCCTCGTCGCGCGCGGCGATGAGCAGGGACGTCATGTCGTCGCCGGGCTCCTTGCGCTTGGCGGCGACGAGGTCGCCCAGGAGGCCGTAGAGCCGCGCGGTGTTCGCGGCGGCCTGGTCGGAGCTGAGCGTGGTGTCGAAGACGTTGTCGACGAGGGCGCGGAAGTCCGTGTGCGCGCTGTCGGGCAGGCCCATGAGATGGCCGATGACCGCGATGGGCAGCGGGTGGGCGAGGGCCTCGCGCAGGTCCGCGGGCTCGCCGGGCGGGGTGGCGGCCAGGCCGTCGAGGAGGCGGGTGACGATGTCGTCGACGGTCGTCTTCAGCGCGGCGACGCGCCGGGCGCTGAACGCGGGGGCGACCATGCGGCGCAGCCGTCGGTGGTCCTTGCCGAAGGCGGTGAACATGTTGTTCACCGCGACCCACAGGGCGAGCGGCCACGTCGGAACGACGGCGTCGAACTCGGGCCAGTGGCGGCGGGCGTCCTTGGACACGTCCGGGCTGGTGAGCAACTCCTTGAGCAGGGTGGGATCGGTGATGGACCACGCCTGGACGCCGAGGATGTCGACGCGGGCCGCCACCCCCTGTGCGCGCAGCAGCCGGTGCTCGGTGTGCCGGTCGGCGCCGGCGGGGTCAAGGACGAACGGCGCGGTCGGCTGGGCCACGGTGATCTCCTCAGGGGGGTGGGGGGAAGGTCGACGGCCAAGCCTACTGGGCCGATCAGCATGCGCATCTGGCCGAACAAGGCACGTAACAAAGGCGCCTGACTTTTGATCAGTTGCGGACTGTACTGATCCGCTGTTAATTTCCGGCCCCCGTGATGCGTCAGTGGGTGACGGCGCGTTCAGCGTCGCCCTCTACGGAAGATCGGGAGTCCTCGCATGACGTCGTCCTGGGAGTGGGTCGGGTACGTCCCGGCCGCATGGAGCGCGGTCCACGCGCTGGGCGCCGTGTGGCGCCGGTCCTGGGCGCCCGGTTCGCGCGGGCGGTCGGCCCGCCGTACGCCGGCGGGCGAGCCCGCCGAAGCGGGCGGCACCGGGGTGCCGGGGCACCGGCCGTGTGGCTGCGCGCCGGCGTGGGTCGTCCGGTACGAGGCCGCGGACGGCAGTGTGCTGACCGTGTGGGCCGAGAGGCCGGACCCGGCGGCAGCGTGCCGCGAGGAGCCTGGTCTGTGGTAGGCGAGGGATCGTCCGGCGACGCGCTGCGACTGGAGGGCGGGGTCGGGCAGAGGCTGCTGGACATCTACCCGGCCTATCTGGACCAGGCGCCGCGCATCCTGCGCATGCGCTTTCCCGGCATGTCGCTGATGCAGTGTCAGGATGTCGCCCAGGAGGCCTTCCTGAGGACCGCCCGCAAGTGCCTGGAGCGGCACATCGGTCCGGGTCCCAACCTGATGGGCTATCTGCTGGTGGCGGCCCGCAACCTGGCCGTCGACCGGCTCCGCGAGGACCGCGTACAGCTGGTCGGGATCGAGGTCCTGGACCGGCTGAAGGCCCAGCGCGCGGCGCGGCTCGCCGAGGACCGTCATGTGCTGCGGGACGTCGTGATCGCCGCGATCGAGGAGATGGACGACACCCAGCGCCGCCGCGTCGTGGACCTGCAGAGCCGTGGGCGCACCGACGCGGAGATCGCGGATGAGCTCGGGATCTCGCTGGAACAGCTCCGGGTGCAGCGTCACAGGGCCATTGTGGAGCTGAAGCGCAAGCTCCGTGGGCATATTCACCGGGGATGGCGGAACACACAGCGTTGCGGGGAAAAGGAATCAGGTGAGTGATGTGAGCAGGTACGACGGCCACCGCGGCAGGCGCCCGGAGCCGGCGGTTCCAGCGGGGCTCACCGAATTGCTGTCGCGGCTGGAGGGCCCGCCGGACTTCTGGGACCGGCCCCGCGGGGACTGGGGCGCACCGCCGACCGGGGACGGAGAGGTCTGGCGCGAGGAGCGGGCCCACGCCAACTCCTGCTACCGGCTGGGATCCAAAGCGCTGCGCCGGGGTGAACTGAGCGCGGCGGCGGACTGGCTCGGCAGGGCCGGCGAGCAGGAGCATCCCGGAGCGCTTTTCCGCCTCGGTGTCGTGATGCACCGTCAGTGCGGCGACGACGGCGGGGAGGACGTCCTCTTCCTGGTGGTGGAGGCGGCGCGGCTCGGACACGGCGACGCCCGCGTCCTGCTCGAGGAGAGGGCCGCGGGGCCCGGATACGAAGCCGCCGCTGCCGGGCCGGTGACGGTGCAGGACCCGGAGTTCGTCGATGAGATCCGCGCCGCCATCGGCATCCCGGGCACCCCCGTCGCGACCGTACCGGGCCGTTGCCCCGTGCCCGGACCCCGGCGGGCGGGCGAGGACCGGCCGCACCACGGGACCGGCCCCGCCGCGGGCACCGGCGAGGCGCGCGCCGACGACGCCACGGCCTCGGAGGAGGAACCCGACCCCGGACAGGAGTGGTGCACGACACCGGAAGCCGGCCACACCGCCGGCCTGCCCAACGCGCCGGGACAGAGCAGGCTGTGGTCGCCGGCCCCGATGCGCCCCGCGTCCCTGACCGACATGGCCCGGCAGGTCCCCGAGGAGCCCCGCCCGGTGGAGCGCTGGGAGTCGGCGCTGCGGGTCCTGGACGTGCTGGGCACCATCGCGGACGCGGACCGCCCGATCAGCGCGGAGCAGATCTCCCGGGCGACGAGCCTTCCCCACCAGGTCCTGGAGCGGCTGCTGCTCTGGCTGTGCGAGCAGGGCCTGGCCAGCTCGCTGATCGACGGCGGCTACACCGCCGGCCCGGTCCTGCGCATGATGTCCGGGCGCGAGGCCGAGGCGCCCCAGCAGGTCCTCCAGCAGGCCCTGACCGGACTGCGGGACGCCGTCGGCGCGGCCGTGTACGTGAGCAGCTACACCGACGGGGAGGTGAAGATCTCCCAGTACGCGGACGGGCCCACCACACCCAAAGTGCACGAGTGGGTCGACTTCCGGGCCTCGGCGCATGCCAGCGCCGTCGGCAAGAGCCTGCTCGCCCAGCTCGATTTCGAGGGGCGCATGGACCACCTGTCGCGCCGCAGGGCCGTGCGGCTCACGTCGCGGACCATCACCGACCACCACGCGCTGTTCCGTGCCCTCGACGGGCCCGGACCCCAGGCGGCGCAGTTCGACCTGCTGGAGTACTCCACGAGCTCGGTGTGCGTGGCGGTGCCGCTCGGCATCGCGGGCCAGGCCGGATGCGTGGCCCTGTCGCTGCCGGTGACGCAGCGCCACCGGCTGGTGGAGGCGGCCCGGATCCTCAGCAGCCGCTCGGCGGGCCTCCTGCTGTCCCTCCTCCTGGCCGCGGGCCCGGCGGTCCGCGAACCCGCCACGCAGAGCGCGGACGGTCTCGTCTTCCCGCACCCCGCGCTGTTCGAGCCGCCCACGCTGGAGCATCCCGCTCCGCGCATCCGGCACCTGGTCAGCAGCGGCCGCTGACCCGCCCGGTCCCGCGCCGGTGGCCGCACCCCCGAGGCGGCCACCGGCGCGGGCGGCGCGCGGCGACGGCGCCGCCGGGGTCAGCGACGGCCGCAGGCGGTGCCGGGGGAGACGGGGACACCGGGCACGAGCGTCCCGCGCTCCCTCGGGCCGATGCTCGTGCGCAGCCGGCAGATCTCCGCCAGCCGCGCCCTGACGTCCAGGTTCCACAGCCGTACGGTGCCGTCGTTGCTGCTGCTGGCCACCGACCGCCCGTCGGGGGAGAAGGCGATGCCCCACACCGAGTTCGTATGGCCCGTCAACGCGGCCCACAGCCGGTGCCCGGCCACGTCCCACAGCCGTACCGTACGGTCGTTGCCGCTGCTCGCCAGCGTCCTGCCGTCGGGGGAGAAGGCGATGCCCCGCGCGGAGCCGGTGTGGCCCGTCAGCGCCGCCACGGGGCGCCGCCGCCCGGTGTCCCACAGCCGTACGGTGCCGTCGTTGCCGCTGCTCGCGAGGGTCCGCCCGTCCGGGCTGAACGCCACACCCCGCACCGCGCCCGTATGCCCGGCGAGCGTGGCGGGCGGGCGGCGTCCGGCGACGTCCCACAGCCGTACGGTCAGATCGTCCCCGGCGCTCGCCAGGGTCCGCCCGTCGGGGCTGAACACGACGTCGTTGGCGAAGTCCGTGTGGCCGGTGAGGGTGGTGAGCGGGCGGCGTGCGGCCACGTCCCACAGCCGTACGGTGCCGTCGGATCCCGCCGAGGCGAGCGTGCGTCCGTCCGGGGCGAAGGCCACCGAGAACACGATCTCGCGGTGACCCGCGAGGGTGGTGAGCGGGCGGCGTGCGGCCACGTCCCACAGCCGTACGGTGCCGTCGGATCCCGCCGAGGCGAGCGTGCGCCCGCCCGGGGCGAAGGCCACCGAGAACACCGTCTCGCGGTGACCCGTGAACGTCGCCAGGACCCGGCGCCCCGCCACGTCCCACAGCCGCACCGTGCGATCGCCGTCGGCGGTGGCCAGGAGCTTCCCGTCCGGGCTGTACGCGGCCTGCCAGACCTCGGTGAACGGACGCGACGTCAGCACCGAACCCCGCAGGTCCCAGAGCACCACGGACTGGTCGAACCCGCCGGTGGCCAGCACCGTTCCGCCGGAGTCCACGGCCACCGCGAGCACGTAGTCGGTGTGGCCGGCGAGGGTCGCGGTCGGCCGACCGCCGCGCACGTCCCACAGCCGGGTCGTGCCGTCGCCGCCCGCGCTGACGACCGTCGTGCCGTCGGGCGTGTAGGCGACCGCGTTGACGTCGTCGCTGTGGCCGGTCAGCGTCGCGGTCGTCCGGCGGCTCGCCACGTCCCACAGCCGTACGGTCCGGTCCACACCCCCGGCGGCGAGGGTCCGCCCGTCCGGAGCGAACGCCGCCCCCAGCACCTCGTCGGTGTGCCCCTCGAGCATGCCGAGCGGACGGGCACGTACCGCGTCCCACAGCCGAACGGTCCCGTCGGAACCGGCCGAGAGGAGGGTCCGGCCGTCCGGGGCGTACGCCAGGGCGTTGACCCGCCCGGCGTGGCCGGTGAGTGACGCGACGGCCCGGTGGCCCGGCGCGGTGTCCCAGAGCTGGACCGTACCGTCGGTGGCCGCGGTGGCCATCGTCCGTCCACGCGGGTCGAAAGCGACCGCCCGCGCGCCCTTCGTGCGCGCGGGAAGAACCGCCGCCGCACGGCGCCCTGCGGTGTCCCAGAGCCGTACGGGCCCGTCCGTGGAGGTCGCCGCGAGGGTGCGGCCGTCGGGGCTGAAGGCCACGGAGCGTACCCGCCCGGGGACGGTGAACGTCGCGGTCGTCCGACGGTCGGCCACCCGCCGCAGCATCACCTTCCCGTCCGAACCGGCCGTCGCCAGCAGCCGGTTCCCCGGCGCGAAGGCCACCGCGTTGACCGCCCCGCGGTGCCCGCCGAGCCGGGCGGAGAAGGGCTGCGCCTGCGTGCTCAGGAGGGCCCCGCGCGCCTCGGTCGTCGCCTCCGTGCGGTACGCCTCCTCGGCGAGCAGCATCGATGCCTCCGGCTGACCCGAGGCCAGGGACGTCGACTGCACGGCGAAGGCCCGCGAGAGGGCGACCCGCTCCTGGGCGAGCGCGCCTTCACGCTGCTGGTGGGCCAGGCCTCCGGCGCCCAGGGCGACGAGCAGCAGGACGACGAGCGTGGCCAGTATCCACTGCCGCACCCGGACCTGACGCCTCGCCAGCCTCTCCCGGCCGGCCTCCTCGGCCTGGCTCGCCCGGAGGAACGCCTCTTCCTGAGGGCTCAGCCGGCTCCAGCCGTCGAGCTCGTCGGCCCATGAACGGACCGTGTCCAGCCGGGTGCCACGGTAGAGAACCGACGGATCGCGGCCCTCGCGCTCCCATTCCCCCGCGGCGTGGGCCAGCTGCTGGTGTATCAGCAGTCCGGCCCGGTCCGCGTGGATCCAGCCGTGCAGCCGTGGCCAGGCATGGAGGAGTGCCTCATGCGTGATCTCGACCGTGTCACTGTCCATGGTGATCAGCCGGGCCCGTACGAAGGCGTCGAGCGCGGCCCCGGCACCGTCCGCACCGCCCAGCTGCTCCATCAGGGCGGTCCGGCTCATCCGGCGCCGCGTCGCCCCGGTGCCGTCGGCGACATGGACCAGCCGCACCAGGATGCGACGGATCGTCCGCTGCTCGGCCGGGTACAGACGGGCGAACACGTTCTCGGCCGTACGCGCGATCGCCCCCTGGATACCCCCGATGTGCTCGTACCCGGCGACGGTCAGCGTGGCGCCCTCGCGCCGCTGCCAGGTGGCCAGCAGCGCGTGGGACACCAGCGGCAGCACACCGGACGGTGTCCGGCCACCCGCCGCCGAGGGGTCCACCGAGCCGGGATCGTCGCGCAGTCCGGCATCGCGCAGGAGCAGGGGGACCAGCCCCGGTTCGAGCGTGACGCCGGCGAGCTCCGCCGGACGCGTGATCGACTCCCGCAGCTCCGCCACGGACATCGGGCGCAGCACGAACAGCCCGTCGGTGAAGACCGAGGCCAGCTCGGGGAGGTCGAGACAGCTCCCCGAGAAGTCGGCCCGCACGCCGAGCACCACGACGGCGGGATCGTGCCCGCCCGCCGCCGGGTGGGAGGTGGCCACCGCGCGGAGCACACGGACGAAGTCCCGCCGCTCGTCCTCGTCGGAGCAGAGGGTGAACAGCTCTTCGAACTGGTCGATGAGCAGCACCGGCCGGACGGGCGGAGGCCGCCGGACCGAGGGTCCCGGCGGGGTGTCGTGGTGGAGCCGCTGGACCGCTTCGAGCAGGGATTCCGGCCGGTCCCGCAACTGCCCCGCGGTGAGGCCGAGATCGCTGCCCAGGACCTTCGCGGCGCAGTCCAGTAGCTCGTCCAGCGGATGCGCGGAGGGCGTGAAGGTCACCACCGGCCAGGTGTCGGCGCCCGGCATCGGGAACCCGCCGCGGCGCCGGAGAGCCGGTACGAGACCGGCGTTGAGCAGGGACGACTTCCCGGCGCCCGACGGGGCGACCAGCATCAGCGGCCCGGTCCCGATCCGCTCGAAGACCCGCTCGGCCAGCGCGGCCGTCGCGTGCTCACGGCCGAAGAACCATCCCGCGTCCTGCGGGGTGAAGGCCGAAAGACCCCGGTAGGGACATTCCCCGTCCGACTGCGATCCGGGCGCGTCGTCGGCCCCGGCCCCGGCCCCGGAGGCGGAGCCGGGTGCCGGGGCCTGCCGGACGACCAGCCGCAGCAGTTCCCCCTCCGCCCGCAGCACCTGGTCGCAGCGGCGCGCCACGTCGACGGTCACGCGCTTCACGCCGGTCTCGATCTTGCTCAGATAGCCCTTGCTGTAGTGCGTCTGCCGGGCCAGGTCGGCCAGGGACAGCCCACGCCGGGTCCGAAGACGTCTCAGCTGGGCGGGAAAGGACACCGTGGCGGTGTCGGGAGCATCGTGCTGGTGATCGGTCGTCCGTCCGCGGTCCGGATCCCCCAAAGCATCCCCCATGGCAAAGCGCGCCCAGGCTGAATGACGGCAGATGCCCAGGCTACAGCGGGGATCGGACGGACCATCAGGCTTCGCGTCCGGTGTCACGCGGACGGGGGTACCTTCCTCCGGTGTCACGCGGACGGGGTACCTTCCGGAGCCGCGGAATCGCGGCTCCGGAAGTCGGCCCCACGCAGGGAGGTGGTCAGGGCCGGTACAGGGTGATCGAGTTGATCGGCGTCAGGTCGGCGTACACGCCGGTGTCCGCGGCGATCCGCTCGCCGCAGCCCGACCCGCCCGAGCCGGTGCACAGGGCAGCGGTCGCTCCGCCGGTCTGGTTGTTGAGAACCCAGTGGTTGCCGAACTGGTTGCTCAGGTTGTGGGCTCCGTAGCTGTAGAAGATGTCGCTGGGCTTCTGTGCCGGGTCCTGGTCCTGCGGGTAGATGCAGACCGCCCCGTCCGGGCATCCGGCCCAGTCGGCCGGCTTGGCCTCGGCCGCGCCGCCGAACGCCAGGACCGCCGCGACCGTGGTCGTGAGCGCGGCGAAGCCGTGGAACACCTTGCGCATGATTCCCCCTTGCGGGTCTTGCTTCGTGCTGACGGCTCCAGCCTTGCCCGGGGCTCCCACCGGGGTCCACGGGTTGCCCGTTGCCCGTCGGGTGAGCGGCCGGGAAACCCTCTGTGAGCAGGGGTTTTACGGGACCACGGGCAACCCGGCCATGCTCCCGCCACTCGCTCAGGCCGGTGAGAACCGGACCGGCAACGCGACCAGTCCGCGGGCCCGCATCGACGGCCGCCAGCGCAGCTCGTCGCGCGGCACGTCCAGCTCCAGGGCGGGGAACCGTCGCAGCAGCGTGTTCACGGCGATCTGCGTTTCCAGCCGTGCCAGAGGGGCGCCCACGCAGTAGTGGATTCCGTGGCCGAGAGCCACGTGCCCACCGTCCCGCCTTCCCAGGTCGAGGCGGTCGGGATCGGGGAACTGGCCGGGGTCGCGATTGGCGGAGGCCAGCGACAGCATCACGGTCTCCCCGGCCGGAATCGTCACCCCGTCGATCTCCATGTCCTCGACGGGGAAGCGGCGGATGGCGAGGGCCGCCGGGCCGTCGTAGCGGGCGAACTCCTCCACGGCGGCTTCGATCACGGCCGGGGCGTCGCGCAGCGCGGCCAGCTGCTCCGGGTGGTCGAGAAGGGCCAGTACGGCGGTGCCGATGAGTTGCACCGTGTTCTCGTAGCCGGCGAACAGGATGAGGAAGGCGAGTGAGGTCAGCTCGTCCTCGGTGAGCTCGTCCTCGTCGTCGCGCACTCTGATCAGATCGGTCAGCAGGTCGTCGCCGGGCATGCGGCGCTTGTCGGCGATCAGCCGGGGGAAGTACGACAGCATGGCGGCCACGGCACGCTTCGCGGCGCTCGGATTCTCCGGATCCGGGGCGACCAGCGCATCGGTCCAGTCCCGGAAGTTCGGGCGGGAGTCCTGCGGCACACCCAGCAGATCGCAGATGACCGTGATGGGCAGCGGCGCGGCGAAGTCGGCAACGAGGTCGGCGTGTCCTCGGCCGGCCACGTCGTCCAGCAAGCGGTCGGCCAGGGCCTGAATGCCCGAGCGCATCCGCTCGACCCGTCCGGCCGTGAAGGCTTTGGTGACGAGGCGCCTGATGCGGGTGTGGTCCGGCGGGTCCATGTTCAGCAGGTTGGCGTCGAGGACCGGGGGTAGCGAGAAGCCGCGGTAATTGCCGGGAAGCCGATGTGTCTTGTCCAGGGAGAGCCGCGGGTCGGCGAGCAGTCGCCGCACGTCGGCGTAGCGGGTGACGATCCACACGGGCAGCCCGTCCGGCCCGGTGACGCGATGCACCGGTCCGGCCTCCCGAAGCCGGGCATACGACGCGTGGGGGTCGGAGACCAGTGCGGGCAGGTCGGTATACGCAGTAGCCATGATCGGCAGCCTAAGCCGCCGGTACGCGACCGGGGTCGCACACGAGCTCGACGGCGGAACGCGATCGAGCCGATCGAGCCGACCGGGCCGACCGGGGCTGACCCTGCCGACTCAGGGGGACAGCGGCGTATGACCGGCCGGCACCGCTTCCTCGGGCGCCGTCGGCAGGGGTGGCGTGCCGTCGCCGAACGGCCGCCCGCCCAGCGCCGCACGGTCATGAGGATCGAGCCAACGCGACAGGTCCGGTCCGACCGGCACGATCCCGGTCGGATTGATGTCGCGGTGCACCCGGTAGTAGTGCTGTTTGATGTGGTCGAAATCGACCGTGTCGCCGAATCCGGGGGTCTGGAACAGGTCTCGCGCGTACGCCCACAGCACCGGCATCTCGGACAGCTTCCGCCGGTTGCACTTGAAGTGACCGTGGTAGACGGCATCGAAGCGCACCAAGGTCGTGAACAGCCGCACATCGGCCTCGGTGATCGTGTCGCCGACGAGGTAGCGGGAGCCTTCGAGGCGCTCGGCGAGCCGGTCCAGCTGGGCGAACAGGCGCTCGTACGCCTCGGCGTAGGACTTCTGCGACCCGGCGAACCCGGCCCGGTAGACCCCGTTGTTCACGTCCTTGTAGATCACCTCGTTCACCGCGTCCATCTCCGACCGCAGCTCGGGCGGGTAGAGCGCCGGCGCACCGTCACGGTGATACGGCGTCCACTCCAGGGACATGTCGATCGTGATCTGCGGAAAGTCATTGGTGACGACCATGCCCGTCGGCACGTCGACGATCGCCGGCACCGTGATCCCGCGGTCGTAGCCGGGATCGCGGGCGAGGTACGCCTCCTGGAGCCGTTCGATGCCGAGCACCGGGTCGCGGCCGCCCGGGTCGAGGTCGAACCTCCAGCTGCGCTCGTCGTGCGTCGGCCCGGCGATGGCCATCGGCAGGGCACGCTCCAGCCCGAGGAGCCGCCGCACGATCACCGCCCGGCTCGCCCACGGACAGGCACGGCTCACCACCAGGCGATAACGGCCGGGCTCGACGGGGAAGCCGTCCCGCCCGTCGGCGGTCACCCGGGTGGTGAGGTAGCGGATGTCGCGCGAGTACTCCCCGCCGGGACTCACGTAGCTCATCTCGTCGCTCCCTGACAGCGTTCGCCGACAATGCCAGAGTGCCATGTCGCCCTCCGCGTACGGAGCCGTTCGCCGGGTGCCCGGACACGCCCACCCGGGGAAAGCAATGGCCCGATGCCGGGTGCGCCGCAAGCGGGCACCGCGCACGCGCCGCCCCGGGCACCTGGTGGTGCCGGCGCGGCGCGTGGCGGAACGGATCGACGGGCGAGGCTCAGGCCGTGAGGATGCCCGGGTCGGACACGCCCGCGGCGCCGGTCTCGACGTGGCCCGCGAGGCGGCGGAGGAAGTCGGCCGGGGTGGTGGAGGTGATCGTCACGTCGTACCAGTTGCCGCAGGAGCGCAGGTCGACGGAGTGCGTGACGGTCGCGCCCCTGCGGACCGTGAAGGTCTGGGGGGCGCCGCCGTAGGCGTTGGTGACGGTGAGGTGGGCGTCGGCGGTGCCGGCGTTGGTGAAGGTCAGGTCGAGGTTGCCGGTCGTCGCGTTGTGGCGGGCGGTGACCTCGGGCCCCGCCGTCTTGCCGGGGTTGCGGAAGCGGCGCAGGAATCCGTTCGGACCGTGCACCGTCAGGTCCGTGACGCCCTTCGAGTACTGCGCGTTCCAGCTGTCCGCGATCGACTTGCCCGCCTCGGTCGTGTACGTCCAGGGCGCGTCGGTGCGGTTCGCCGAGGTCACGTAGAACTGGGCACCGGCCGTCGGGCCACCGCTGAAGGTGAGCCGGTACCTGCCGGCGGCGATGTCGGCGGAACCGTCCACGTACGGCGCGTACGCCAGCGGGCGGGTGGGCTTGCCGCCCGGCTCCTGCCGGGGCATCGTGCCGACGGCCGGGGCGGTGGGCCGGAAGTCGGGGTGGCGCTCGCGGTCCGGCGGGTAGTACCCGGCGGTCGGCGGCAGTTCGGCCGGCGTGGTCTGCGTACGCGCGAAGTCGAACGCGGAGGTCAGGTCGCCGCAGACGGCGCGGCGCCAGGGGGAGATGTTGGGCTCCCGCACGCCGAACCGTTGCTCCATGAAGCGGATGACCGAGGTGTGGTCGAAGGTCTCGGAGCAGGTGTAGCCGCCGGTGCTCCAGGGGGAGACGACGAGCATGGGCACACGGGGGCCGAGGCCGTACGGTCCCGCGACGTAACCCGTCTTGCCGGGGAAGTGGTCGAGCGCGGTCGGGGTCGTCGACAGGCCCTGGGCCGTACCGGACGGCGCGTACGGCGGCACGACGTGGTCGAAGAAGCCGTCGTTCTCGTCGTACGTGATGAACAGGGCGGTACGGGCCCACACCTCGGGGTTCGACGTCAGTGCGTCCAGGACCTGCGAGATGTACCAGGCGCCGTAGTTGGACGGCCAGTTCGAGTGCTCGGAGAAGGCCTCGGGGGCGGCGATCCAGGAGACCTGGGGCAGCCGTCCCGCCTGGACGTCGGCGCGGAGGATGTCGAAGAAGCCGTCGCCCTTCGACGCGTCGGTGCCGGTGCGGGCCTTGTCGTACAGCGGATTGCCGGGCTGGGCGGACCGGTACGTGTTGAAGTACAGCAGGGAGTTGTCGCCGTAGTTGCCGCGATAGGCGTCGTTGATCCAGCCCCAGGAGCCGGCGGCGTCGAGGCCGTCGCCGATGTCCTGGTAGACCTTCCAGGAGATCCCGGCCGCCTCCAGGCGCTCGGGGTAGGTGGTCCACCCGTACCCGGCCTCGGCGTTGTTGAGGACCGGTCCGCCGCCCGTACCGTCGTTGCCGGTGTGGCCCGTCCACAGGTAGTAGCGGTTCGGGTCGGTGGAGCCGATGAAGGAACAGTGGTACGCGTCGCAGATGGTGAAGGCGTCGGCGAGCGCGTAGTGGAAGGGGATGTCCTCGCGGGTCAGGTACGCCATGGTGGTGGCGGTCTTCGCGGGCACCCACTGGTCGTACTTGCCCTGGTTGAACGCCTTCTGGCCGCCGGCCCAGTCGTGGTTGAGGCCCTGGAGGAACTCCATGCCGAGGTCGTCGCCCGGCGGCCGGAACGGCAGGGTCACCTTCTTGTTCCCGTCCGCCTGGTTCCAGACGGACTTGCCGCTGGGCAGGGTGACGGGGCGGGGGTCGCCGAAGCCCCGTACGCCCTTCATCGCACCGAAGTAGTGGTCGAAGGAACGATTCTCCTGCATCAGGACGACGATGTGCTCGACGTCCTGAAGCGTGCCGGTGGCTCCTTGGGCCGGGATGGCGGCCGCCCGGGCGATGCTGTCGGACAGCATCGTGAGCGCGGTGGCGCCCCCGGCGAGCTGGAGGAAGCGGCGGCGGTTGAGTTCTGCCATGGGTGGGTGACCTCTGCAGGCGAGAAGGGGAGGCGAGGGGCGACCCAAGGACAGCGTGCGCGGGGGATCGCCCGGCGGACGTTCTATGACTGCCCGCCGTACGTCAGGCGAACGCCCGGCGCCGCCCCTGATTCCGCTCGCCTCCGACGGCCGTTGCCTCCGCCTTGATTGGCCTCCGGCGGCCGCTGTCCCCGCCTCGATCAGCCTCCGACGGCCGCCGTTTCCGCCTCGATCAGGCCTCCGACGGCCGTTGCCTGCACCCTGATTGGCCGCCGAAGGCCGCCGCCTGCACCTCGATGATCGCGAGCGTCGCCGCGGCCGGGTCATCCGCGGAGGCCTGATCGGCGAGGAGGCGTGCCACCGCTTCGGGGTCGGTGAGCTGCGGGTAGTGCCCGGCGGCCGGGACGGTCACGGTCGGCAGGGACACCCGGACGGCCAGCGGGTCGGATTCACCGGCCACGACGGTGACGGGCACCCGTACCTGTCCCAGTGCCTCCCGCAGCGACGCGCTGTCGGCACGTGCCGCGCGAAGCGCCGTCATCACCCGCCGGGCCGCGCCCGGTCGGTGCAGTGCCGTCGCCGCGCTGTGGACGGCGGGTCCCAGAGGGACGCCGAGGGTGTCGGCGAGCCGGGCGGGGGACATCCGCCGCAGGGCCATGGCGGTGACCCGGGCCGGTCGCCGAGGGGCAGGGCTGTTCTGCAGGAAGGCGGGTGCGATCAGGACCAGGCCGCGGATCCGGTCGGGGTGACGCAGCGCGTAGCGCAGGGCCGGGCCGCACGCGAGGGAGTGGGCCGTCAGGAGCGGGCGGCCGGTGACGGGTTCCATGAGGTCCGCGAGCCAGTCGTCCGTCGTCGCGGCGGTGGCGCCGGAGCGGCCGAGGCCGGGCAGGTCCGCCGCCAGGGTCCGGGCTTCGAGGTGCCGGGTCACGTCCGTCCAGGAGTCGGCGTCCAGCGGCAGCCCGTGCAGCAGCACGTGCTCGGGCGAGCGCCGGTCCCCGACGAGCCAGGTGCGGCTGCCGGCGATCTCGTGGAAGCCGTGCGGCTGCCGCGGGGCGCTCGCAGCGCCGAAGCGGGTGGCGACCAGGTGGTCCGCCCAGTCGCGCAGGGCCTGCTGGACGGGCGGCATGCGCAGTTGGTGGGCAGCGGCGAACGCGGAGGCGGACGCGGTGGGGTAGCGGTCGGTCGAGAGGAAGGAGAAGGTCTCGGGGTCCGCCCCCGTGAGGGCGCGGGGCAGCAACCGCAGCAGTGGTACGGGAATGTGCCCGCGGGGCGGACGTACGCCGGTGTGCGCGGCGACGAGCCGGAGGAGGGCGGGGAGTTCGGGCGTGGCGTCGTCGAGCACCCAGTAGTCCTGGCCGGCGGCGCCGGGGTCTTCGGGGAGCGCGGCGAGGAAGCGGGCGAAGTGGTCGAGGGTGACGACGGGAAGGAAGGTGCCGGGGCCGCCGGGGACGGCGGGCAGCCGTCCGTGCCACAGGTCGCTCACGATCGACGCGAGGCCGATGAACTGGCCATGGCCTATGACGCTGGCCGGGTTGGCGACGGTCAGTGGCACCCCCAGTTCGGCGGCGCGGCGGCGTACGGCGGTGTCACCCTCTTGCTTCGAGGCCTCGTACGCGCCGAGCCGCCGGTAGTCGGGGGTGTCGCTCTTCGCGCCGACGCGGTATCCGCTGAGATGGACGAGTCGCCGGGGGGAGTTCCTGGCCGCGGTCCACTCGAGCACGTTGAGCGCTCCGGTGACGTTGACGGCGCGGGCGTCGGCGGGGTCGAGGCCGAAGGCGAAGCGCGCCGCGCAGTTGTAGACGTCACGGACGTCGGGCAGATCGCCGGGCGGAAGGCCGAGTCCGGGTTCGGTGATGTCGGCGGTGACGACGCGCAGGTTCGTGGTGTCGGCGCCCGCGCCGGCGAGCCATGAGGTCAACGGGGCGGCGGAGCCCCGCACCGCGGCCGCCACGTGCCGGCCTTGGCCCAGCAGTTCCGCGACGAGCGCGCGCCCGATGAATCCGGCGGCGCCCAGGACGAGGGAGTCGGTGCTCACAGAGAATGACCTTTCACTGAACTGATTTCACTGGACCGGTCTACATATTTTTTGGGCAGGGAATCGCCCGCCCCTGCGGGCGGGCGCGGTGGTGGGCGAGGGCGGGGAGGTGGGTCAGAGGAGCAGGGAGACGGACTGGGCGGCACGGTCGAGCGGCTCCCGGCTGTGATGGGCCCGTGCGAGCACCAGCGCGCCCTCGATCAGGGAGAGAACGGCCGTCGCCGAGCGGCCGGGTGAGGGATTGCCGTCGGCCGTGAGGCGTTCGGCGAGTGCGGTCTCCCAGGTCCGGTACACCTCGGAGCACACCTGCTGGAGCGCGGGGTTGGCCGCGGCCATTTCCAGGGCGACCGTGGCGACCGGGCACCCCTTGCGCCAGCCGGACGCCTCGAGCCGGTCGGCGAGGACCCCCAGAAGGGCGATGAGCAGGTCGGCCGTGCCGCCGGGTCCGGCGTCGTGGCCGAGGTCGGCCAGGAGCTGTTCGATCTCACGGCCGCCCTGCCGGACCGACTCCTCCACCAACTGGTCCTTGCCGCCCGGGAAGTGGAAGTACAGCGATCCCTTCGGCGCTCCGCTGGTGGCGATGACCTGGTTGAGTCCGGCGCCGAAGTAGCCCCCGGACTCGATGAGTTGCTGCGTCGCGGCCAGCAGGCGGCCACGGGTTTCCTCGCCCTTCTGTCCCATGGGGAAAAACTAGACCGGTCTTCATATTTTTGCAAACGGGCGCCTTCATCCGCCCGGCGGAGCGGCGCGCAGCGCCTCCAGCATCCGGGACAGGGCGGCCCTGGTGTCGGCCAGATCCCCGGGCTCCGCCGAGGCCGCGAGCCACAGGGCCGCCTCGTTCATCGCGCCCGAGAGCAGGCGCGTCAGTGGGGCGACCGGCTGCGGGGCGATGACGCCCTGCTCGATCAGCGCGGAGAGGGCCTCGCCCAGATGGCGGGCCGAGTTCGCCTCGTCCAGGGCCCGCCACTCGTTCCAGCCCAGCACGGCCGGCCCGTCGACGAGCATGATCCGCTGGATGTCGGGGTCGGTGGCGGCGGTGAGGAACGCCTGGCAGCCGGCCGTCAGCTCGGCCCACGGGTCGTCCTCTGCCTCGGCGGCTTCCGCCACCCGTCGTCCCACCTCCCCCTGGACCTCCTCCAGTACGGCCCGGAACAGCTCCGCCTTGCTGTCGAAGTGGTGGTAGAGCGCGCCCTTGGTGACCCCGGCGGCGCGGACGACCTCCGACAGTCCCACCGCGCCGTAGCCCGCCGTCGCGAAGAGTCGTCTGCCCTCGCGCAGGAGTGTCCGCCTGGTCCGCTCCCGCTGCTGCGTTCTGGTGCCGTGCGGCATCGGGTCCGCACCCCCTTCCATTGACATACCGATGGTATGCGAATAGCTTCTTCGCATACCAATGGTATGCGAAAGGGAGAGGTTCCATGCTGACCAGCTTCTATCCGGTGATCTGCACGTCCCGGCTCCAGGAGTCCCGCGACTTCTACACCGGACTGCTGGGGTTCGAGACGACGTTCGAGGCCGACTGGTACGTCAGCCTCAAGCGCCCCGGAACCCTGCCGTACGAACTCGCCCTCCTCGACCCCACCCATCCGACGGTTCCGCCGGCCTACCGCGCCCCCGTGCGCGGGCTGCTGCTCAACTTCGAGGTGGAGGACGTCGACGCGGAGTGGGAGCGGCTCGTCGTCCTCGGCGGGCTCACGCCCGAGCTGGAGCTGCGCAGTGAGGACTTCGGACAGCGGCACTTCATCGTCGCCGACCCCAACGGGGTCCTGATCGACGTCATCACACCGATCGCACCGACCGAGGAGTTCGCCGAGCAGTACGCCGCGCCGTAAAGCGGCGGGACGGGAGGCACCCGGACAGGTGAGCACAACGCGCGCACCGCCCGCGCCCCGGGCTGGAATGAACGGGTGACCGCGAATCGGTGGACCACGGCGCCCGACGACTGCCTCGCGCGCAACGACTGGATCTGCGGCGAGTACCTGTCCACCCGCCGCGAGATCCTCACCGACGCGGTCCTCCAGCACCTCCAGCTGACCTTCGTCCCGGTGGCCCTGGGGCTGCTCCTCGCCGTGCCGCTCGCCGTCGCGGCCCGTCGCTGGCGGTGGGCCGCCGGGCCGGTGCTCGGGGTGACGACGATCCTCTACACCATCCCCTCGCTCGCGATGTTCTCGCTGCTGCTGCCGTTCTACGGGCTGTCCGCGTCGCTCGTCATCGCGGGGCTGGTGCTGTACTCGCTCACCCTATTGGTGCGTAACATCCTCGCCGGCCTGCGCGCGGTGCCCGAGGACACCCGGCAGGCGGCGCGCGGTATGGGGTACGGGCCGGTGCGGCTGCTCCTCACCGTCGAGATGCCCCTCGCGCTGCCGGCCGCGATGGCCGGGCTGCGGATCGCGACGGTCTCCGCCGTCTCCCTCGTCACCATCGGCGCGATCGTCGGCTTCGGGGGCCTCGGCAACCTCATCTACTCCGGGATGAACACCTACTTCAAGGCCCAGGTGCTCACCGCGTCCGTGCTCTGCGTCGTCATCGCCGTCGTCGCCGACCTCGTACTCCTCGCGGTCCAGCGGCTGCTGACCCCCTGGGCGCACCGGGCCGCCACGTGAACACGCTCTCCCAGGCCTGGGACTGGCTCACCACATCCGCCAACTGGTCGGGCGAGGGCGGCGTCTGGAACCGGCTGGTCGAGCACCTGTTCCTCACCGTCGTCTGTCTGCTGCTCAGCTGTCTGGTCGCGCTGCCCGTCGCCCTCGTCCTCGGACATCTGGGCAGAGGCGGCGCGCTCGCGGTCAACATCTCCAACGTCGGCAGGGCCGTGCCCACCTTCGCCGTGCTGGTCCTGCTGCTGCTCAGCCCGATCGGCTCGTACGGATACTGGCCGACCGTCATCGCGCTCGTCCTGTTCGCCGTGCCGCCGCTGCTGACCAACGCCTACGTCGGCATGCGCGGCGTCGACCAGGACGTCGTACGGGCAGCCCGGGGCATGGGCATGACGGGCACCCAGATGCTGCTGCGGGTCGAGCTCCCGCTCGCGATGCCGCTCATCCTCACCGGCGTACGCATCGCGGCCGTGCAACTCGTGGCCACCGCGACCATCGCCGCGCTGGCGGGCGGCGGCGGGCTCGGCCGGATCATCACGGCCGGCTTCAACCTCGCCTCCACCCCGCAGGTCGTCGCCGGGGCCGTGCTCGTCGCCGCCTTCGCGCTGCTCGTCGAGGCGGTCTTCGTGGGCGCGGAGCGGCTCGCGCCCTCGTGGGGGAGACGCGGATGAGGTGGCTTCGTACCCTCCTCCTGGTCCTCGCCCTCAGTGGCTGCACCACCGGACCGTCCCTGGAGAACCGGGGCCAGGTGACCGCACCGCCCGGCGACAGCAGACACCTGACCATCGGCTCCGCCGGCTTCACCGAGAGCGATCTGCTCGCCCAGATGTACGCGCTGCTCCTCGAACACGCCGGCTACCACACGGAGATCATTTCCGTGACGAACCGGGAGATCTACGAACCCGCGCTGGAGAGCGGCCAGATCGACGTCGTACCGGAGTACGCGGCGACCTTCGCCGACTGGCTGAACGCCAAGGCCAACGGCCCGGACGCGCCGACCGTCGGCTCGCCCGACCTCGCCACCACCATGACCGCCCTGCGCTCCCTGGCCACCCCGCGCGGACTGACCGTCCTCGACCCGGGCAGGGCCGTCGACCAGAACGCCTTCGCCGTCACCTCCGCCTTCGCCCGCGAGCACGACCTGCGGACCCTGAGCGACCTGGGACGCTCGAAACTGCCCGTGCGGCTCGCGGCCGGCGACGAGTGCGTCCAGCGCCCTTACTGCGCACCCGGGCTGACGAAGACGTACGGCATCGACATCACCGGAATCGACCCCAAGGGCGTCGGCACCACCCAGGCCAAGCAGGCCGTCCAGTCGGGCCAGGACCAGATGGTGCTGACCACGACCACGGACGCCACCCTCGACGACTTCGGCCTGGTGCTCCTCAAGGACGACAAGCACCTGCAGAACGCCGACTACATCGTCCCCGTCGTCAACCGCTCCCGGGCGGGCGGCGCGGGCGTCACCGAGGTGCTGGACAAACTCAACGCCGTACTGACGACGGCGGACCTGGCGGCCCTCAACGAGCAGGTCGACAGCTGGCGCAGGCTCCCGCAGGACGTCGCCCGGGAGTACCTGGAATCCAAGGGCCTGCTGTGACGATCGGCGTCCCGGCGTGATCAGCGCTGCCGCGCATCGCCCAGGATTCCCCGGTCGTACGCCGCGGCCACCGCGGCCGCGCGGTCGTTGACGCCCAACTTGGCGTACAAGTGCGTGAGATGGGTCTTGACCGTGGCCTCGCTGATGAACAGGGTGCGGGCGATCTCCCGGTTCGCGGTGCCCTTGGCGACCAGCGCGAGGACTTCGCGCTCGCGTGCGCTCAGGGAGGTGCGGGTGGCCGACGGGGCGCGGACCTGGGAGACCAGACGGGACGCGACTGCCGGGGACAGGACCGTGCGGCCGTCGGCCGCGGCGCGTACCGCCGTGAAGAGGTCCTCGCGCGGGGCGTCCTTGAGGAGATAGCCCGTGGCGCCCGCCTCGATCGCGGGAAGGGTGTCGGAGTCCGTGTCGTACGTGGTGAGGACCAGGACCCTGCTCCTGGCGCCCCTGCGGGCGAGTTCGGCGATCGCGTCGACTCCGCCGCCGCCCGGCATCCGCAGATCCATCAGGACGACGTCCGGGTCGAGGAGTCCGGTCAGCTCCACCGCCTCGACGCCGTTCGAGGCCTCGCCGAGGACCTCGAAGTCCGGAGCGGAATCGAACATGCCGCGCAGTCCGTCGCGTACGACGGGATGGTCGTCGACAACGATGAGGGTGATCGTCCGGTCAGTCATATGCGCACCAACGGTACCCGGGCGGAGATCGCGGTGCCGTTGCCCGGCTCGGACTCGATGTCCACGTTCCCCGCGAGGCGTTCGGCGCGGGCGCGCATCCCGCCGAGTCCGAAGCCGCCCGACTCGCCGCGCGGGGGCAGGGTGAGCGGATCGAAGCCGTGGCCGTCGTCGCGTACGTCCAAGGTGACCTCGTCGTCCATGTAGGAGAGGGTGACGCCGACGCGGGTGGCACGGGCGTGCCGGGCGGCGTTGGCCAGGGCCTCCTGGGCGATCCGCAGCAGCGTGGCCTCGATCTCGTCGTGCAGGGGCTCGACGGTACCGGTGGCGGTGAACTCGGCCCGTACGCCTGTCCGCAGGGACCATTCGGCGACGGTCTTCTCCAGGGCCTCCTGCAGCGCGTCGTGCTCAAGGGCGCCGGGGCCGAGGTCGTGCACCGAGCGACGGGCCTCACCGAGGCTCTGCCGGGCCAGGGCCTGGGCACGTTCGAGGTGTGCACGGGCGACGGCCGGATCCTCGGCCGCGGTGACCACCTGGAGCTGGGTGATGATTCCGGTGAGCCCCTGGGCGATGGTGTCGTGGATCTCGGCGGCGAGCCGGCGTCGTTCGTCGGCCACTCCCGCTTCCCTTGCCTGGAGCAGGAGTTGGGTGTGGAGACCGGCGTTCTCGGCGAGGGCCTGTTCCAGGCGGACGTTGGTCCGTTCCAGTTCGGCCATGGTGGCGGCCTTGGCCCTGGCCTCCTCTGCCTCCTTCTCGCCCAGGTTGCCGAAGATCACGACCAGTGCGGCATGGACCGCGAAGACCACCGCGAAGAGGATCCACACGGTCGCCGACTCGGGAGGCAGCCCGCCGGACTGCGAGCCCGCCAACGTGACGGCGGTCACCAGAAGTCCGGCTCTGGCCCGGCGCGGTGGCAGCAGGTGGACCGCGTCGAAGTAGCCGATCACCGCGTAGAACGAGAAGAGCGGGTTCAGCCACGTGAGGGCGAAGGCGATCGCGGTGCGTACGGCGTAGTAGCGGCACGCGGCCGGGGAGTGCTCCGGCTGTCCGGGCTTCGTCCTGCCCCACCACAGCTCCAGGACGAAAGCGGCCACGACCAGCGCCCCGGCCGCGTACGTCTCGCCGCGTGACATGAAGACGGTCGCGGTGGCCGCACCTACCGTCGTGGCGAGGGCGAGCAGCCCGCACGGACCCCAGCGGTAGAACTTCCCCCACCGTTCCTCCGCGCTGGCTGCCCGGCCCTGGCTCGTCATGGTGTCAGCATGCCGTGTCCGCCCGGCCGGGACCCGTTCTTTTCGGCCCTGCCCCCGCACGGTCACTCCCAGCGGAACCAGCGGACCGCGGCGCCGATCAGCAGAGCCGCCCACAGACCGGTGACCCCGAGATGCGACCAGCTCGGCCAGTCACCCGCGGCCGCCTGGTCGAGCGCCTGGGAGGCGGCACCGAACGGCGTCAGCTCGACGATGTCCCTGAGCGGGTCGGGCATGACCTGTACGGGAGCGTAGACGCCGACGGTGAACATCATGGGGAAGACGGCGACCGTGCCGATGGTCTGCGCGATCTTCGTGGTGCGGGAGAGCGCGGAGATGGTGGCGCCGAGTGCCAGCCCGGCGAGCACGGTGACGACGATCGCCAGGGCATAGCCGGCGAACTGCTTCGGGAGCGCGACGTCGAAGGCGAGCCTGCCGACCGTGACCGCGAGCAGGACGGAGAGCAGGATCGCCGCTCCGTGCAGCACGATCTGTGCGGTGAGCAGGGACTTGGGGCTGGCGGGTGTGGTGGACAGGCGACGCAGGATCCCGCGCTCGCGGTAGCCGGTCAGGACGCCCGGCATGGTCTGCGCGCCTGCCACGATCACCGACAGGAGTACGGCCACGGGGACGTACAGATCGACGGTGCGGCGGCCGCCGAGAGCCTCGTTCGCCTCCCGGAAGGACGGGATCAGCCCGAGGATCGTGAGCAGCAGGCTCGGGAACGCGATGATCCAGAAGAGCGTGGCGGGCTCGCGGCGCAACAGCCTCGTCTCCGACCTGAGTACGGCGGCGGAGGCGCTGGACCCGGTGGACCCGGTGGACCCGGTGGGGGCGGTGGGGGCGGACATGTCAGGCCTCCTGAGTGGTGAGGTCGAGGAACGCGTCGTCCAAGGTGGCGTCCACGACACGGAGTTGCCCCGCCGTGATGCGATGCCCGGCGAGCAGTGAAAGAACGGCTCCCACGGTCTCGTCGGTGCCGGTGATCACCAGCCTGCGGTCCCTCTCCTGTACGGAGAGGACGCCGGGCAGCTCCGCGAGCTCCCGCTCGTCGATCGGCCGCGAGGGCGTGAACGAGATGACGGTCGAGCTCGCGGCCCGGCCGATCAGGCCCGCCGGGGTGTCGAGCGCGGCGACCCGGCCCTTGTCGATGACCGCGATCCGGTCGCAGAGGCGCTGCGCCTCCTCCATGAAGTGCGTGACGAGCAGAACCGTGACACCCGAGTCCCTGACCTCCTCGATCAGCTGCCAGGTGTCACGACGGGCACGCGGGTCGAGCCCGGTGGTGAGTTCGTCGAGAACGACGACCCTGGGGTTGCCGACGAGGGCGAGCGCGATGAACAGGCGCTGCTTCTGGCCGCCGCTCAGCTTTCCGAAGCGCGCGCCGAGTTTGTCGGTCAGACCGAGGCGCTGCGCGAGCCGCCGCCAGTCCGCGGGCTTGCGGTAGAAGGCGCTGTAGAGCTCCAGCGCCTCCCGCACGGTGAGTTTGGCCTGCAGCTCGCTCTCCTGCAGCTGGGCGCCCAGGAGCCGGGTGACCCGGTCGTGGTCGGCGATCGGGTCGAGGCCGGCGACCCGTACCGTGCCGGCGTCGGGGACCCGCAGGCCCTCGACGCATTCGACGGTGGTGGTCTTGCCCGCGCCGTTGGGGCCGAGGATCCCGAAGATCTCGCCCTCCTCGACGGCGAAGTCGACACCGTCGACGACTGCCCTGCCCCCGTAGGCCTTGCACAGGCCACTGACTTCGATGACTGACATGCCTCGATGCTCGCGTTCCGCGGGGGTGCGGGGCATCGCCCATCGAGCTCGAAGCGCCATCAACCGATCGGTTGATGGCGGGATCCGACGGGACCCAGGCGGAGGGGTGCCCGACGGCCGCGTTCCCGAGGTCGAGGCCACGAGATCAGGGCCGTGACCGCGTGTCACCCCGGCCGGGGTGTCAGGCGTCGGCCACCGAGTCGAAGTCCACCTGGTCACGGGGTACGCCCTGCGCCTCCGCGTCCACCGAACGGCGCAGCGCCTCATGGAGTTTCGCCGGGGTCAGTACGCCGAGGAAGCGTGCCCCGTCCACCACCGCGACCCATCCGGCGTCGTGCTGGAGCATTTCGCTGAAGGCCTGCTTCAGCGGCGCCCCGACCGGCACCCAGGCCTCCATCCGGCGGGCCAGATCGCCGACGCTGCCCTCGTCGCCCGCGAGCCTCAGCGAGTCGGCCGACACCCAGCCGTGCAGTTCGCCGTGCCCGCCCAGCACCACCGCCCAGCGGGCGTCCTCGGCGCGCAGCCGGGCCGCCGCGTCCGCGGCCGGCTCGTCCAGCCGGGCGACGGGCGGTTCCTCCAGGTCGTCCGGTTCGACCGCCGTGACCGACAGCCGTTTCAGCCCTCTGTCCGCCCCCACGAAGCGGGCCACGTAGGCGGTCGCCGGATTGCCGAGAACGGCTCCCGGGGTGTCGAACTGTTCGATGCGGCCCTGCCCGTACACGGCGATACGGTCGCCCATCCGCACCGCCTCCTCGATGTCGTGGGTCACCAGCAGCACGGTCTTGCGGACCGTCTCCTGCAGGCCGAGGAACTCGTTCTGCAGCCGCTCGCGCACCACCGGGTCGACCGCGCCGAACGGCTCGTCCATCAGCAGCACCGGCGGATCGGCCGCCAGCGCGCGGGCCACGCCGACCCGCTGGCGCTGGCCGCCCGAGAGCTGCGCCGGATAGCGCGGGCCGTACGTCGCGGGGTCGAGGCCGACCAGGTCGAGCAGCTCGGCGGCGCGGGCACGGGCCTTCGCCTTCTTCCAGCCGACGAGGGCGGGGACGGTCGCGGTGTTGTCGAGGACCGTGCGGTGGGGGAACAGGCCGACCTGCTGGATCACGTACCCGATGCGGCGGCGCAGCTGGACCGGGTCGACACGGGAGATGTCCTCGCCGTCGACGAGGATCCGTCCGGAGGTCGGTTCGATCAGCCGGTTGACCATCATCATCGTGGTCGTCTTGCCGCAGCCGGACGGGCCCACGAGCGTAACCAGTTCACCTTCGGCGACCTCGAACGACAGGCCGTCGACGGCCGTGGTGCCATCCGGGTAGACCTTGCTGACCTGTTCGAACCGGATCATGGGTCCACGCTAGGCGCGGCGGGCGCGGCGCGCACACGGGCCGGAGCGGGGCGACATCCGGTCAGCAGGCTGAACGGCGTCTGTTGTCATGACCCTTGCGAGGGCGTGAGCGGGGCTGCTATCTAGACAGTTAGGAAAGTTTCCTGCCAGTCCCTCTCTCCATGGAGACCCCCATGAGACCGGCTCGTCCCAGTTCACGCGCGATCGGAGGTGCCGCCGCAACCGCCGCCGCCGTAGCGGCGCTGCTCCTCGGCCTCACCACCGCTCCGGTGGCCCCGGCGGCCCCCGCCGCCGGGGCCGCACCCGCCGCGGCGGTCGTCCACGAAGCCGAGAACGCGGTCATATCCCAGGGCGCCGCGGAGTCCAACCATGCCGGCTTCACCGGAACCGGTTTCGTCAACTACGACAACCTCACCGGGTCCTCCGTCGCATGGACGGTCGACGCCGCACAGGCGGGCAGCGCCACCCTGACCCTCCGCTACGCCAACGGCACCACCGCCAACCGCGCCATGGACATCACGGTCAACGGCGCCCCCGCCGCCACCGGCAAGGCGTTCGGCGGCACCGGCGCCTGGACCTCCTGGACCACCACGAGCCTCACCGCCCGGCTCAAGGCGGGTAGCAACACGATCCGGGCCGCCGCCACCACAGCCAATGGCGGCCCCAACGTCGACCACCTGGCCGTGGAGACCTCCACCACCCCGCCGCCCACGGGCGGGACCCCGGTCGCCGTCAACGGCCGGCTGTCGGTCTGCGGGACCAAGCTCTGCAACCAGTACGGCAAGCCCGTCCAGCTCCGCGGCATGAGCACCCACGGCACCCAGTGGTACGCGCAGTGCCTCACGGGCGGGTCGCTGGACGCCCTCGCCAAGGACTGGAAGGCCGACGTCCTGCGCGTCTCCACGTACGTCCAGGAGGGCGGCTACGCGACCGATCCGGCGAAGTTCACCAACCTCGCCCACGCGCTGATCGACCAGGCCACCGCGCGCGGCATGTACGTGATCGTGGACTGGCACATGCTCGACCCGGGCGACCCGACGTACAACCTGTCCCGGGCCAGGACCTTCTTCACCGCGATCGCGAGCCGCCACAAGGACAAGAAGAACATCTTCTACGAGATCGCCAACGAGCCGAGCGGCGTGGCCTGGTCCAGGGTCAAGAGCTACGCCGAACAGATCATCCCGGTCATCCGGAACATCGACGGCAACGCCCCGGTCCTGGTCGGCACCCGCGCCTGGTCCTCGCTCGGCGTCTCCGAGGGCGCGAACGAGTCGGAGGTCGTCGGCAACCCGGTGAACGCCTCGAACATCATGTACACCTTCCACTTCTACGCCTACTCGCACCGCGAGGAGTACCTGAACACGCTCTCCCGGGCCGCCGACAAGCTGCCCATGTTCGTCACCGAGTTCGGCACCCAGAACTACGCGGGTGAGGGCGGCAACGACTTCACGATGTCGCAGAAGTACCTCGACCTCATGGCGAGCAAGAAGATCAGCTGGACCAACTGGAACTACTCCGACGACCACCGCAGCGGTGCCGTCTTCAAGAGCGGCACCTGCGCCGGCGACGGCCCCTGGACCGGTACGGGCCCGCTCAAGCCGGCCGGAGTCTGGATCCGCGACCGGATCAGGTCCGCGGACAACTTCCCGACCGGCTGAGCGGCCGCCCGGCTGCCACCTTGGTGCGCCCCCGCCGCCACCTGTGATGCACTGAAACGCAGCGGGGGCGCACCGAACGGGAGCAGCGTTGACCAGTTACCGACAGCCGGGCCTCGTCCTCACCGACCGCCACTTCACCGTCCCGCTCGACCACGCCGACCCCGCCGGGGAACAGATCCGGCTCTACGGCCGGGAGATCGCCTCCGGTACCCGGGCCGGCGCCGAGCTCCCCTGGCTGGTCTATCTGGAGGGCGGGCCCGGCTTCGGCGCCCGGCGCTTCGCCGGCAAGCAGGCCTGGCTCGGGCGCGCGGTCCAGGAATTCCGGGTCCTGATGCTCGACCAGCGCGGCACCGGACTGTCCACCCCCGCCAACCGGCAGACCCTGCCGCTGCGCGGCGGGCCGCGGGAGCAGGCCGCGTACCTCACGCACTTCCGGGCCGACAGCATCGTCGCGGACTGCGAGGCCGTACGACGCCAGCTGACCGGCGGGGCGCGCTGGACGGTCCTCGGCCAGAGCTTCGGCGGCTTCTGTGCCACCCACTACCTGTCGACCGCGCCGGAGGGCCTGCGGACCGTCCTGATCACGGGCGGGCTCCCCGGGCTCGACGTGGGCGCCGACGACGTGTACCGGGCGGCGTACCCCCGGATGCGGCGCAAGAACGAAGGCCACTACGCCCGCTACCCGCAGGACGTCGACCGCGCCCGCCGCATCGCCGAGCACCTCGCGCAGAAGCGGACCGTGCTGCCCGGCGGGTACGTCCTGACGCCCGAGGCGTTCCAGTCGCTGGGCATCCTGCTCGGCACCGGCGACGGCAGCCACCAGCTGCACTATCTGCTGGAGAACGCGTTCCTCCGCACGGCCGGCGGTGAGGAGCTCTCCGACACCTTCCAGGAGGCGGCCCTCGCCGCCCTCTCGTACGCCGCCCATCCGCTGTACGCCGTGCTCCACGAGGCGATCTACGCCCAGGGGCACGGGCCCACCGCCTGGGCGGCCGAGCGGGTCCGGACCGAGTTCCCGCAGTTCGACACGGCGAAGGCCCTCGCGGGCGACGGACCGCTGCTGTTCACCGGCGAGACCGTCCACCCCTGGCACTTCGAGACCGACCCCGCCCTGCGGCCGCTGCGTGAGGCCGCCGAGCTGCTGGCCGCCCGCACCGACTGGCCGCCGCTGTACGACACGGGGCAGCTCGCGGCCAACGAGGTCCCGGTGGCGGCGGCGGTCTACCACGAGGACCTGTACGTCGACACCGCCCACTCCCTCGCCACGGCCCGCGCCGTGTGCGGACTGCGCACCTGGGTCACCGACGAGTTCGAGCACGACGGCGTCCGCGCCGGCGGCGCGCGGGTGCTGGACCGCCTCCTCGCCCTGGTCCGCGACGAGACGTGAGAAGTCCCCCGCTACGCTCCCGGCATGACTGAACCTCAGCTTGCGGCGATGCCCGACGACTGGACGCGCGCGCTCGCCGTCGTCGCCCACCCGGACGACCTCGAATACGGCTGTTCCGCGGCCGTCGCCGGATGGACGGACAGCGGCAAGGACATCACGTATCTGCTGGCCAGCCGTGGTGAGGCCGGCATCGACAGCATGGACCCCGCCGTCTGCGGACCGCTGCGCGAGGCGGAGCAGCGGGCGAGCGCCGCGGTCGTCGGCGTGACCCGGGTGGAGTTCCTCGGCCACCGGGACGGCGTGATCGAGTACGGCCTCGCGCTGCGCCGGGACATCGCCGCCGCGATCCGCCGGCACCGCCCCGAGCTGGTCGTCACGCTCAACCACCGGGACACCTGGGGCCCGGCCGTGGGCGGCGCGTGGAACACCCCGGACCACCGGGCCGTCGGCCGGGCCACCCTCGACGCGGCGGCGGACGCGGGCAACCGGTGGATATTCCCCGAACTCCTCACCGACCAGGGCCTCGAGCCGTGGAACGGGGTGCGCTGGGTGGCCGTCGCGAGCACGTCCACGCCGACCCACGCGGTCGACGCGACTCCGGGCCTCGACCGCTCCGTGCGCTCCCTGATGGAGCACCGCTCCTATATCGAGGCGCTCACGGACGAGGACCCCGAGACGTACTGCCGCACCTTCCTGACGGGCAAGGCGCAGGCGGCCGCCGCGCGTTTCGGCGGCAGGCCGGCCGTGACCTTCGAGGTGTTCGGCCGCTGACGGGATTGACAAACGCTGTTGCCGTTTCTGCAATGGACGCATGGCAGACGACAGCGACGACGACGGACGGCTCGACGCCGTACTGAACGAGGTGGGCCCCCGGCTCCGCCGCATCCGAAGGGAGCGCGGAGCCACGCTCAGCGCCCTGTCCGCGGCCACCGGGATCTCCGTGAGCACGCTCTCGCGGCTGGAGTCCGGCGGCCGCAAGCCCAGTCTGGAACTGCTCCTGCCCATCGCCCGCGCCCACCGGGTGCCGCTCGACGAACTGGTCGGCGCCCCGCCGGTCGGCGACCCCCGCGTCCGCCCGAAGCCGATCGTCCGCTCCGGCCGCACGATGTACCCGCTGACCCGGATGCCGGGCGGCCTCCAGGCGTACAAGATCGTCCAGGAGTCCGCGGCCGGGGAACCCGAGCAGCGCACGCACGAGGGCTACGAATGGCTGTACGTCCTCTCCGGGCGGCTGCGGCTGCTGCTCGGCGAGCACGACGTGGTGCTGGGCGCGGGGGAGGCGGCGGAGTTCGACACGCGCGTACCGCACTGGTTCGGGTCGGCCGACGGCGGGCCGGTGGAGTTCCTGAGCCTGTTCGGGCCGCAGGGCGAGCGGATGCACGTACGGGCGCGGCCGAAGAGCGGCTGAACGGGGGACGCCCGGCAGGACGGAGGAGCAGGGGAGCGGCGGGGTGTTCCCACAGGGGCAAGCGACCGCTTAGTATGCCTCTCGGCTGTGGTACGCCCAACACCCCGCGGAGGCCCCAATGCAGGCATGGCGAGTGCACCGGAACGGCGAGCCGAGCGAGGTGATGCGCCTCGAGGACGTCGACCGGCCGCAGCCGGGCGAGGGGCAGCTCCTGATCAGGGTGCGCGCCGCGAACATCAACTTCCCCGACGCGCTGCTGGCCCGTGGCAAGTACCAGATCACCCCGCCGCTGCCGTTCACGCCCGGTGTGGAGTTCTGCGGTGAGACCGAGGACGGCCGGCGGGTCATCGCCACGGCCGCCCTGCCGCACGGCGGGCTCGCCGAGTACGCCGTCGCCGAGGCCGCGGGCGTGCTGCCCGCGCCCGAGGCGCTCGACGACGCGCAGGCCGCCGCGCTGCACATCGGCTACCAGACGGGATGGTTCGGGCTGCACCGCCGGGCGCACCTGGAGGAGGGGGAGACCCTCCTCGTGCACGCCGCCGCGGGCGGAGTCGGCAGCGCCGCGGTGCAGCTCGGCAAGGCGGCCGGCGCCACCGTCATCGGAGTCGTCGGCGGACCCGAGAAGGCCGCCGTCGCGCGCGAGCTCGGCTGCGACGTCGTCGTCGACCGGCGCTCCGAGGACCTCGTCGCCGCCGTGAAGGAGGCGACCGGAGGCCGCGGGGCCGACGTCGTCTACGACCCCGTCGGCGGCGACGCGTACGCCAAGTCCGCCAAATGCGTCGCGTTCGAGGGCCGGATCGTCGTCGTGGGCTTCGCGAGCGGCACCATCCCCGCCCCGGCGCTGAACCACGCCCTGGTCAAGAACTACTCCATCGTCGGGCTGCACTGGGGCCTCTACAACCACCGGGACCCGCGCGCCGTCCTGCGCTGCCACGAGACCCTCACCGACTACGCCGCCAAGGGCCTGATCAAGCCCCTCGTCAGCGACCGGGTCGCCCTCAAGGACGCCGCCGACGCCGTCCAGCGCGTCGCCGACGGCACCACCACCGGCCGTCTCGTCGTCGTCCCGGAAGGAGCCAACGCATGACCGACGCAGCCGAACTGCGTGCCCGCGTACGGGGGTTGCTCGCCGCGCACCCGCCCGCCACCACCGGCCGCACGGACTTCCTGCGGGCCCGCTTCGACGCCGGACTCGCCTGGGTGCACTACCCCGAAGGGCTCGGCGGCCTCGGCGCCCCCCGCTCCCTCCAGCCCGTCGTGGACGCCGAACTGGCCGCCGCGGGCGCCCCCGACAACGATCCGCGCCGCATCGGCATCGGCCTCGGCATGGCCGCGCCCACGATCCTCGCGTACGGCTCCGAGGAGGTGAAGCAGCGCTTCCTGCGGCCGCTGTGGGTCGGCGAGGAGGTGTGGTGCCAGCTGTTCAGCGAACCAGGAGCGGGCTCCGACCTCGCCGCGCTCGGCACCCGCGCCGTACGCGACGGCGTCGACGGCGACTGGATCGTGACCGGCCAGAAGGTGTGGACGTCCAGCGCCCACGTGGCGCGCTGGGCGATCCTCATCGCCCGCACCGACCCCGACGTGCCCAAGCACCGCGGCATCACCTACTTCATCTGCGACATGACCGACCCGGGCGTCGAGGTCAGGCCGCTGCGCCAGATCACCGGCGAGGCCGAGTTCAACGAGGTCTTCCTCACCGGCGTCCGGATCCCGGACGCCCACCGCCTTGGTGACGTCGGCAACGGCTGGAAGGTCGCCCAGACCACTCTCATGAACGAGCGCGTCTCGATCGGAGGCATGCGCCTGCCGCGCGAGGGCGGAATGATCGGCACCGTCGCGAAAACCTGGCGCGACCGCCCCGAGCTGCGCACCCACGATCTGCACCAGCGCCTGCTCACGCTCTGGGTGGAGGCGGAGGTCGCCCGGCTCACCGGCGAACGGCTGCGCCAGCAGCTCGTGGCCGGACAGCCCGGCCCCGAAGGCTCCGGCACGAAGCTCGCGTTCGCCCGCCTCAACCAGGAGATCAGCGGCCTGGAGGTCGAACTCCTCGGCGAGGAAGGCCTGTTGTACGACGACTGGACGATGCGCCGCCCCGAACTCGTCGACTTCACCGGGCGTGACGCCGGCTACCGCTATCTGCGCGCCAAGGGCAACTCCATCGAGGGCGGCACGAGCGAAGTGCTGCTCAACATCGTCGCCGAGCGCGTCCTCGGCCTGCCCGCCGAACCCCGCAACGACAAGGACGTCGCCTGGAAGGATCTCGCCCGATGAGCACGACGAGCACCACGAGCGCACAGCCCGACCTGCTGTACTCCGAGGCCGAGGACGACCTGAGGGCAGCCGTACGCTCCCTGCTCGCAGGCCGCTCCGACACGGCGGCGCTCCTCGCGCGCGCCGAGACCGGCCGGCCGTACGACGCCGGCCTGTGGACGTCCCTCGCCGCCGGGATCGGCGCCGCGGGACTCCTCGTACCCGAGAAGCTCGGCGGCCAGGGCGCCACCCACCGCGAGGCCGCGGTGGTGCTGGAGGAGCTCGGCCGGGCCGTGACCCCGGCGCCGTACCTCACCAGCTCCGTCATCGCGACCGGGACGCTCCTGGCCCTCGGCGGCGAGGCGCCCGAGGAACTGCTCCGGGACATGGCCGCGGGCCGCACGATCGCGGTCCTCGCGCTCCCGCTCACCGCGGCCGCCGTCGGCGAGGAGTTTCCCGAGGGGCCGGTGCGCGCGGTCGCGGACGCCGCCGTCGCCGACGTCCTCCTGGTGCCGAGGCCGGACGGGCTGTACGCGGTGCGGCGGGAGGACGCGACGCTCGCCCCGCAGACCCCGCTCGACCTGACGCGCCCGCTCGCGACCGTGACCGTCGAAGGCGCCCCCGCCACGCGGCTCGCGGACGCCGCGGCGACGCGGACCGCCGTACAACGCGGCCTGCTCGCCGGGGCCGGGCTGCTCGCCTCCGAGCAACTGGGGGTCGCCGAATGGTGTCTTGAGGAGACCGTCCGGTACACCCGGGAGCGGCACCAGTTCAACCGGCCGGTCGGTTCCTTCCAGGCGCTCAAGCACCGGATGGCCCAGCTGTGGCTGGAGGTCGTCGGTGCCCGCGCCGCCGCCCGGAACGCCGCGGACGCCCTGGCCACCGGCAGCGACGAGGCTGCCCTCGCGGTGTCGGTCGCCCAGGCCCACTGCTCGCGGGTCGCCACCCGCGCCGCCGAGGAGTGCGTCCAGCTGCACGCCGGCATCGGCATGACCTGGGAGCACCCCGCCCACCTCTACCTGAAGCGCGCCAAGTCCGACGAGCTCGCGCTCGGCTCGCCGGGCCACCACAAGGGGGTCCTGGCGGAGCTGGTCGCCCTGCCCGCTCCCCGGTAGGCCGTGCTCTCCTGGGAGGTGTCCCGCCCAGTAAGGGGCACCGGTCAGACCCACCCCTCTACATGATGTTTAATTGCGAATCGTTCGCAACAGCATCTGATCTTGAGTAAGGGTGTGGGATCCATGACCGCCCGATCGATACGCGGCATGGCCGCCGCGACGCTGGCCACCACGCTGGCCATCACCGCGGCGGCCTGCTCGGCCCCGGGCAGCGCCGGATCAAAGGCCGCCAAGGACTCGGCCGTCGTCGGTATCGCCTACGAACCGGACAGCCTCAGCCCGCTCCTCGGCTACGGCAAGGACGGCAATTCCAAGATCTTCGACGGCCTCCTCACCTTCGACGGCGCCATGAAGCTGCGGCCCGCCCTCGCCGCCGCGCTCCCCGAGGTGAGCGCGGACGGTCTCACGTACACGTACAAGCTCCGCAAGGGCGTGACGTTCAGCGACGGGCAGCCCTTCTCGGCCGAGGACGTCGTCTTCACCTACCGGACCATCCTCGACAAGAAGACGAACAACCCGTCCAAGACGGAACTCGACGCGGTCAAGGCCGTCGAGGCCAAGGGCGACGACACGGTCGTCTTCACCCTCAAGTACCCCTACGCCCCGTTCGCCGAGCGCACCGTCCTGCCCATCGCCCCCCAGCACATCGCCGCGAAGCAGGACGTCAACACCGGCCCCTTCACCACCGCGCCCGTGGGCACCGGCCCGTACATCCTCACCAACTGGTCCAGGGGCGAGAAGCTGAGCTTCAAGGCCAACCCCCACTACTGGGGCGGCGCGCCCAAGGTGAAGAAGTTCACCATGGCGATCATCAAGGACGACGACGTCCGCGCCACCCGGCTGCGCTCCGGCGACCTCGACGGTGCGATCCTGCCGCCCAACCTCGCGAGCGGCTTCAGGAGCGACACGTCGAAGAAGACGTACGAGGCGATGTCGTTCGACTACCGGACCGTCACCCTGCCCACCCACAACAAGGTCTCCGGCGACACCGCGGTCCGCCGGGCCCTCGACATCGCCGTCGACCGGCAGACCATGGTCGACAAGATCCTGGAGGGCGCCGGGAAACCCGCCTACGGCCCGGTCCCCACCGGCAGCGAGTGGTTCACCAAGGGCACCGAGCGCGGCCACGACCTCGCCGCGGCCAAGAAGATCCTCGACGCCGCCGGCTGGAAGCCCGGCAAGGACGGCATCCGGGAGAAGAACGGCGTCCGCGCCACCTTCCCGCTCTGGTACCTCTCCGGCGACAAGCTCCGCCAGGACCACGCCCTCGCCTACGCCTCCGACGCCAAGAAGGCCGGCATCGACATCAGGACCCAGGCGGGCACCTGGGAGGTCATCGAGCCGCGTATGAAGACCGACGCGGTCCTCGCGGGCGGCGGCGCGCCCGGCGACCCCGACTTCGACCAGTACACCCTGCTGAACTCCGCCCTCGCCGGCGACGGCTTCAACAACATGGCGTGGTACGCCGACCCCGCCGTCGACAAGGCCCTCGACGCGGGCCGCAGGACCAACGACAAGACGGCCCGCAAGGCCGCCTACGACACCGTCCAGCGCGCACTCGTCAAGAACCCCGGCTACACCTTCCTCACCCACATCGACCACGTGTACGTCGTCGCCGACTCCTGGGACGGGCTCACCACCCAGGTCGAGCCGCACGACCACGGACTCGCCTCCGGCCCGTGGTGGAACGTCGAGGACTGGACCCCGCGGCAGGGGGATCCGGGCAAGTGAGCCGCCGCCTCCCCTGGGGGCCGATGGCCAGGATGACGGGACGGCGGACCCTGTCCGCCGTCCCGGTCCTCGCCCTGGTCACCTTCGCGGTCTTCGCCGTCGCCGCCGCCTCCCCCTTCGACCCCGTGAAGGCGTACACGGGCACCGCCGGACTCACCGCGTCCCAGGAGAACCTCGACCAGATCCGCGCCAACCTCGGCGTCGACCAGCCGCTCGCCGCCCGCTGGTGGCACTGGCTCACCGCCGCGCTCGGCGGCGACCTCGGCGACTCCAGCGTCATGCGGCAGCCCGTCGCCGACGTCATCGCCGAACGCCTCGGCTGGTCCGCCCTCCTCGCCTCGGCCGCCTTCGCCGTCGCCGTCCTGCTCGGCACGGCACTCGGCGTGCTCGCCGCGCGCCGGCAGGGCGGCTGGCTCGACCGCGGTGTCACCTCCGCCGCGTACACCCTGGAGGCCGCCCCCGCGTTCTGGCTCGGGCTGCTCGCCATCTGGTTCTTCGCCATCGAGCTCGGCGTGCTCCCGGCCGGCGGCCTCACCGACACCGCGAGCGACACCGTCACCTTCGGCCAGGTCGCCTCGCACCTGGTCCTGCCGGCCGGTGTGCTCGGGATCTCCCAGCTCCCGTGGTTCTTCCTGTACGTACGCCAGGGCGTCGCCGACGCCCTCGACGAGGACCCGGTGCGCGGCGCCCGCGCCCGCGGCCTGAGCGAACGCACCGTGCTCGTCGGGCACGCCCTGCGGTCCGGGATGCTGCCGATGCTCACGCTCATCGGCTCCCGCGTACCCGAACTCATCACCGGCGCGCTGCTCGTCGAGACGGTCTTCAGCTGGCCCGGAATCGCCGCCGCCACCGTGCAGGCGGCCACCGCCGTCGACTTCCCGCTGCTGGCGGCGCTGACGGTGCTCGCGACGGCCGCGGTGCTCCTCGGCAATCTCCTCTCCGACCTGCTGTACGGACTCGCCGACCCGAGGGTGGGCTTCGATGGCTGAGCCGATCTGGCGCTCACACGGGCGCACCCGCCGCTCCACCCGCCGGGTCCGGGTCCTTGTCTCCGCGGCCGTCGTGGCGGCCGTCGCGCTGGCCGTGCTCGTCGTACCGCCCCTGGCGGGGCTGGACCAGCAGGCCGTCGACCTGTCGGCGAAACTCCAGCCGCCGTCGCTCGCGCACCCGTTCGGAACCGACGATCTCGGCCGCGATCTGCTGCTGCGCTGCGTCTACGGCCTGCGTGTCTCGCTGCTCGTCGGCCTCGTCGCGGCGCTCGTCGCCACGGTCGTCGGCACGGCGGTCGGCGCCGCCGCGGCGGCCGCCGGCGGCTGGACGGACCGGGTCGTGATGCGGATCGTGGACGCCTTCGCGTCCGTGCCGCACCTGCTGCTCGGGATCTTCATCGTCGCGATGTTCCGCCCGGGCATCTGGCCGGTGATCGTGTCGGTCGCGCTGACGCACTGGCTCTCGACGGCCCGTATCGTCCGCTCCGAGGTCCTCTCCCTGCGCTCCCGCCCCTACATCGACGCGGCCGTCTCCGGCGGCGCGTCCCGGTGGCGGGTGGCCGTGCGCCATCTGCTGCCCGGCGTACTGCCCCAGGCCGGCCTCGCCGCCGTGCTGATGGTGCCGCACGCGATGTGGCACGAATCCGCCCTCTCCTTCCTCGGCCTGGGCCTGCCCACCCACCAGGCCAGCCTCGGCAACCTGGTGCAGACCGCGCGCGGTTCCCTCCTCGCCGGCGACTGGTGGCCCACGCTCTTCCCCGGCCTCTTCCTGATCGTCCCGACCCTCGCCATCGCCGGCCTCGCCGGCGCCTGGCGCGAGCGGATCAACCCACGCCGCCGATCGGAGCTGATGCTGTGAGCCCCGTTCTGTCCGTACGGAACCTGTCCGTACGCTTCCGCATGCGCGGCCGCCGCCACGTCGCAGCCGTCACCGACGCGACCTTCGACCTCGAGGCGGGGCAGTGCCTGGCCCTCGTCGGCGAGAGCGGCTGCGGCAAGTCCGTCCTCGCCTCCGCGCTGCTCGGCCTGCTGCCCGGCAACGCGCAGACCGCGGGGGCGGCGGTGATCGACGGCGTCGACCTGCTCGGCGCGGGCGAACGCACCCTCGCCCGTACGGTACGAGGACGGCGCATCGGACTCGTACCGCAGTCCCCGGCCGCCCACCTCACCCCCGTACGGACGGTACGCGCCCAGCTGGAGGAGACACTGCGCGAACTGACCGCCACGCCCCGGGCGGACGTACGGAAGGCCGCGGTGGCCGCGGCCGAACGCGCCTCCTTCCCGGCCGGACACCTCGACCGCTACCCGCACGAGCTGTCCGGCGGCCTCGCCCAGCGGGCCGCCACCGCCCTCGCGCTCATCGGCGACGCGCCACTGCTGCTCGCCGACGAGCCGACCACCGGGCTCGACCGCGACCTGGTCGAGCGCACCGTGGACGAACTGCGCCGCCACACCGACGAGGGCCGGGCCCTGCTGCTGATCACCCACGACCTGGCGGCGGCCGAGCGGATCGCGGACCGGGTCGCCGTCATGTACGCGGGCCGGATCGTCGAACTCACCGACGCCCCGCGTTTTTTCGGGGCTCGGTCCGCCTCCGGGGGGCCCGGGCGTGCGCCGACGGCCGACCGTGCTCGGTCCTTCGTTCCTCAGGACCTCCGCGCGCCCTCCCCTTCGGCGCCCGCGCCCCCCTTCGGTTCACCCCCCGGACCGCGCCACCCCTACGCCCGAGGCCTTCTCGCCGCCCTCCCGGAACGGGACTTCGCCCCGATCCCCGGCATGCCGCCGGAGCTGGGCGCGCTGCCGGACGGCTGCGCCTTCGCCGCGCGCTGCGACCGCGCGACGGACGCCTGCGAGGCGGTCCCGCGCTTCGAGAACGGCGTCGCCTGCCACCATGCCGACGCCGAGGAGGCCACGCATGCTTGAACTCGACGCCGTCACCGCCGGGTACGACCGCGCGGCGCCCGTCTTCCGGGGTGCCTCGCTGAGCATCGCGGCCGGTGAGGCCGTCGGTCTGCTGGGGCCCAGCGGGTGCGGCAAGTCGACGCTGGCCCGGGTCGCCGCGCTGTTGCACCGGCCGGACGCCGGTCGGGTCGCCGTGGACGGTGAGGAGCTGCGCGGCTGGCGCCACCGCGCCCCGCGCGGCCTGCGCACCGCGATCGGTGTCGTCTTCCAGCAGCCGCGCCTGTCCGCCGACCCCCGGCTGCGGCTGCGCGACCTGATCGCCGAGCCGCTGCGGGCCACCGGCCGCAGGGACGAGGCGCCGGCCCGCACCGCCGAGCTGGCCCGGACGACCGGTCTCACCGACGACCTGCTCGCCCGCCGCCCGCACGAGGTCAGCGACGGCCAGCTCCAGCGCGCCTGTCTCGCCCGCGCCCTGGTCCTGCGTCCCCGCTGGCTGGTGTGCGACGAGATGACCGCGATGCTCGACGCCTCGACGACGGCCGCCCTGGTCGCCGTGGTCGAGACGTACCGCCGCGAGACCGGCGCCGGTCTCCTCGCCGTCGGCCATGACCGCGTCCTGCTGGAGAGGTGGTGCGACCGTACCGCCGAGTGGGACGACTGCATCGCGCCGTAACACAACTCCCGTGTCATGATGGTGAGTTATGACAACTGGGGAGGGTGCGACAGCGCGGGAGATCCGCATCAGGCCGGTCCGGGAGACCTCGCAGAACGACGTCGAGGCCTTGCTGACCTGGCTCACCCGTGAGCCGATCGTGCAGGAGAAACTCGCGGGCGGAGAGGTGAGGGTCCAGCAGCGTCCCACGGCGGACGGGCACGGCACCCCGATGGGCCTCGGGATGGAGATCGTGCTCATCGTGGTCCAGGGGGTCGCCGCCGCCGTCATCGTCGAGCTGATGGACCAGGCGAAGAGCGCGGTGCGGGAGTGGCGTGCGAACCGCCGGTCGGTCGGCGAGCAGGATCCGCCCGACTTCGATGTCACATCGGACCGCGACGAGAGGTAGCCCGGTGGCGCGCTTCGACCCGCGCGGAAGGGTGAATCACGCGCTGATCGTCACGGTCCCGGAGTACAACTCCCCGTCGCCACCGGACCCGTCGGGCGTGCTCGGCGACATCGCGGCCGTCCGGCACAACGCCACGGAGCTGTCGCGGGTGCTGGGGGCGGGCGGGGTCTTCGGCCCGGAGGACGTCACCACCTGCAGCCCGCCGGGATCGGACGCGTTCTTCCGCGACCTCATGCGCGCCCGGGAGCGGGCCGACGGTCTGCTCCTGCTGTACTTCGCCGGACACGGCCTGGTGTCCAGCTACAACGAGCCCGACGAACTGTGGCTCGCCATGCCCGGCACGACGATCGTGCCGGGCAGCCCGCCCGCGTTCCTCCAGGCCGTGCGCTGGAGCGACGTGCTCCCGGCGCTGTGCCAGGCCGGGGCGGAGCAGGTGGTGGTGATCCTCGACTGCTGCTACGCGGGCAACGCGTCGGCGGCGTGGAACAAGCTGCCGCCCGCCGACCGCCGGCGCGTCTCGCTGCTCGCCTGCGTCCAGGCCAACGACCGGATCGACGCGGGGGACGGGGCGAGGGCCACACCGTTCACCGCCTCGTTGGTACGCCTGCTCGAAGGGGGAGTCGACGGGCGCGGCGGCGAAGTGGGCTTCGCGGCGCTCACCGACGCCCTCACGACGCACATGTCCCGCGAGCACACCACCCTGCGGGCCAGACGGACGCCGTGGGTGCCGCAGAGCTGCCCGGCGACCGGAGCCGACGTCGTGCTGGCGGTGGCGGGAGTGGCCGGGCAGACGGTGCCGCACACCACGGCGCTGCCCGTCGGCGGCCAGGAGCCCGGTGGTCCGGAGCCCGTCGCCCAGGAGCCCGTCGTCCCGAAGCCCGTCGCCCAGGAGCCCGTCGCGCGGAAGTCCCGTGCACGTCCGGCGGCCTGGGCGGCCGTCGCGCTCGTCCTGGCGGTCCTGCTCGGGTACGCCGGTATCCGCGCCCTGCAGGGCGACGGCGACCAGACGTCGTGCACACCGCCCCTGGAGCTCAGGCTGCTCACCGACGCCGACGCCGAGCCGACCGTACGCAAGGCGGTCGACACCTACCTGGGCTCCCCCGACAACCGGGACCGCGGCTGCCGGCGCAGTGGCATCACCGTCTACAGCGCGCGGGCCGCCGACGCCGTCGCCGCCTTCCGGAACACCTCCGGCTTCTGGCAGGACCCCAACAGCGAGGCCAATCCGCAGCGGGACGTGGGACCCCAGCCGGACATCTGGATTCCCGGCTCGGCCGCCTCCGTCGACCGGGCACGGGCCGACGACGGCGGCGGGTCGTCGGTGCGGCTGAAGGCGTACGAGCCGTTCGCCCACTCGCCGATGGTGCTGGCCGTCCCCGCAGGGCTGGCCGAGGCCACCGAGGACCGGCGCGCCGGCCGCCCGCTCGCCCAATTCGTCCAGGCGCTGCGCGAACGGGCCTCGGGAGCCACCGTGGCGCGTACCGACCCCGAGTACACCGACTCCGGACTGCTGGCCACCATGGGCCTGTACGGGGAGCGGCCCGGCGCGGCGGCGGGTGTCGAGCGGAGCCTGCTGCCCGGACGGCCCTGGCCCGACGGCCGTGCCCTGCTGTGCCACCTGCCCGAACAGGACGCGGTCGACACGAAGACCGCCGCGCTCGTACCGGAGCACCTGCTGAAGACGGGCGTGGGCTGCGAACGGCAGACCCGTGCGCCCCGCGTGGCCGAGTACCCGGCCGACGTACCCCTGCTCACCCTGCCGTTCGTGCACGTCACGTGGGACGGTGCCGAGCGGGACAAGGAGCCGAGGAACGACGCCGTCGAGCGGCTGAGGGCCTGGCTGACGGGCGCGGACGGGCTCGCGGTGTTCACTGCGGACGGCTACCGCGCCGGACCGGGCGACGCCCCGCCCGCCGAAGGCGCGTCGCCGCCGGCCGCGGGCGCCCTCGCCGATCCGGGCCCGCTCGCGGAACCCGCCGACGCCGACACGATGGCCGAGGCCCTGGACGGATACCGCCGGGCCAACGGCCCCGGCCGGGTGCTGTTCCTGCTGGACAGCTCCGGGTCGATGAAAGACGTGTGGGACGGACCGGGCGGCGCCCCCGGCATCATCGAGCAGTCCCTCGACGGACTGGGCGGCCAGGACGCGTACGGCGCCTGGGCGGTGGCGTCGGCCCCCGGTGCCACCCGCCCGTACACCGAGCTGCTGGCCCTCGGCACGCACCCGCGGCGCGCGGAGGCCGGTGCCGCGATCCGCCGCGCGCGGGTCGTGGACCACGAGGCCGATCCCTACAACGCGCTGCGTGCGGCGCTGACCGCCGTGGGCAGCCGGGCTGAGGGCGACGACAGCCCCCGGCTGATCGTCTTCGTCACGGACGACGAGGACAACAACCGTCTCACCTCCGGCGACCGGCTGGAGGGACTGCTCACCTCCCTGCGCCAGGGCGGCGTTCCGGTCGTCATGGCGTCGCTGGACGTCGGCGGCTGCGCCAAGGGCCGGGCGGACGAGCGGATCGCCGAGGCGAGCGGTGGACGGTGCCTGGACAGCGCGGCGGACCTCGTCGCGGGGCTGCGGAACGAGGTCGCCAGAACCGGCACGGGGGAGGGGTCATGACATCACGTCGCACCGCGTTCCTGCTCGCATTCCTCCTCCTCGCGCTCGGCGCGTGCACGGGGGACGGCGGCACGCCGCCCGCTCCATCCGGCGTGGCGGACCCCGGCCGTACGATCCTGGTGGCCAGCGGCCGGGACGTGACCGGCAAGGGCGGCATCCGGGAGAAGCTCATCGAGGAATGGGAGGCCAAGCCGGGCAACACGTACAAGGCACGCCTGGTCGAACTCCCCGGCTCCGCCGACCAGCAGCGCAGCCAGCTGCTCGGGGCCCTCCAGTCCGGCAGTGCCCGCTACGACGTGGTCAACCTCGACGTGACCTGGATCCCCGAGTTCGCCGAGGCGGAGCTCATCCAGGAACTGGACGCCGGTCTCGTCGACAAGGACGTCATCGCCTCCGTCGCCCGCACGGCCCGCTGGAACGACAAGGTCTACTCCATCCCCTTCAACACCGACGTCGGCCTGCTCTACTACCGCCGCGACCATCTCGAACGGGCGCGGGTGCGGGACACCAGCCTGGACGAGAACACGACGTGGGAGCAGGTACGCGACCTCATCAGGACCGTCGAGCGGGCCGAGCCCCCCGGACATCAGGCCGGCTGGACCACCCAGCTCGCCCAGTACGAGGGCCTGACCGTCAACGGCATCGAGGCCTTCGCCTCGGTCATGGACCAGGGCCTCACCGACGAACGCGGGCACTACACGGCGGACCCAGCCGCCCTGGAGGACGGGCTGGACGAGCTGCGGCGGCGTACCGACAGGTCGTACCTCCTGCCGGCCGCCCCCGGCTCCGACGAGGCCGCGTCCCTCACCGACTTCGCCAACGGGCGAACGACCTTCCTGCGCCACTGGCCGTACGCGTACCGCACCCTGCACCAGTCCCTCACGCCCGACCAGCTCGGTGTCGCTCCGCTGCCGGGCAAGGCGGTACTGGGCGGCCAGAACCTGGCCCTCACCACATCCGCCTCCGCCTCCGGTGAGCGCGCCGAGGCGGCCCGGGACCTCATCGCGTTCCTCACCGACCCCAGCAGCGAACGCTGCCTGCTGGACGCGGGCTTCGCCGCCACCCGCACCTCCGCGTACAAGGACGACAAGGTCTCCTGCCGCCTCGCGACCTGCCCCGCCCCGTCCTCGACGGCGGAGAGCGCCGACCGCATGCCGCGCGACGACTGCCGCCCCCGGTACGCGTCGACCACACTGCTGGCCGCGCTGGAGGGCAGGACCGTCGAACGCCCCCGTACACCGCACTACGGGGCCTTCACCCAGACCTTCACCACCCATCTGCGACGGCTGTTCGGCGACAGCCCGCCAACGGAGAAGCAGCTCGCGAGGGAACTGGACGCGGCCCTGCGACAGGCCCTGCCGGACGCCCCTTGACCCACCGTTTCAGAACCGGGGCGATCGCCCAGGCGTGCCGTGGGCGGGTGTCGTGGAGGAGGTGTGCGTGACGAAAGGCATATGATCGTTTGTATGTGTGGTGCGTGTTAGCCTGCTCGCGGTCACGATCGCATGCACACGGGGGAGACGCGGTTTGGACGGCTACCAGGTCAAGGCGGGTATGACCGGCCAGGCTCAGCAACTCGACGAGGCCGGCAGGGACATGGACCACGTCAGTTCGGCGGTCAAGTCCCGCACGGAGTACTCGTACGGCGATGTCGGCGGCGAGGACGCCGCGTCGGCGCTGAA
>NZ_JBEPDM010000035.1:0-78891 GCF_040300305.1 Streptomyces sp. NPDC000410
CAACGTCCTGTGGGCGATGATCCGTGACGGTGCGTGCTACCAAGCCACACCACCGGTCACGGCAGCGGCTTGACATCAGCATTGGGAAGCTCCTTCAGCATGAACACCACCGTCTCCGCGAAGGAGTTGAGGTTCCACTTGGGCAGCGCGGCACGAAGGCGCCCCGCCAGCCCGGGGTTGGCGACGAGGTACCCGAAGCGCACCCCGTGCAGCCCGAAGTTCTTGCCGAGACTGCGCAGCACGATCGTGTTCGGGCGCAGGACGGCGTCCGCGACGACGCTCGAGTCCGCCTCCGCGTCGGCGAACTCCAGGAAGGACTCGTCCACGACGACCAGATCCAGGTCCTGGAGCCGGTCCAGCAGCGCGAGGACACCGTGCCGGGGCAGCAGGCCGCCGTCGGGATTGTTCGGATTGCAGATCACGGCCGTACGCGAACCCCGAGCCCGTACGAAGTCCACGAACGACGCCGGATCGAGCGCGAACCCGTTCGACTCCGGCAGCGGGAACATGTCGACCCGTTTGCCCGTCTCCATCGGCTGGTCGGTCCACCGGCCGAACGTCGGGACCGGCACGGCGAGCGACTCCCGCACCAGCAAGTGGTCGATCCACGTGATCAGCTCGGTCGAGCCGTTTCCCATGGCGACGGTCTGCGGATTGAGGCCCAGCACCGAGCACAGCTCGGCGGTGATCGTGTCGGCGCCGCTCGGGTAGTACGTGAGGATCTCCCGCAGCCGTCCGCCCAGCTCGGCGAACATCTCGGGCGTCGGGAAGTACGGGTTGCAGGGGATGCAGAAGTCGGTGATCGTCCGCTCGCCGCTCGCCGCCGCCCTGTTCAGTGCCGAGTACGAGGGGCTGTGCGCCGTGGACGCGCGGAAGAGCTCGGTGACGTTGCTGCCGGCGTCGGCCATGGGGGTCCTCCGGAGGTGGCTGGCTGCTGCCTGCCGGGGAATACGTACGGCCGCGCGGGCATGCTCAACGAGAGCGGCGGAAGAGGCGGAAGCGGCGGACATGACGCGAGGGCCGCCCGGGGCGTTCCGCGCGTTCTGCGCAGGCCCGCCACCGGCCGCCCGCCCGCCGCGCTGCTGTTACGCCTCCGCGTTCGGTTCCGCGTCCGCCGTCGCCACCGCCCGTGCCCACCGGTAGTCCGCCTTACCGCTCGGCGAGCGCTGGATCGCCGGGGCGACCACCAGCTGCCGGGGGATCTTGTAACCGGCCAGCCGGGTACGGCAGTGCGCCTGCACGGCCTGGAGGTCCAGCGCGTCCGCCCCCTCGCGCAGCTGCACCACCGCCGCCACATGGTTGCCCCACTTCGCGTCGGGCACCCCCGCCACCAGCGCGTCGTACACGTCCGGATGGGCCTTGAGCGCCTGCTCGACCTCCTCCGGATAGACCTTCTCGCCGCCCGTGTTGATGCACTGCGAGCCACGGCCCAGCACGGTGACGACGCCTTCCTCGTCGACCGTCGCCATGTCGCCGAGCAGCACCCACCGCTCGTCGCCCCGCTGGAAGAACGTCTCGGCGGTCTTCACCGGGTCGTTGTAGTAGCCGAGCGGCACATGGCCGCGCTGGGCGATACGCCCCGGCTCGCCGGCCGTCACCGGTTCGTACGTCGCCGGGTCGACCACCTGCGTACGGGCGTTGACGCGCAGCCGGAACCCCTTGTCCTGGCCGGAGTCGTCGGTCGCCGTGCCGTTGAAGCCGGACTCCGACGAGCCGAAGTTGTTCAGCAGCATCACGTCGGGCGCCAGCGCCGTGAACTGCTCACGCACGGTCTGCGACATGATCGCGCCCGACGACGAGACGCTGAACAGGGACGACAGGTCCGTGCCCTTCAGCGGCCCGCTCAGCGCGTCGATCAGCGGCCGCAGCATCGCGTCGCCGACCAGTGAGACCGAGGTGACCCGCTCCTTCTCGATGGTGCGGAGCACCTCCTCGGGCACGTACTTGCGGTGCACCACCACCCGCTGCCCGAAGTTGAAGCCGATGAACGCGGTGAGGGTGGACGTCCCGTGCATCAGCGGGGGAGTGGGGAAGAACGTGATGCCGTCGCCGCCCGCCGCCACCCGCTCGGCCAGCTCCTCGGGCCGCTTCACCGGCTCACCGGTCGGCGCACCGCCGCCGAGCCCCGCGAAGAACAGGTCCTCCTGCCGCCACATCACGCCCTTGGGCATGCCCGTGGTGCCGCCCGTGTAGATGATGAACTGGTCGTCGGCCGAGCGGGGGCCGAAGCCGCGTTCCGGAGATCCGGCCGCCTCGGCGTCCGTGAAGGACGTGCAGTCCAGGGCGGGCGCGCCCGGCGGCGGGGTCCCCACCCGCACCAGATGCCGCAGCTTCTCCGTCTGCGGCAGGGCGGCCGCGACCCGCTCCGTGAACTCGGCGTCGAAGACGAGGGCGGCGAGGTCCGCGTCCCGGTAGAGGTAGACCAGCTCCTCCTCCACATAGCGGTAGTTGACGTTCACCGGCACGACGCGCGCCTTGAGGCAGCCGAGGACGGTCTGGAGATACTCGATGCCGTTGTACAGATGCAGCCCGAGGTGCTCGCCGGGCTTCAGCCCGGCGTCGGCCAGATGGTGGGCGATCCGGTTCGCGGCGGCATCCAGCGCGGCGTAGCCGAGCCGGCGCTCCGCACCCGTACCGGGATGGTCCACGTAGACCAGTGCCTCGCGGTCCGCGACCACGTCCACGACCGACTCGAACAGGTCGGCAAGGTTGTACTCCACCATTCCTCCTGACCCCGGCTGCGGTCATTAGAGCGCTGCCGCACCCAACTGGGAAGGGGGCCGGAGAAAGAAATCTGACTGACTGTCAGAAAACTATTGAACTGGCTCCTGGGCTACTGCAACCTGTTCTAGGTCTTGAGACGGGAACGGGAACGGGAACGGCAACCGGGACGGGAGGACGGTCATGGCGGGAACGGAACACCTCACCGTGCGGCGCGAAGGCGCCACGCTGGTGCTCACTCTCAGCAGGCCCGAGGCGAAGAACGCGCTGTCGCTGCCGATGCTGGTCGGCCTGTACGACGGCTGGCTCGCGGCCGACGCGGACGACGGCATCCGCTCCATCGTGCTCACCGGCGCGGGCGGCTCGTTCTGCGCGGGGATGGACCTCAAGGCCCTGGCCGGAAAGGGGATGGAGGGCGAGCAGTACCGGGACCGGCTGAAGGCCGACCCCGATCTGCACTGGAAGGCGATGCTGCGCCACCACCGCCCCCGCAAACCGGTCATCGCCGCCGTCGAGGGCCACTGTGTGGCGGGCGGCACCGAAATCCTCCAGGGCACCGACATCCGGGTCGCCGGCGAGAGCGCCACCTTCGGACTCTTCGAGGTCAAACGCGGGCTCTTCCCGATCGGCGGCTCGACCGTACGCCTCCAGCGCCAGATCCCCCGCACCCACGCCCTCGAAATGCTGCTCACCGGCCGCCCCTACACCGCGCCCGAGGCCGAGCGCATCGGCCTCATCGGCCACGTCGTCCCGGACGGCACCGCCCTGGACAGGGCCCTCGCCATCGCGGAGCAGATCAACGCATGCGGCCCGCTCGCGGTGGAGGCGGTCAAGGCGTCCGTGTACGAGACGGCGGAGATGACGGAGACCGAAGGGCTCGCGGCCGAACTGAAACGCGGCTGGCCCGTCTTCGACACGGCCGACGCGAAGGAAGGCGCCCGCGCCTTCGCGGAGAAACGCGACCCGGTGTACCGCCGGGCGTGAGCCGCCCGCCATGATCAGCCCCTCCGGCGTTCGAGGAGCGGGGTCCGGGGCGGAGCGCCCCCCACGCGGCGGAGCCGCGAATCGACACTGCGGGAACCGGCGGGGCGGGGAGAAAGCCCCGCGCAGCACCCCACCGCCACCCCCGCCCGTAAGCCGCCGACCCACGGAAGGAGCCGCACATGCCCCCCACCCCCGCACCGGAGGTGCTGCGCGCACCCCTCGTCGTCGAGTTCCCCTTCACCCGCTCCCTCGGCCCCGTCCAGTCCGCCTTCCTCACCGGCCTGCGCCGGCGCACCGTCCTCGGCGTGAAGACCTCCGACGGCCGGGTGCTCGTCCCGCCCGTCGAGTACGACCCCGAGACCGCCGACGAGATACGCGACCTGGTCGAGGTCGCCCCCACCGGCACCGTCACCACCTGGGCCTGGAACCAGCAGCCCCGCCGCGGCCAGCCCCTGACCGGCCCCTTCGCCTGGGTGCTGGTGAAACTCGACGGCGCCGACACCGCCCTCCTCCACGCCCTCGACGTCCCCGGCCCCGACGCCGTCCACACGGGCATGCGCGTGCGCGTCCGCTGGGCGGCCGAGCGGACCGGGGCCATCACCGACATCGCCTGCTTCGAGCCGTACGACAGCGAGCGGACGGACCGCGCCCAGGCCCACGACGGGGAGTTCGACGACCCCGTCACCCGCATCGTCGCCCCCGCCCGGCTCGACTACACCTACACCCCCGGCCGCGCCCAGTCCCGCTATCTGGGTGCCCTCGCCGGACGCCGCACGACCGGTGAACGCTGCCCGTCCTGCCGCAAGGTGTACGTCCCGCCCCGCGGCGCCTGCCCCACCTGCGGCGTCGCCACGTCCGAGCAGGTGGAGGTCGGCCCGCGCGGCACGGTCACGACGTACTGCGTCGTCAACATCAAGGCGAAGAACCTCGACATCGAAGTCCCCTACGTCTACGCGCACATCGCCCTCGACGGCGCGGACCTCGCCCTGCACGGCCGCATCGGCGGCATCCCCTACGACCAGGTGCGCATGGGCATGCGCGTCGAGCCGGTGTGGACCGAAGGCGGCCGTCACCCCGACCACTACCGCCCCACCGGCGAGCCGGACGCCGACTACGACACCTACAAGGAGCTGCTGTAGTCATGCCAGACCGAGACATCGCCGTCGTGGCCTTCGCCCAGACCGAGCACCGGCGCAGCACCGACGAGCTCTCCGAGGTCGAGATGCTGATGCCCGTGCTGCACGAGGTCCTCGACCGGACCGGACTGCGCACCGGCGACATCGGCTTCACCTGCTCCGGCTCGTCCGACTACCTCGCCGGGCGCGCCTTCTCCTTCACCATGGCCCTCGACGGCGTCGGCGCCTGGCCGCCCATCTCCGAGTCCCATGTCGAGATGGACGGCGCCTGGGCGCTCTACGAGGCCTGGGTGAAGCTGCTGACCGGCGAGGCCGACACCGCGCTCGTCTACGCGTACGGCAAGTCCTCACCCGGTTCCGTACGCGACGTCCTGACCCGCCAGCTCGATCCGTACTACCTCGCACCCCTGTGGCCCGACTCCGTCGCCCTCGCCGCGCTCCAGGCCCAGGCGCTCATCGACGCGGACCACACGAGCGAACAGGAACTCGCCGGCATCGCCGCCCGCAGCCGCACCGCCGCGGCCGCCAACCCGCACGCCCAGCTGCGCGGCCGCCGCCGGGAACACGGCGACTACGTCGTACGGCCCCTGCGCACCGGCGACTGCCCGCCCGTCGGCGACGGCGCCGCCGCCGTCATCCTGGCGGCCGGGGACAAGGCGCGGGAACTGTGCGAACGGCCCGCCTGGATCCGCGGCATGGACCACCGGATCGAAGCGCACGGCCTCGGCGTACGCGACCTCACCGACTCGCCCTCCACCCGCCTCGCCGCCGAGCGCGCCGGAGCGTTCGAACGGCCCGTGGACACGGCCGAGCTGCACGCCCCCTTCACCTCCCAGGAGGTCGTGCTCCGCAAAGCCCTCAAGCTCGACGAGAGGGTGAGAGTCAACCCGTCCGGCGGAGCGCTCGCCGCCAACCCGGTCATGGCCACGGGCCTCATCCGGCTGGGCGAGGCCGCCGCCCGTATCCACCGCGGTGCGTCCGACCGGGCCCTCGCCCACGCCACGTCCGGTCCGTGCCTGCAGCAGAACCTGGTCGCCGTACTGGAGGGGGAGTCATGAGCAAGGAGCCCGTGGCCGTCATCGGCATCGGCCAGACCAAGCACGTCGCCGCCCGGCGCGACGTCTCCATCGCCGGCCTCGTCCGCGAGGCCGCCCGCCGCGCGCTGGACGACGCCCACCTGACCTGGGCGGACATCGACGCCGTCGTCATCGGCAAGGCGCCCGACTTCTTCGAGGGCGTCATGATGCCCGAGCTCTACCTCGCCGACGCGCTCGGCGCCGTCGGCAAGCCGATGCTCCGCGTCCACACCGCCGGCTCGGTCGGCGGCTCCACCGCCCTCGTCGCGTCGAACCTGATCGCGGCGCGCGTCCACCACACCGTGCTCACCCTCGCCTTCGAAAAGCAGTCCGAATCGAACGCCATGTGGGGCCTGTCCCTGCCCATCCCGTTCCAGCAGCCGCTGCTCGCCGGCGCCGGTGGTTTCTTCGCTCCGCACGTCCGGGCGTACATGCGCCGCAGCGGCGCCCCGGACGCGGTCGGCTCCCTCGTCGCGTACAAGGACCGCCGCAACGCGCTGAAGAACCCGTACGCACACCTCCACGAGCACGACATCACCCTGGAGAAGGTGCAGGCGTCCCCGATGCTGTGGGACCCGATCCGCTACTCGGAGACCTGCCCGTCCTCCGACGGCGCGTGCGCGATGATCCTCACCGACCGGGCGGGGGCGGCCCGCGCGCCCCGGCCGCCCGCCTGGGTGCACGGCGGCGCGATGCGCAGCGAGCCCACGCTCTTCGCCGGGAAGGACTTCGTCTCACCGCAGGCGGGCAAGGACTGCGCGGCCGACGTGTACCGGCAGGCCGGCATCGCCGACCCGCGTCGCGAGATCGACGCCGTGGAGATGTACGTCCCGTTCTCCTGGTACGAGCCGATGTGGCTGGAGAACCTGGGCTTCGCCGCGGAGGGCGAGGGCTGGAAGCTCACCGAGTCCGGGGTGACCGAGCTGGACGGCGATCTTCCCGTGAACCCGTCGGGCGGGGTCCTGTCCACCAACCCCATCGGTGCCTCAGGCATGATCCGCTTCGCCGAGGCGGCGCTCCAGGTGCGCGGGGCGGCGGGCGAGCACCAGGTGGACGGCGCCCGCAAGGCGCTCGGCCACGCCTACGGTGGCGGCGCGCAGTTCTTCGCCATGTGGCTGGTCGGCGCGGAGCCCCCGGCGAACTGATCCCGCCGCCCCGGGCAGCCTTTTCGCGGCCTGTCCCCGACCGGCGGCGATCGATAGTCTGAGCGCGGACGACGAACCGGGAGGAGCACGGACGTGGCCGAGAGCATCATCACCACCACCCATCAGCCGTTCGCGGGCTGGGACAAGCCGGAACTCGACCTCAGCCAGGCCGACTGGCAGTCGGGCACCCAGGGGGCGGGTGACGTCCAGATCGCCTTCGTCGAGGGTTTCATCGCGATGCGCAACGGGGGCCGGCCCGAGAGCCCGTCGCTGATCTTCACCCCGGCCGAGTGGCGGGCCTTCGTACTCAACGCACGCGAAGGGGAGTTCGACCTCACCTGACCGGCGCCGGGCGGGCTTCGACGGCACGGACGGACGTCGCGACAGGGGTGCGTACGGAGGCACGCACGGACCCCGCCCGGCCACCCGGTGTGACGGCGCGGACGGCCGTACCCGGGTCGCCGGAGGGCGCCCCGGTCCACGTACCATTGCGGCATGTCCTTCCTCCGCCGCCGCAGCGCCGCCACTCCCGCCGGCCCGGACTTCGATGTCCTGGCCATGGACCCGGGGGACTGGCCCGGCAATCTCGGTGCGGGACTGCTGCCCGCGCCCGACGGCAGCTGCCAGGGTGTGTTCCTGCGCTACGACCTGTTCGGCGGCCGCGGGCCCGCGATGATCATCGGCAATCTCCCCGAGGGCTCGCCCGCCAGGGAGCTCGGCGAGGGCCAGGTCCCCTTCGAGGTCGCCCAGCTCCTCGTCGCGCTGGAGAACGACGAGGAGGTCACGGTCACCGGCACCGAGGACGTCCCGGTGATGCAGGGCGACAATCTGCTGATCGTGCGGCGGGTCAAGATCTCCGAAAGCCGGATCTCCTGCGTGCAGTTCGACCGCAGCGACAACGTCCTCGTGACGATCGCCAGCTGGGACCGCCCGATCACCGACGATCTCTACGCGCTGCTCAAGCCGCTCCCCGCGGAGCTCTTCCAGCAGGGCTGACAGCCGCCGGGCCCACCGTGTCGTCCACACGGCGGGCCCCCACGCTCACGGGCTGTCGTTCAGCAGCCGTCACAGCCGCACAGCCCCTGCCCCTGCGCCGGCCCCGGCGCCCGTCGCTCCCGCCGCGAGCTGCGAGATGATCCGGGCCGCCGACGTACCGATCCCGGTCGGCCCGCCCAGCCCCGCCGGGCCCGCCGACCCGTCCGCCACCTGGGGCACGTCGCGGCGCGCCGATGCCGTACCCGCACCGTGGTGCACATCCTGCTCCCCGTAGCGACGCACGCTCCGGTGCCAGTGCAGGATTCCGGCGACCCAGTCCTCCAGCTCCCGCAGATAGGCCTCAAGAGCCGCCCGGCCCTTCTGGTCCAGGCCGAAGTCCTCGTACAGCAGGGGAAGTTCGTGCTCCCTCACATGCTGGTACTGGCGCAGCCGCGAGCGCATCAGATCGTCGACGATCCTGACGGACGTCGGATAGTCGCAGCCGAAGAAGTTCTGCACGACCAGGTTGATGTTGTGCAGCTCGCCCTCGACCTCGATCTCCTTCTGGTACGAGAAGAGGTCGTTGATGAGCATCCCGTAGTCCATCAGCGAGCTCTCCAGGCTGCGCACCGTGCCACTGCGGTAGATCTCCGCCGGCAGATCCCCCTTGTGCCGCAGCCGGCACAGCAGCATGGTGAGCTCGGAGCCGAAGGTGTGGCGCCGCATCTCCAGGTAGTCGACGGGGTCCGGAATCCGGTGCTGTGCCTGGTTGTGCAGCTCCCACAGCCAGCTGTCGAGCATGATGTCGAGCGCCTCGCGCAAGGACGCCCGCGCCTCGGGGCCCATCGGCCCGGCGGTCCGCCCCCACAGATCGGCGAGCGCCCGCTCCATCGGGCTCACCGCGACCGCCGCGCCGGCGGCCGGATCGTCGACCGGCATACAGGCCTTCAGCCGCCCGGTCGCCTCCTTCGCCCCCACGAGATTGCGCGGCCGCCCGAACACGATCGGGTAATAGTCGTCCCCGTACGTCCCCCAGGTCAGCCACTCGGCGCTCAGCTCCAGCTCCTCGGGGGTTGCGTCCGGGTCCAGGCCCGCCGAGCAGAGCGCGAAGTCGAAACCGACGAGCATCGGCTCGTCCCAGATGTCGTCGAGCAGCCCCATCCGGCCCGCCCACTCCACCGACTTCCGCCGGGCGTCCTCGTGGTGCGGACTCAGCGCCAGCGGGAACGGCATGTCGAAGTCGGGCAGCAGCGAAGGCCCGACCTTCTGGAACGGAACATGCGTGAGACTGCGCAGCCGGGCGGCGGCCGGGCGGCCGAACAGCGTCTTGATGTCGAGCGCCGATGTCCCGAGCACCCCGTCGAACAGGGACAGGGACGGCCCGGTCGTCACACCCTTGTTCATGTAGCGGCTCGACCGCATGTGCCACTCATGGCCGCCGGACTGCCAGTCCTGGAGCCCCTTCGTGTACGCGGCGACCGCCGCGCACTCCTGCGGACTCAGCCCCTTCTCCGCGCAGAGCGCGGGGACCTCGGTCAGCGCCGTGTTCTCGAACTGGTTGAGCCGCGACGTCAGCAGATCATTGACGGCCTCGGCAGCCTCCTGGGTCGTACAGCCGAGAAAGGTCTCCAGAACCAGCACACCATTGCTCAGCTCGCCCTCGTCGCCGACCTCGCGCTCGTACGAGAACAGATCGTTCCGCAGATGGACGGAGTCCGCGAAGGTGTCCCGCAGCACGCACAGCGGCCGCGAATGAGCCACCGACGCGGGAACCTCCGCGTCCGCCGCGTACTCGACGAGGCCCGCGGACCACGGCGCGCCACCGACCTTGCGGCGCATCTCGATGTACTCGACGGGGTTGGAGATCCGCCCCTCGTTGATGTTGTCGAGCTCCCACATCGACTCGTTCAGCAGATGCTCGGTCGACTCGGCGAACCGCGCCCGCCAGTCCGCCGACATGCTCGGCACCGTCCGCGCCCACAGATCGGCAAGACCCGCCTCGACCTGGTTCGTCGGCTCCGGCATGCCCTGCGAGAGATCCATCGGCATGAACGCCGGAAGCCGGTCCAGATAGGCCTTGCCGCCCGCCCGGTCGCCGGTGCGCTTGAAGATGTCGAGGAAATGGTCGTCGAAGAAGAACACCCACACGTACCAGTCGGTCACCAGCGAAAGAGCCTCGGCCGAACAGTCGGGGTGGGTGTACGCGCACAGCAGGGCGTAATCGTGTGCGTCGAGATCCTTCTCCTCCCAGATCCCCGACCCCTCCAGCATGTTCATGCGGCGCGCCCACTCCTTGGTGTGTGTGCGCGCCGCATCGACATGAGGGTTGAGACGGGCCGGATAAGGAACATAAAAATCCGGCAGTTCGAAGGGCTGTGCCATGCGTGATGCCCGGCCTCTCGGTGAGCGTCCGCGCGCGAGCCGCGCGGACCGGTCGCTAATGGTCAGGCCTACCCTTCGCCCATTCGGCCCACGCGACCGCGGTGATCACCCGTCCGGATGAACCTCGCGCACCGGCTACTTCCCGACCACCCGCACATCCGCCGCCTTCACGAAGGCGACCCGGTGCCCGAACTGGATCTCGTAGTACATCTCCTTGCCGCGCACCACCTTGTGCCCCTTGGTGTCGAACGTGGGGGAGAAGTAGTACTCACCCGGCACCATGCCCCCGTGCACGTAACGCTGCCCCGCGAGCAGCTTGTACGGCAGCGGCGTCACGGCCTGCACCGGCACACCCTCCGGGTACGCCGACGCCTCCGGATAGGCCCGCCCGTACACCGCGACCTCCGCGAGCCCGTCCCGCGGCGTGAGGACCTTGCCCTGCGTGTTCACCGCCGTCCGCTGCCCGCGAGGATTGTGGAACCAGGCCTTCTGGCCGAGGTACCAGATCGCCGTCCAGTCGCCCCGCCGCTCCGCGACCGCGTAACGCTGGCCCGTCGACACCCGGGCACCCGTGTCGTTGACCCCGTTCGTGGACTCCCCGCCATCCGGCCGCAGACCGATGTCACGGACCAGCGGAGCGCTCTCCTGCGGCGCGGTGTGCAGCCGCACCGCACCCGAACCGTGCGGGGCGCAGGCGTCCCCGGGCTTCGCGCAGCTCGTGTAGGCCGGCTGGTGCCGCCCGTAGTCCGGACGGATCGTCACCACAGCCGCGTTCGGCCCGGCGGACGGGACGAACGGCTTTCCGAGCAGGGTGAAGTAGTGCGCCCAGTCCCAGTACGGCCCGGGGTCGGTGTGCATGCCCTTGATGGCCGTGGGCACCGTACCGGGCACGTTGTCGTGGCCGATGATGTGGTGCCGGTCGAGCGGAATGTCGTACCGCTTGGCCAGGTACTTCACCAGCCGGGCCGACGCCCGGTACATCGCCTCCGTGTACCAGGCGTCCGGGTTGACGAGGAATCCCTCGTGCTCCAGGCCCACCGACGCGGCGTTGACGTACCAGTTCCCGGCCTGCCAGCCGACGTCCTTCAGCCGCAGATGCTGCGCGACGTGCCCGTCCGACGAGCGCAGCGAGTACTGCCACGACACGTACTCCGGGTTCTGCACCAGCTGGAGCGTCGTGTCCCACGTCGCCTCGGTGTCATGGATGACGATGTAGCGCACCTTCTGGCTGTGGGGCCGGTCCGCCTTGTCGTGGTTGCCGTAGTCCTTGTCGCCGAACTCCTTGTACGGTGCCGGGATCCACTCGCACGCCACCGTCGCCGGACACTCCGTCTGTCCCGCGTCGACGGCACGCAGCCCGCGCCCGACGGTGCCCGCCCGCCGCGGCTTCACATCCTCGTCGGCCGGCAGCACGACCCGCTGGCCGCTGTCGGTCGTACGCCGCTGACCGGTGCGGATGACGTCGTACACATCGTTCGCGTACGTCGTCGCGGTCGCCGTGTCATCGGCGCCGGAGAACCGGGCCACCGCCCCGTACCAGTCGGCCGGATCCGCGCTCGGCCCCTGACCGAGCTGCCGCTGAGCGTCGGCGAGCAGCGCCGCGCCACCCCGGATGTTCGCCGCCGCACTCGTCCGAAGCCGCTCCTCGGAGATCCCGCTGAGCGCCGCGGCCCGCTCCAGCGTCCGCAGCCTCTCCGGCAGCGCGGCCGGGTCGGGCAGCTTCACCTCGCGTCCGCCCCGCGCCGCCCGCGTCGTGTCGCCGCGCGCGTCCTCCGTGCCGTGCGAATGGTGCGGCGCCTCGGCCAGCGCCGTCCTGGCGTCGGTCAGATGCATCGGGCCGTACCCGCCGGTGACGCTAGGCGCCCCGCCGTGCCCGTCCCAGCGCGACTGCAGATACGCGACACCGAGCAGCACACTCGGCGGCACCCGGTACTCGGCGGCAGCGGCGGCGAACGCGTCCTGGAGTGCTCCGGACGAGGGACGTTCCGCGGTGGCCGACGGACCGGCCGAGACGAGCGGCAGCAACAGCGCGGCGGATGCCGCCGCGCGTAGACGGGCGAATGTGTGCAAAGCAGCCTCCAGAGACGGTGGTACCCGGGAAACGCCACAAGGGTGTATCGGTTACCGGACGCCCCGTCAATCAACCGTCGACACGCGCGTTTCACCGATTCACCGCATCCTGCATCGCACACAACAAAGCGCTGCGTGTCCAGTGTGTCGGCACTGGACACGCAGCGCGCCTCCCCCTCTATTTGTGGCTCGGTTCGCCTCCGGGGCGCTTGAGCCGCTGTCGACAGTCGACCGTGCTCGGTCCTTCGTTCCTCAGGACCTCCGCGCTCCCCCAGCTACCGCTGGGAGGTGCCCCCACTCCCTTTCGACAGCGGCGCGCCCCTTCGGCTCACTCGCCGGTGGGCGGCGAACTCGGCTCACCCGCCCCGTTGCTCGGTCAGCGCGTGCCGACCGCGGCGCGCACCGCCCGGCGTGCCAGCGCGCAGTCGTCGTGCAGCCTCCGCAAGAGCAGCCGCTGCTCCTCCCCGGACGAGACGGCACCGTGCTGCTGCTGTACGGACCCGACCGGTGCCGCCTCCCGCATCGTCCGCTGGACCGCCGTCTCGTACGTACGGATCTCCCGGGTCAGCACCAGCATGAGGTTGACCAGGAACGCGTCCCGCGCGGCCGGACCGGACTGCTGTGCCAGCGAACTGATCTGACGCCGCGCCATGGGCGCGTCGCCCATGACGGCCCAGAGCGTGGCCAGGTCGTACCCGGGCAGATACCAGCCCGCGTGCTCCCAGTCCACCAGCACCGGACCCGTCGGCGCGATCAGCATGTTCGACAACAGCGCGTCGCCGTGCGAGAACTGGCCCACGCCCTGCCGGCCACTGGCCTGCGCGAGGCCGTGCAGCAGCATCTGCAGATCGTCCCGGTCACGGTCGGTGAACAGCCCCAGCTCGTGATACCGGGCGATGCGCGACGCGTAGTCCAGCGGCGCGTCGAACAAACCCGCCGGCGGCCGCCACGAGTTGAGCCGGGTGATAGCGCCGAGCACGGCTCTCACGTCGGCCCGCGGCGGAGCCTCGTTCGGGTGCCGCGCGAGGGCCGCCGGGCGGCCCGGCATCCGCTCGATCACCAGCGTGCAGTTGTCCGGATCCGCGGCGATCAGACGCGGCACCCGCACCGGAGGGCGGTGCCGGACGAACGCGCGGTATGCAGCTATTTCGTGACGGAACCGCTCGGCCCACACGGGGGAGTGATCCAGTAAGCACTTGGCCACCGCCGTCGTGCGCCCCGTCGTGCCGACGAGCAGTACGGAGCGTCCGCTCCGGCGCAGCACCTGGACCGGGTTGAACTCCGGACAGATGCGGTGCACCGACGCGATCGCCATGCGCAGCTGTGCACCCTGGGGACCGGACAAGTCGATCCTCCCGCTCAGCGGTTGACCGGCCGTACCCGGCCACCGCCGAGTGTTGCGGCCCGCGTGGGAGGGGTCGAGAAACGGCCCGCCGCCGGCCTGCAGGGGACGCTGCAGCCGGGACGGGGCGGACACGGAGGACGATGCTGTGTACATGGGCGAGACAGATCCCTTCGTGTGCCGACAAGTCACGTACGCTGCCCCGCCCCGAGAGCCTTCGGCACCCTGGGGAATGCGGTCGGGCTGCCGGGGCGGGGTGGCGCGTTCCTACCTGACACCCGGCCGCGGGTGGCACACCATCTGGCGGACCCTGGCGAACCCTGGCGAATAGTCGCCAGCCCTATGACAGGGGGTTACTGTCAACTCAGCCGAGAACCTGGGGGCTTGACGTGACCGGAGAACCCAACACCCGCCTGGCAGACCTGTTCGGCCTCGCCGGCTGGTCAAAGGGCGAGCTCGCGAGGCTTGTGAACCGGCAGGCGGCGGCCATGGGCCATCCGCAGCTGGCGACCGACACCTCGCGCGTACGGCGCTGGATCGACATGGGGGAAACCCCGCGCGAACCGGTGCCCAAAGTGCTGGCAGCTCTGTTCACCGAGCGACTCGGCCGTGTCGTGACCATCGAGGACCTCGGGTTCGTACGGCACGGGCGCGCCGGGAGACGGCGAGACGTCAAGGGCAAGGAAACCAGCCCCGACGGCCTGCCATGGGCGCCCGAACGTACGGCGGCGGTCCTCACCGAATTCACGGGAATGGACCTCATGCTCAACCGACGCGGCTTGGTGGGCGCGGGCGCCGCGCTCGCCGCAGGCTCCGCACTCAGCAGCGCCATGCACGACTGGCTGCACACCGACCCCGCTCACGCCAACACCCATCCCCTTTCCGGATCCCAGCGCATCGACGACCCCCTGCACGCCGACCCCGCCGGGTTCGACCGCTACGAGGCCGCCCCCATCGGGTCGCAGGAGATCGAGGCACTGGAGCGTTCGGTCGAAGTGTTCCGCGCCTGGGACGCGGCCCGCGGCGGCGGGCTCCAGCGCAAGGCCGTCGTGGGCCAGCTCAACGAAGTGGGCGGCATGCTCGCCTACCGCCACCCCGACCACCTCCAGCGGCGCCTGTGGGGCGTCGCCGCCAACCTCGCCGTCCTCGCCGGCTGGATGTCCCACGACGTCGGCCTCGAACCCACCGCACAGAAGTACTTCGTCATCGCCGCCCACGCGGCCCGCGAGGGCGGCGACCGCCCACGCGCCGGCGAAGCGCTCTCCCGGGCCGCCCGCCAGATGGTGCACCTCGGCCGGCCGGACGACGCCCTCGACCTGATGAAGCTCGCCAAGTCCGGCTCGGGCGAACAGACCCTGCCGCGTACGCACGCGATGCTGCGCACCATCGAGGCCTGGGCGCAGGCCTCCATGGGCCGGGGCCAGGCCATGCGCCGTACCCTCGGCGAGGCGGAGGAACTGTTCGTCTCCGACAAGGGCGACGTACCGCCGCCCAGCTGGATGCAGATGTTCGACGAGGCGGACCTGCACGGCATGCAGGCCCTCGCCTACCGCACCCTCGCCGAACACGAGCCGGCCGCCGCGAGCACCGCTCAGCGCCACGCCAAGATGGCGCTGCAGCTGCGCGAGGGCGGCCGCCAGAGGTCGAAGATCTTCGACTACATCTCCCTGGCGTCGGCCTGCTTCATCGCCGACGACCCGGAACAGGCGGACCGGTACGCCAGGCTGGCACTGGTGTCGATGGGGGAGACCTCGTCGCACCGCACCTGGGACCGGCTGCGTGAGATGTACCGGCTCACCGGCGAGTACGCGGGATACGCGCGGATCCAGGACCTGCGCGAGGAGATCCAACTCGCCCTGCCCACCGACCCGTCGAAGCGCCACAGGAGCGCGGAGATCTGACAGGCTGATCCAACTCCGGACACCGGCCCCGGATCTCGGATCCAACCGAGGGTCCCGAGGATCCCGGTGGGGCCGGACCTGCGGGCGGCGGCGTCGGCGCGCCGACCACCCGCCGAGCAGTGCGTCTAGCCGAGCTTGGCGACCATCACGCAGGCATCGTCCTCACGCTCGCTCTCGCCGAACTCCTCGACGATCGACCGCAAGCAGTCCTGAGCACTGCGGGAGGCGGCGAATCGAGGGGCGAGAGCGAGCAGTCGGCCCACCCCGGACCCGTCACGAGCATCGGCCCCCCGGGTCAGCCCGTCCGTGTGCAGCACCAGCAGATCGCCGGGGAGCAGCAACGTCTCCGCCTGTTCGTACGCCGCCCCGGGCGTGGCCCCGAGCAGCACGCCGTCCGGCGGTGTCAGCGCGTGCCCCACCCCGTCGCGGAACAGCAGCGGGGCGGGGTGCCCCGCCTGCGCCCAGGACAGCGTCCGGGCCGCCGCATCGTAGTGACAGCACACCGCACTGCCGAGCGCGGGCTGCGCCGAGGACTCCAGCAGCTGATTGAGGTGCCCCATCAGCGGCCCCGGGCTGATTCCCGCCACCGCCAGGCCGCGCAGCGCACCCAGGAGCATCGCCATCGTCGATGTGGCGGTCACCCCGTGTCCGGTCAGGTCACCGACGCTCAACAGGGTGCCTCCGCCGGGCAGTTCGAGCGCGTCGTACCAGTCCCCGCCGATCAGCGCGCTGGTCGCGGCCGGCAGATAGTGGCCCGCCAGATCCAGGGCCGCCGGCCCGTCCTGGGGGAGCGTGAGCGATCCCCGCCACGGCGGCAGGACCGACTCCTGCAGCTCCACCGCGATCCGGCGCTCGGCCCGGTCGATGTGCTGCTGCCGGGCGAGCGTGTCGCGGGTCTCGCGGACCGTGCGCTGTGTCCGGCGCAGCTCGCTGACATCTCGTAAAACCGCCCACATCGAGGCGGTGCAGCCGTCGGAGTCGAGGACGGGCTCGCCCATCATGTGGAGCGTCCGGACGCGGCCGTCGGTGCGGACGATGCGGAATTCGCCGTCGATCGGCTTCCCGTCGATCAGGCAGTCCGTCACCATCGCGGTCAGCAGGCTCTGGTCCTCGGCGAACACCATCGAGGGCAGCTCGTCCAGCGACATCGGACCGCTCTGCACGGGTCGGCCGAAGATCTGGAACAGCTCGTCCGACCAGCTGACCTCGTCGTTGAGCAGATTCCACTCGCCGCTGCCGACCCGGCTGAGCAGTGAGCCGGTACGCGGCGCCACCTCGTCGTAGGGACCCGGCTCCTCGCCGTCCGTGGCCCCGGGCGCCTCGGCCCCGGAGGCGGTGTCGGGGAGCGTCGGCAAGCCCTCCCGGAGCTGACCCAAATGCGTGCCCAGATCGTCGAGTTGATGGACCGCCAGATCACACAGTGCCCGCTGCCAGCGCACCTGGGGGTCGTCCTCGTCCACCACCGCGTCGCGCCGCACCGCGTCCACATCTCCACGCAGCCGACGGGTCTGCGAGATCAACTCGTCCACGGTGCCGCGCCGGGGCGGCTGTGGGGCGGGACGGTCCGCGAACAGATGGGACGGCATGTCGAACTCCGATGCAGGCTGCGGCGCGGCCAGGTCTGAAGAGGGGGACCGGTTACGACTGTTGCACAGGGAGCGAGTGCACGTAAGGGATTTGGCAACACTCGATACGGTGGTGCTTCTGGCATATGCCAACGGCCCTGTGGCGGGTGGTGAGGCCCTCCGCCGGCCGGCGCAGGCCCCCTGCTCCGGAGCATGATGTCACGTCAGCCACCCCCGAAAGCGCGGGCTCCATGCCTTTCCCCACCCATACCCCGACGCGCACCCTCGCACCCGCCCGGCGGGCTCGCTCACCGTCTCGTACACCGCACATCAGTCGGACGCTCTGAGCGCCACGGTGCCCGGGAGATATTCCCGCGACTCATGCACCGGCAGCGTGCGCACAGGCCCTGTCCGGCCGATCAGGGCGGACAGGGCGGACAGGGCTCAGGGGGTGCCGGGCAGGCGGGAGAGCCGGACCACCGGGATGTCGCGCTCCGTGCGCTCCTGATACGTGGCGAACGGGGCGAACACCCCCACCAGATGTGGCCACACCCGTGCCTTCTCGGCCGACGGCAGTGTCTCGGCGCGCGCCCGGAAGCGCTCCGTGCCCACCCGCAGCACCACTTCGGGCTCCGCGACCAGGTTCACGTACCAGAGCGGGTGCCGGTCGGCACCACCGTTGGACGCGACGATCAGATGGTCGCCGCCGTCCCGGCCGTAGATGAGGACCGTGCGACGCCAGGTGCCCGAGCGCCGGCCCCGGTAGTCGAGCAGCAGACACGGGGCGCCGTGCAGCGTCGTGCCCCGGGTGCCACCCGACCTCTCGTACAGACGTGCCTGGTTCGCGACCCACTCGGTCGGTGTGAGTAACGCTTCCGCGTCGTGATCCGTCATGATCCCACCGTAGCCCCACCTCCGGCCTCCCAGGCGATCGAGAAGCCCCGCGGCCCCCGCGCCGGCACCGCCCCGTCGCCCCGCGCGCACACCGTCGCCGCCACCCCGGCGGCGTACGCCAGCATCCTGGACGCCCCCTGCGCGCCCAGCCCTTCCGGCCCACCGCGCCGCAACAGCCCCGCGGTGCCCAGCCATGCGAGCACCCCGGCCATGAACGAGTCCCCCGCGCCAATGGTGTTGACCACCTCCACCGGCACCGCCCGCACGGACACCGATCCGCCCGACGGCAGGAACGCCGCAGCCCCGAGCGCCCCGCGCGTCAGCACCACCAGCCGCCCCTCGTCCGCCAGCGCCCGCGCCGACTTCTCCGGCTCCGTGCCGGGCCACAGCCGCGCGAGGTCCTCGTCGCTGGCCTTGACGACATGCGCGGCGGCGCACAGCCGCCGCAGCACGGCGGCGTCGTCCCCGCGCACGTTGGGGTCCACGACCAGCAGCCCGTGCCCCGCCGCCGCCCGCGCCGCGGCCGCCACCGCGCCCGCCGCCGGTTCGACGACCGCGGCCAGCCCGCCCACGTAGACCGCGCCGAAACCGGACAGGTCCTGTGCCGTCAGGTCCGGCAGCCGGAACGTGGCGGTGTCCCGCAGATGGAAGTGGTAGCTGTTCCCGTCCGGCCCCGGGTCGGCGACCGCCAGCGCCGTCGGTGCCGAGGAGCGCGCGCACAGCCCCGTACCGACGCCCGCCGAGCCCAGCCACTCCTCGACGATCCGCGCGAAGCCGTCGTCACCGAGCCCGCCCGCGAACACCGTCGGAGTCCCCAGCCGCGCCAGCCCGACGGCGACGTTCGCCGGAGCCCCGCCGGGCTGCGCACGCCACATGCCCGGTGCCCCCTCAGGGCCCACCACCGGTACGAGATCGACCAGGGCCTCGCCCAGTACGAGGACGGTGCCAGGCCCGCCCGTCACGGCTCCACCACGATCTTCCGGCCGAGGCCCGCCCGGAACCGGTCGATCGCCTGCGGATACTGCTCCAGTGGCAGCCGGTCGCTGATGAACACCCCCGGGTCGAGCACCCCCGAGGCGAAGAGCGCGGCGGCCCGCTCGTAGCTGTGCAGCACCGCCATCGACCCGGTGATGGTGATCTCCTGGTTGTAGATCCGGTACGGCTCGATCACCGCTCGCGCCGCGTAGTCGCTGACCCCGAACTGGAGGAACGTCCCGCCCTTGGCGACCCGCCCCAGCCCGTCCTGGATCGCCGCGGCGTTCCCCGTCGCGTCGATCACCACGTCCCAGCCGCGCGGCGCCCGGTCGAGTTCCTCGGCCGACGCGGCGGCCCCGGAGCACCCCAGCAGCTCCGCCGTGGCGAGCCGGTCCGGATTGATGTCCAGGACGTCGACCCCGACGGCCCCCGTGCGCTTGGCGAGCTCCAGCATCATCAGCCCCATCGTCCCGGAGCCGTAGATCAGCACCTGGGCGCCGAGCGTGCCGCGCAGCACGTCGTAGCCGCGCACCGCGCACGACAGCGGCTCGATCAGCGCCGCGTCGCCCACCTCGATGTGCTCCGGCAGCCTGACGCAGTTGGCGACGGGAGCCACCGCGAACTCGGCGGCGCCGCCCGCCGTCGTGACCCCGATCGCCCCGAACCGGTCGCAGAGGTTCCCGCGGCCGACACGGCAGTAGCGGCACTCGTGGCAGGGCAGGGACGGGTCGACGGCGACCCGGTCCCCGACCGCGACCTCGCTGACGTCCGCCCCGGCGGCCACCACCACCCCGGCGAACTCATGACCCGGCACGATCGGCAGCGTGGGCGCGAACTCCCCCTGCAGAATGTGCAGATCGGTCCCGCACAGCCCGCACGCCGCCACCTCGACGACCACCTCACGCGGCCCCGGCGCCGGGTCGGGCACGGACACGACGGACACCTTGCCGGGGGCTTCGACGATCGCTGCCCTCACTTCACGGCTCCCAGGGAAAGGCCCTGGACCAGCTTGTCCTGGGCGGCGTAACCGGCGACCAGCACCGGCAGGGACACAACGACGGACGCCGCACACAACTGGGCCAGGAACAGCCCCTGGCTGGTGACGACCCCGCTCAGGAACACCGGCGCCGTCTGGGCGACGACCCCGCTCAGCACCCGCGCGAACAACAGCTCGTTCCAGCTGAAGATGAAACAGATCAGCGCGGTGGCGGCGATCCCCGGCCCGGCGACCGGCGCGACCACCCGCGCGAGCACCGTCGGCAGCCGCGCACCGTCCACCTGCGCCGCCTCGATGATCGAGACCGGTACGTCGGCGAGGAACGACTGCATCATCCACACCGCGATCGGCAGGTTCATCGACGTGTACAGCAGGACGAGCAGCCAGATGTTGTCCAGCAGGCCGGTGTTCTTGGCGAACAGATAGATGGGCAGCAGACCGGCGACGACCGGCAGCATCTTCGTGGACAGGAAGAAGAACATCACGTCCGTCCACTTGCGCACCGGCCGGATCGACAGCGCGTACGCCGCCGGCAGCGCCAGCACCAGGACCAGCAGCGTCGAGACGACCGACGCCGTCGCGGAGTTGATCAGCGGCGGCCAGGGCTGCGGGCCGCCGCCCTCGCCGAAGAACTCGCGGTAGCTGTCGAGCGTGAGCGCGGCCGCCAGCGAGGGCGGGTTCGTCGCCGCGTCCGCCTCCGCGTGGAAGGACGTGAGCAGCATCCAGCCGGCCGGCAGACAGAATCCGATGCCCGCGATCCAGGCCAGCAGCCCCAGGGCGGCGTTGGAGCGCCGACGGCCCCGAGTGGCGGTGTTGACGTGCGCCATCAGCGCTTCACCTCTTCACGGAAGAGGGACGAGACCACCCGCAGCGCGAACGTCGCCAGCACCATCGTGCCGATCACGACGACCACGCCCGCCGCGGAGGCGAGTCCGTACTCATGGGCCTGATAGAAGGTCTGGTAGATCGTGTACGGGAGATTGGCGGTGCCCAGCCCCCCGGAGGTGATCGTGAACACCGCGTCGAAGTTCTGCACGATGTAGATCGAGCCGAGCAGCACGCCGAGTTCGAGGTACCGCCGCAGATGCGGCAGCGTCAGATACCGGAAGATCTGCCAGGCGCTCGCGCCGTCCAGCCGGGCGGCCTCGATCATCTCGGCCGGCCGGCTCTGCAGCCCCGCGAGCAGGATCAGCATCATGAACGGTGTCCACTGCCACACCAGCGAGGCCTCGACCGCGACGAGCGGCATGTCCGAGACCCAGTCGGGCTGCGCGGGCTCCGTGTCGCCGAAGAGCCCCGCGAACCACGCCCAGGCCCCGTTGAACAGCCCGTACTCCGGGTTGTAGAGCGCGTGCTTCCACAGCAGCGCGGCCGAGACCGGCACCAGCAGGAACGGTGTGATCAGCAGCGTACGCACCACACCCCGGCCGGGAAACGTGCGGTCCAGCAGCAGCGCCAGCACCAGCCCGAGCACCACCGCGACGAGCACGACGGTCGCGGTGAGCAGCACGGTCGTCAGCACCGACTCGCGCATCGCGGAATCGGTGGCCACGGAGGCGTAGTTGGACAGTCCCGCGAAGCGGCGGGCCTGCGGGTCCAGCGAGTTCCAGTCGAACAGCGAGATCACCAGCGTCGCCACGAACGGCAGCTGGGTCACCACGATCAGGAAGACCAGCGCGGGCAGCAGCGGCGCGCGGGTGGCCCAGGCACGCGGGCCACCACGCCGGCGTGGTCGTGCGTGTACGGCGATGCGGGTGGACGGACGGGGAGCCGTCGTGACGGACGTACTCACCGGTACTCCTCGGCGACCTTCTCGGCGAGCTTCTGCGAGGCCGCCAGCGCCTCGGGCACCGACTTGCGGCCCGCGATCGCCGCGCTGATCTCCTGCGAGACCTTCGTGCCCAGATCGGTGAACTCCGGGATGCCGACGAACTGGATGCCCGCGGCCGGGCGCGGCTGGACCCCCGGGTTCTCCGGATCGGCGGCGGCGATCGCCTGCCTGGTCACATCGGCGAACGCCGAAGCGGACTTCACGTACTCGGGGTTGGCGTACGTCGAGGTCCGCTTCCCGGCCGGCACATCGGCCCAGCCGACCTCCTTGCCGACCAGCTCCTCGTACTCCTTGCCGGAGGCCCAGGAGATGAACTTCCAGGCGCTGTCGGTCTTCTTGGAGGCCTTCTGCATGCCCCAGGCCCAGGTGTAGAGCCAGCCCGAGCTCTCCGTCTTCTCCACCGGCGCGGGCACGTACCCGATCTTCCCCTTGACGGGGGAGTCCTTGGCCTCCAGCGAGCCGGCGCCCGCCGTGGCGTCGTACCACATGGCCGTCTTGCCCTGCGTCATGTTGTTGAGGCACTCGGCGTACCCGGCCTGTGCGGCACCGGCCTCGCCGTGCTCGCGCACGAGCTTGACGTAGAACTCGGTGGCCCTGGTGAACTCGGGGGAGTTCAGCCGCGCCTTCCAGTCCTTGGTGAACCAGGTGCCGCCCATGGTGTTGACGACCGTCGTCAGCGGCGCCATCACCTCGCCCCATCCCGGCAGCCCGCGCAGGCAGATGCCCTTCATGCCCTTCTCGGCACCGTCCGCCTTCGCCGCGAGGTCCGCGACCTGCTGCCAGGAGGGCTTCGCGGGCATCTTCAGGCCCTTCGCGGCGAACACGTCCTTGCGGTACATGAGGAACGACGACTCACCGTAGAACGGCTCGGCGTAGAGCTTGCCGTCCGCGGCCGTGAGCGAATCCGAGAGCGGCTTGAGGATGTCGCCCTGGTCGAAGGCCTTGTCCTTCGCGGCGTACTCGTCCAGGGGATGCAGCCAGCCGTTCTTCGCGTAGAACGGCACCTCGTAGTTGCTGATGGTGGCGATGTCGTACTGCCCCGCCTGGTTGGAGAAGTCCTGGCTGATCTTGTCGCGGACGTCGTTCTCCGGGAGCACCGTGAAGTTCACCTTGATGCCGGTCTCCTTGGTGAAGTTCGCGGCGGTCAGCTTCTGCAGCTGCACCATCGGCGGGTTGTTCACCATGAGTACGTTGACGGTGTCGCCGCCTCCGTCGCCGGTGGCGGTGCCACCGGCGCCGGCGCAGCCCGCGAGGAGCGCCGCCGCGGCCGTGACCGCGGTGAGGGCGTGGAGGCGGGCGCGTGGCCCGTGTGGTCGTCGGGTAGCGGACATGACTCTCTCCTTGCTCGTCCTGGGTGAGCTGTGGGGCATGCCGGACACCGCCCCGTAGGGGAGGGCCGGCGGTGCGGGAGGAATTCGACGGGCGGTGCCGTCAGACGCGGATGACCTGTGGCCCGAGCAGCGAGTACCGCTGGGCCTCCGCCGCGGGCAGGCCCGTGTCGGTGACGATCGCCTCGAAGTCGTCGACATCGGCGAACTTGCAGAAACTGACGGCCCCGAACTTGGTGTGGACCCCGGCGAACACCCGCCTGCGTGAACTGCGCACGGCCTGCGCCTTCACCTCGCACACGGCCGGGTCGGGCGTCGTCAGCCCGTGCTCCCGGGAGATGCCGTTCGCGCCCACGAACGCCAGGTCGATGACGAAGCCCGCGAGCATCCGCGTGGCCCAGTGGTCCACCGTCGCCATGGTGCCGCCACGCACCCGGCCACCGAGCAGCAGCACCCCGGTCTGCCCCGCACCGGCCAGGCCCGACGCGACCGCCAGCGACGCGGTCACCACCGTCAGCGGCCGGTCGCGCGGCAGTGCCTCGGCGATCAGCTGCGGGGCGAACCCCTCGTCGATGAACACGGTCTCCGCGTCCCCGAGGAGCTCCGCGGCCGCCGCCGCGATGCGCGACTTCTGCGGCACGTGGCGGGTGGTACGGAACGCCAGCGTCGTCTCGAACCCGGCGCTCTCCACCGGATACGCGCCGCCGTGCGTACGCCGCACGAGGCCGTGCTCCTCGAGCGTGTGCAGATCCCGCCGGATCGTCTCCTTGGCTACCCGGAACGCCTCGGCCAGACCGTTGACCTCGACGGCCCCGTCCTTGCGGGCGGCCTCGAGAATGCTTCGGCGACGCTCCTCGGTGTCCACGGCACACACTTCCTTGCTTCGGCTCCGCTGCGCCCGTTCGGGCCCATGCGTCGTTTCTACAAGCAGCGCAGGCGGCGGACCAGGCTCTTCGCAGCTGTCGCGGTGCCCGTTCATGCCCGTTTCCACGGCCCTGTCCGTGCAGGTGGCGGCCCGGATACCCACTCCCCGGTGGACACGGCGCTGCCCGATCACGCCGCGTGTCCGCCCGAACGGTGCCCGCGCTCCCCTGGGGACCTCCTGTCAGGGGCTCTCCTTGCGTACGTCGTCGCGCACGCCATCGCCCCCGTCGCCCACCGGCCCCGGCTCCCGCGCGGCCGCCGGGTCGAGGATGCGGGTGAGGAAGTTCCGCGTCCGCTCGTGCCGCGGGTCGCCCACCACCCGCTCGGCCGGTCCCTGTTCCACGATCACGCCGCCGTCCATGAACACCACCCGGTCGGCGACCTCCCGGGCGAAGCTCATCTCGTGCGTGACGACCATCATCGTCATGCCTTCCCCCGCCAGCACCCGCATCACCGCCAGCACCTCCCCGACGAGTTCGGGGTCCAGCGCGGACGTCGGCTCGTCGAAGAGCATGACCTCAGGGTCCATCACCAGCGCACGGGCGATGGCCACCCGCTGCTGCTGCCCGCCCGACAACTGCGCCGGATACGCGTCGGCCTTCTCGGCCAGGCCGACCCGCTCGAGGTTCTCCCGGGCCACGGCGGCCGCCCGCGCCTTGTCCCGCTTCAGCACCCGCCGCTGCGGCAGCGTCAGGTTGTCGGCGACGGTCACATGCGGAAACAGGTTGAACTGCTGGAAGACCATGCCGATCCGCCGCCGCACGGCGTCGATGTCCACATCGAGATCGGTGACCTCCGTGCCGCCGACGAAGACCTGCCCGGCCGTCGGTTCCTCCAGCAGATTCACACAGCGCAGCAGCGTCGACTTGCCGGAACCGGACGGCCCGATGACGCACACCACCTCGCCCCTGGCCACGTCCAGGTCGATGCCGCGCAGCACCTCGTTGTCCCCGAACGACTTGTGCAGCCCGCGGATCTCGATCTCGTTCTCTGCCATCCGGTCCTCACCTGGCCTTTTCCGTACGGGCTTCCAGCCGGCGCACGACGAGACTGAGCGGCACCGTCACCAGCAGATAGCACAGCCCGGCCACGAGGATCGGCGTCGAATTGGCGGTCTGGCTCGCCAGATCCCGGCCGAACTTCGTCAGCTCCCGCTCGTCCAGCGTGACACCGAGGAAGAGCACCAGCGAAGAGTCCTTGAACAGCAGCACCAGCTCGTTCGTGAGCGGCGGGATGACGATCCGGAACGCCTGCGGAATGATCACCGACACCATCGCGCGGGCGTGCGAGAACCCCAGCGAGCGCGCCGCCTCCATCTGCCCCTTGGGCACGGCCTGGATCCCGGCCCTGATCGTCTCCGCCATGTACGCGGCGGCGACCAGCCCCAGAGCGAGGGCGACCTTCCCGTACGTACCGCCGGGGATCTCCGTCCCCGGGAACGCCAGCGGTACCGCCACACCCACGAAGATGAAGATCAGCAGCGCGGGCAGCCCTCGGAACAGCTCGATGTAGACGCTCGCCACCCACCGGTACGGCGCGACCGACGACAGTCTCATCAGGGCGATGACCAGCCCCAGCACCAGACCGAACACGAAGCCGGAGAGCGTGTACACCACCGTGTTGCGCAGCGCGATGGTGATGATGTCCGGGAACAGCCGGCTCGCGAGGTCCTTCTGCGCGAACTGGTTCTGCAGCCGGTCCCAGTCGGCCATGACGGCGATCAGGACGACGACGGCGACGAACACCGCGTACTGGACGCCCTGCGACACCCGGCGCCGCTGGCGCCGGGTGAGCCGAGAGGTCACGACCGTCCCTGGGGCAGCGGACCGATCCACTGCTCGTACAGCTTGTCGTACGTGCCGTCCGCCTTGGCGTCCTTGATCGCCTTGTCGATCGCGGCCAGCAGCTTCGTGTTGCCCTTCTTCACCGAGAAGCCGTACTGCTCACCCGTCTCGATGTTCTGTCCGAGTGCGAAGGCGTCCGCGTTGGCCTTGTCCTTCAGCCACCCCTGAACGACGGGATAGTCGATGACGACGGCGTCGACCTGCCCGGTGCGCAGCCCGTTCAGCACGGCGTCCGAGCTCTCGAACGCGACCGGGTCGAAGCCCTGCGACTTCGCGTAGCTCTCGCCGGTCGTCTCCGCCTGCGCGCCGAGCTTCGCCTTCTTGGCCTTGACGTCGGCCAGTGACGTCAGCCCGCTCTTCTTCGTCGCGAGCAGCGCCTGGGTGGCGTCGAAGTACGGGACGGAGAAGTCCACGTTCTTCTTGCGCTCGTCGGTGATCGTCATGCCCGCGGCGGCGAGATCGCACCGTCCGGAGTTGAGGAACGCGCCCGTCTTGAAGTTCTCGAACGGGGTGTCGATGATCTCCTGCTGGACCCCGAGGTCCTTCGCCACCAGGTCGACGAGCGCCACGTCGAAGCCGACGTACTTCCCGTCCTTCTCGAACTGGAACGGCGGATAGGGCAGGTGCGTGCAGGTGGTCAGCTTCCCCTTCTCGACCACGGGCACCCCGCCCGCCGCCTCCCCGGGCCCCTCGCCGCCCGAGGAACAGCCGACGGCGAGCATCAGCCCGGCCACGGCGGCACCGGCTGAGGCGAGGTGACGCATGTGCCGGCCGCGGGGGCCGTCGGCAGTCCTGGACATGGTTGACCTCCATGGGCGCAGGTACGGCGGCGGCCTCCGGGCGGTGACCGCCGGCGATGATCGTATGCCACCGGCCCCGCGCCGTCGCGGAGTTCGCCGCACGCGTGAGCGGTCCACGGCCGGCATGGCGAGATTGTCCGGTTCGTATGTTCCGAGCGGCCGACGGGGGTGGGCATGCTCTGCCGCATGAGCGACCCGCATTGCTCGAAGTGCTGTCCGGTCGAGCCCGAGACCCCCGCGGCCCCGGAGCCCCTGCCACCGGCGGCGGTGGCGGCCGTGCTCCTCATGGCCCTGGTCGTCGTGGGCGGCTGGCTCGTGGTGATCTGGATGGGAACGTCGCTGTTCGGCGGCTAGGGCCTGTCTTGGATCAGCCCGGCAAGATCCGAAAGACAGCTGCTGGGCCCGCCGTCCGGCGCCGTCCGGGTGACCCCGCCCGGCGCGTGCGCGCGGGAGCGGAGCCATGGCACGGACCGGGCCGCCTATCGTGCGCCCATGGACCCCATGGACCTGGACGCGGATCTCGACGGACTCGGGGCCGACGAACTCCTGGCCGAAGTGAAGCGCCTGCGCGCGGCGATCCGTACGCATCGCGACAGCTCCGGCCACGCCCTGTGCTGGCACCACCCTCAGCTGTGGGGCCGGCTGCCGGAACCCATGGACCCGCAGGTGGCCGTGCCGCCGTGGCCCCGCTTCATGCGCGGCTGCGTCGCCTACCGGGAGTCCCTCGAGCGCGAACTGCCCGACGCGCCCGTGGACGACCGCGAGTACGGGGAGTAGCGCAGGGGGCGGACCGTGGGCGGGACGCTATCGGCGGACCGCCCGCAGCACGCCGATCTTGTCGATCCGGTGCTCGGGGTTGCTCTTCTCGTCACACCAGAAGTTCCCGTCCGCGTTGTCCTCCGGCGTCGCGCAGGTCGAGATCGTGATCATCGCCTTCGTGGGGCGCTCACCTGGGCGGCCGGGAACCGCGGCCCGCTGCTCGGCGAGCGACCGCTCGGACCGGAAGGAGGTCTTCCTGGTCCCGGTGATCACGTACTCGTAGACCGAGCCGCCCGCCGTGACGAGCACCGGATCACCCTTCTCGACGGACGGCAGCATCCGCAGCGGCCCGCCCGCGGACAGCCGGTGCGCGGTGACCAGATAGTTGCCGACCTCGCCGGGCCCGACCCCGCCACCGGCCCCGTACGGACTGGCGGCCACACCCCGGTCCTGGATCCGCGTCCCCGGCCAGTCGTCGGTCGTCCCCTCGTACGGGACCACACGCAGGCCCTCGAGCCCGATCGACGGAATGCTCACCGAGGCGCCACGGCCCTGCGTGCTCGCCCTGGTCGCCGTCGTCCCCGGAGCGGGCCGCGGGGACGCCTTCGGCTCGGGCGGGAGCAGCACGGACGACGCCCGCGTCGTCGATGCGGGGCCGCGCCCGTCCGGCGAGCAGCCGACGAGTGCGACGGCGAGCGCCCCGACGAGCGCGACGGGAACAGCGCGTATGACAGACATGACGCTCCGGATGCAAAAGCAGGGACCAGTCCCCTCCCCGCAACCGGCAACACCTGCATTCGGCCAACTGTTCCCGGCAGGCTCTCTTGCCCGGGTCCGGCCGGTGGAACATGATCGGCCGGATGGGCAACGTCTACGACGACGAACGGCTGGCCTGCGCCTACCAGAGCGGCAACGAGATGCCCGCCGCCTCACTGCGTGCCTGGACCCGGCTCATCGGGTCCTTCACCGCCCACCCGGCGCCCGCGATCGTGGAGATCGGCGCGGGAACCGGCATGTTCTGCGCCGCGATGGCCCGCTGGCTGCCCGCGTCGGTCGTGGCCGGCGTCGACCCCTCCCTGGCCATGCTCGCCGATGCGCGGCGCTTCAACGCCGGTCCGCGGGTGCACTACATCGCGGGCGCCGCGGACGCCGTACCCACGCGCCCCGGCGTGTTCGACCTCGCCCTGCTCTCGCGCGTGATCCACCACCTCCCCGACCGGGGCCGGGCGGCGGACGAACTGGCCCGGATCCTGCGACCGGGCGGCGCGGTGGTCATCCGGACCACCTTCCGGGAGCGGCTGGACGCGCGCGTCTACGACTACTGGCCCCGGCTCCTGGAGGTGGACATGGAGCGCTTCCCGTCCCGCCGGCAGGTGCTCGCCGACTTCGCCGCCGCGGGCTTCGCCGTACGGGAGGTCACGTCCTTCGCCCAGCCGGTCACCAGCAGCCTGCGCGCGTACCACGCGCGGATGCTGTCACGCCCCCAGTCGAAGTTCACCCACCTCACGCAGGCGGAGTTCGAGGCGGGCCTGCGCCGCTTGCAGGCCGACGCCGCGGCCGAACCACTCGGGAGTCCTGTCCCGGTCGTGGAGCGGTACGACGTCGCGGTGCTGACCGGCCGCCGAGTTGAGCATGTGCGGAGTTGAGCATGTGCCGAGTTGAGCATGTGCGGACTTGGGCATGTGCGGACTTGGGCATGTGCCGAGATGAGTATGTGAGGACGAACGAGCTGAGTACGTCGTCCGATTCCCCGCCGGGTCGTCGCTGTTCGAATAGGAGTCATGATCTCCGACGCACGGCGGCACCCCCGCATCCAGCACGTCACCGCCGCCGGCGCGGCCCTGGCCGTCGCCCTGCTCCCGCTGGTCGTCGGCGTACTGCTGGCCAAGGCGATGGCGGCGGATCCGCTGACGCCGGTGAACGCGATGATCACCAGCGGTGGGCACCGGGCGTCCATCTCGCCGCGGCAGTTGCGCGCGCTGCGCCGCCGTAAGCGCTCCGTCTGAGGCGTGTCAAGACACGCCTTTGCGTGCCTTTCTCCCTTGTGTCTGTTTCGCGGATGGTTGCCGTGGCGCGGCGGTCCGGCCGGAATGACCGGCCCGTCGCCGCGCACCATCAGGCAACGAGCAAGGAGAAATGATCATGAACGGAACGATGACGCGTCGTACCGTGGCGACCGGGCTGGTGGCCCTCATGGCCGCGACGGCCATATCCCAGCTCCAGGCGCCGCCCGTGGCACAGGCCCACGCGCCCCGGGCACTGGTCCAGAACGTGCCCCCGCAACAGTGGTCGCTGAAGTTCGACGGCCCCGCAGACACGAACGTGCCGTTCGCTCTCTACAACCAGCGCGAGAAGGACCACCTCCACCACGGCCCACGCCGCTGGGGGATCGCGCTGAAGTGGAGCGCTGCCCCCAAGACCGAGTGGAAGTTCGTGAAGTGCGATGCGGTGACGGAGTCCAGCCCCATCCACCATGACGAGGCACTCGCCCTCTACAACACGAAGACCAAGGAGTACGTGGAGTACAAGAAGCGCAAATACGGGATCAACCTCGGCTGGTCCAAGAAGCCGAACTGCCAGTGGAAGGTGCGCGGTGACTCCGCGGGGGCGAAGATCGGTGGTTCCTCGCAGGTGAGCAACGCGATGCTCTACAACACGGTGGTGAAGGACTACATGGTCAACAACTGGCGGCCGGTGGGAGTGAACCTCCGCTGGTACACGTACCCCTTCGAGGCTCAGGTACTGGATTACGCCACCCAGGGAGTCTGCTTCGTGGGGAAGCTGAGCAAGGCGGCACAGGGCACCTGTGAGGCACTCAAGGCGCTGCGCGAGTTCGAGAAGCGCATGGGGTACCCCTCGTCCACGTACACCCCGCTGTCCAAGGTGTGACACCGGCCTGACCAGGCCCGACCGGGCCCGGCCCGTTTCCGGCGTCGTCCGGCACCGATCGACTCGACGGTGCCGGACGACGCCGGTGCCGTACGCGCGGGGGAAATTCCCGCCCGAAGTCCTCGGAAAGGTGTTGGTCCGGGAGGGCGCCCCGGCTCACAGGAGTGTCAGACCCGGTACGGGTGCACATCCCCCGTCCGGCCGCCGCTCCTTCCGAAGGAGGCAGCCATGCGCCTCGCCGACACCACCCAGTCCCGGTCCCGCACCGCGCCGGTGCCGGACCACTCCCGGCGCGCGGCATGCCAGGCCATTCTCACGCTGCCCGCACACGACGAGTCCGTTCCCGCCGCCCGCCACTTCACCGGCGATCTGCTCCGCCGCTGGGGCCTCGCGGAGGACACGCGGGACTCCGCCGAGCTCATCGTCGACGAGCTGGCCGCGAACGCGGTCCAGCACGGCCACGCGGACATGACCGTGCTGCTGGCCCTCGGCCCGGACGAGCTGCACATCGCGGTGGCGGATTCGGGTGAGGCTGTCCGGCACATCGATCCCCGGTCGGCCATGGCGCCCGACGAGCACGGTCGCGGTACGGGGATCGTGGAGTTCCTCGCCGTATGGACCGAGGTCCGGGACGGCGAGAAAGGCCGCCGGGTCAGCGTGGGCCTGGGCATCACCCCGGATCACTGACCGCGGGCAAGGGCCGGGCCCCGCACCACCAGGTGGTGCGGGGCCCGGCCCCTGCCGTCGCGTCCCCCGTTCCGGGGAGGCGACCACGTCTCACGGTTCCAGGGCCACGGCCAGCCGGATGAGTTCGGCGTGGCTGTGGATCCCGAACTTGGCACGGACTCGACGCAGGTAGGAGTCGACGGTGTGGACCGATATTCCGATACGTCGCGCCGTCGCACCGTACGTGTGTCCCCGGGCGATGTGCCTCAGGATCTGCTGTTCCCGCAGAGAGAGTGCCGGGCGGCGGGGGGACGTGATCGCGACCGGCTGTACGTCGTCATGCATGGTGACTCCCTTGTTTCGGCGGCATCTGGCATCCGCGTTCACCTGCAGGAGCCACGAGGGGCCCGGGTACCAGCAGATTTCGCAGCACGATTTCCGGCTACTCGATGACCGGCTCGTCAGGAGGCAGGGGCGTGACCGTCAGATCCGGCCTGAACGGAGGCTTGACGGGCCGGTCGGGCGGGTTCTGGGGCACGGGTACGCGGGTGCGGGGTGGGATCGGGGGCTTGTCGGGCTTCGGCACCGGCGGGAGATCAGGCACCGGCGGATGGTCCACTGGCGGCGGGTTCGGCGGTTCATCAGGCACCGGCGGTTCATCAGGCACCGGCGGTTCATCAGGCACCGGCGGATGGTCCACTGGCGGCGGGTTCGGCGGTTCATCCGGCGCCGGCGGCGTCGGTGGTACCGGCGGGAGATCGGGCTTCGGCGGCTGCGGTTCGTTCGGCTTCGGCTGCTCGGGTGATACCGGCCGATTCGTCAGACCCGGCCGCACCGGTCGATCGGTCCGCTCCGGCTGATCCGGAACCGCCGGCGGCTCCGGGGGCGCCGTCGGGCGGTCGGGCAACTGCGGGGCCGTATCCCGCACCGGCGGTGACACGCCAGGTGGCCGCGGGCCGATGCGCGGGATGGTGGCACCAGGCTGAAGCGTCTCGCCCGGGCCGAGGGTCCTGTCGCCGACGACGTCTCCCGGACGCAGCGTCACGCCCGCCGGCACGGTGGCCCCCGGGGTCAGCGATGCCTTGGGGGCAGGGCGCTCGCGGTCCGTCGGCTCCTCGGCCGCGTTCACCCACAACACTGCGACGCCGACTAGCACGGCCGCCGTCCCCGCGCCCACGAAGGCCGCCGTGCGCGGGGACGAGCTCAACCCTCGTGACCACCGGTCACGGGGCCGGGGGAAGCCCTCCGCATCGAAGCCCGCCGCCCGGTCGCTCACCTCCCGCCGGTGTCCCTCCCGTCCTGGCTCGAAGGCGGAATCGAGCACCCGCTCCCGCAGGGACGACGGCAGGACGGGGAACGGCAGCAGCGTCAGCAGCGCCGAGGCGCGGACCTCGCGGCGTTTGCGTTCACCGCAGATCTCGCATGCGCCGATGTGCCGGGTGATCCGTTTGCGCAGGAGCACCGTCATCGTGCCGTCCCAGCCGTCGAGCATCCCGGCCAGCTCGGTGCAGTCCCCGCGTCCCCGCCGCGCGACGACCACGGCCGCCACCGAGGTCTCCAACTGCTGCCGGGCCCGGGACAGCAGGGCGTGCGCGTGGTTGAGCGACACCCCGAGCGCGGCCGCCAGGTCCGCTCCCTCCAGTTCCTGACGCAGGGCGAGTTCCAGCACCTCACGTTCAGGCGGATTGAGCCCGCCGTAGGCGGACCAGACCAGCGAACGCAGCTCTTCGCTCCGCAATTCCGCGTCGAGATCGACACTCTCGTCGCCCACCTCCGCGGCCTCGTCGAGCGCGGTGGTGCGCCGCGCGCTGCGCAGCTGGTGCAGGCATTCGTTGCGCGCGATCGCGTAGAGCCACGGACGCAGCCGCCGGGGATCCCGCAGCTGGCCGATGCGCTCATGGGCGAGGACGAAGGTGTCCTGCAACGCGTCGGCGGCCGCGTCGGGACTGCGCAGGACGGAACGGCAATAGCCGAAGATGCGACCGGCGTACGTGTCGTACGCCGCTGCCAGCCCGCTGGGGTCGGCAGCCCGCATGGCCGCCACCATTCCGGGGTCGTCCATGCACTCACGGTAACCGTCACCTGCGAGCCGGGCATCCCGGCCCGGTCCCGCGATGGCATTCCCGCCCCGTCGGGCCCCGCCCGCGCCGACGGTCTCGGTGGCCGATTCAGTAGCCGATGGTGAAGCGGCGCTGGACGAAGCGGGGGAGCTCCGCCTCGTCGACGAGCGCGACGGCGGCGTCCTCCATGGAGATGCGGCTGCGCCCGTCCGCGTCGAGGACCGGCTGATCGCCCCCTGTCCGGAACCGGCCCGTGCGCTCGCCGGGGGCGATGTCCTCCGCCGGGCTGAAGTACGTCCACAGCCGGTTCGACGTGCGCAGGACGTTCAAGGCATCCCGATGGCCGCGGACGGCGGCGGCGTACTCCCTCGGCAGGCCGAGGGCTTCGAGCTTCGCGTGCAGGAGTTCGCCGGAGTCGGCCAGCACGAGTCCGGGCTCGAGCTCCAGGCTGCCGGCGCCGCCGATGACGATGAGCCGGGTGCGGGGATGGCTCTCCAGCGCTTTCAGCAGTGCTCGCGCGGCGGTGGCGTAGACGGTGGGGTCGGCGATCGACCGTGCCACCGTGTCGACGATGTCCCTGGTGCCGTTCCCGGGCTGGAATCCGCTGATCAGCACGTCAAGGCCGGGTAGGGCGGCGGCGACGCTCCCGGAGTCGAGGACGTCGACGCTCTTCCAGGTGACGTTCTCGCGGTGATCGTCGATCTGTGTGGCGTCGCGGCTGAAGGCCGTGACGTGGTGCCCCCGCCCGAGGGCTTCGGTGACGACCCGACTGCCGATGCCGCCCGTGGCGCCGATGACTCCGATGCGCATGGCTCTCCCCAATAGCTGTGTACGCCGCAACATCTTCACGACGTAAGAAAACTATACGCCGTGAAGTAACTGCACGTCGCTCACTCAGGTGACGCTGTAGAGTCAGCCACTGTGGGAACGATCAGGGGACGCCGCGAGCGACTACGGGCCGAGACGACCGCCGAAATCAAGCAGGTCGCGCTGGAGTTGATGGCCTCGGGCGGGCCCGACGCGATCACTCTTCGGGCCATCGCCCGTGAGATGGGCATGACCGCCAACGCCATCTACGGCTACTTCGCCACGCGCGACGACCTGGTCACCACTCTGATCAACCACGTGTACACCTCGCTGGCCGACACCGTGGACGCCGCCTGGGACGGCGCGCCCGCCCAGGACCCCGGCGCCCGGATCCAGGCATGGGCCCGCGCCTTCCGGAACTGGGCCCTGGCCAACCCCGAGGGATTCCGCCTCATCTACGGCGATCCCGTTCCCGGCTACCGGCCCCCCGAGGGCGGCGCCGCCCCGGACGCCGCCCGCCGCGTCTGCACCGGCATCACCGCACTGGCGGCCGCTGCCTGGCCGCACGCCCAACACCGCTACGCGGACAGCGACTTCGCATGGACCGACTTCGACACCGGACTCCTCGACAAGGTGCGCCCCGCCTTCCCCGACCTTCCCCCGGCCGCCGTCGCCCTCGCCCTGCGCATCTGGAGCCACCTCCACGGCCTGGTGTCACTGGAGATCTACGGCCATCTTCGGACCCAGGCGCTCAGCCCGGACAAGCTCTTCCGCGAGGAACTCGCCCAGCTGGTCAGGTCCTTGGGGATCACACCGCGGAAGTGACGGCAGGAGCGGTACGGCTCTCGCCCCGCCCACGCGGCCGGATGCATCCGGCTCGATGTATCCGACTCGATAGATGTCCTACGCCGGAGCCGGAGCCGCAGTCGCGTCCGGCTCACGGCCCCAGCGGGCCTCGCCGTGGACGCGCCCTCTAGGGTGCGGGCATGATCTCGAACAGCTACCTCTCCGAACTGTTCTCGCTGGACGGCCGGGTCGCCGTGGTGACGGGCGGCAGTTCCGGCATCGGCCGGGCCATCGCCGGGGCTCTCGCGCGAGCGGGGGCGAGCGTGGTGATCGTGGCCCGCAAGGAGTCGGAACTGGCTGCCACGGTCGACGAGCTGGCGGCGGACGGCTGCCGGGCGGCCTGGGTGAGCGCCGACCTGGGCACCCGCGACGGGGTGCGCGCGGCGGCGGAGGAGGCGGCCGAGGTGTTCGGCGAGCCCGACATTCTCGTGAACAGCGCCGGGATCAACCTGCGGCCGCCGATGGGTGAGCTGGGCGACGAGGTGTGGGACGCCACGATGGCGGTGAACCTGGAGGCGCCCTACTTGCTGGGCCGGCGGTTCGGGCCCGGTATGGCCGAGCGGGGATTCGGGCGGATCATCCACATCTCCTCCCAGCAGGCGCACCGGGCGTTCGTCCAGAGCGGCGCCTACGGGGTCTCCAAGGGGGCGTTGGAGGCGCTGGCCCGCTCGCAGGCCGAGGCCTGGTCGCCGCACGGCGTCACCTGCAACACGCTGGTGCCCGGCTTCGTCATGACCCCGCTCAACGAGCGGTTGTCGTCCGACCCGGAGAAGGTGGCGGCCCTGGCCGCGCGCACGCTGGTCGGGCGCAACGGCCTGGCCGAGGACTTCGCCGGAGCGGCGGTGTTCCTGGCCGGCCGCGCCTCCGGCTACGTCACCGGGCAGGCGATCTTCGTCGATGGCGGGTTCTCCGTCCACTGACCCCGACACCGTGCGAAGACACGCGAATCCCTGCCCCCTGCCTGCTATCTGCTCAGTTTGTCCTCGATCCAGGTGGTGGCGAAGTCGATGACGTCCGCGGCCTCGAACACGTGGCTCTCGGCAGCGCCGACTGTGCCCTTGCGGCCGATTCCCGCGGCGAGCATGTCCTGGGCGATGGCTTCGAACGGCTCCTGCCCCTCGGGCACCACGGCTGAGTAGTCGAAGGCTCCGTCCTCCGAGTCGATGTCGTGGAAGCGACGCCAGACTCGCTCTCCCCGCACGAGGACGGGCTGTTCGTAGTCCACGAACCGCTTGCCGGGGGCCTTGGCCAGTGCCTCGGCGTGGTGCAGCAGTGTCATGGTGTCCAGGGGAGCACCGAGCAGAAGGACCCGGCCGTTGCGGGCGACCAGCCGCGCGAGGGGGCTGTCGGCGCCATGGGGGTCGTCCCAGGGGTGGTCGGCCATCAGCTCGGCCGCTGCCGCGCCCAGGGCCGCGAAGCTGGCATCCGGGTGACGGCTGCGGACGGCTCCGGGCCGGCGGCGCAGTGCTTCTGGCAGGCGGCCGTTGTTGTGGTCCGCCTCGCTGAGGGCGGGGTCGTACGCGGGGTGTTCCGCGCGCAGGGCGTCCTGCCAGGCCTGTGGCCAGGTGACAAAGTCATAGGGCGGCGCGTCGTTCCAGCCGCAGGTCACCATGAGGGTTCCCTGCGTTCCGACCACGTCGTGGAGAGCGCCGATGAGGGTCTGCGGTCCGCCGGCCACGTAGCCGATGGCGGACATGCGGGTGTGGAACATGACCACGTCGCCGTCGCCGAGGCCGAGCGCGGCGAGGTCATGGCTGATCCGGCTACGCGTGACAGGGCCGCCGGAGTGCTGGAGTAAGTCCATCTCGTCCATGATCAGGAACCTATCCCCGCACCATGGCCCCTGGGCAACTGAATTGATGGCGCCCGAGCACGGCTGAGTAGGTGCGCGCAGGCGTCCGGTGCGCTGCGCGCATCCGGAGCGCGCCGCCCGGCCGTGACGTCGCCGCCATGATCGACCACGACGACCTCATCGACCACGAAGCGAACCGGCGGACGCCGCTCGGCCGATGCCCTGTGCCTACGACCCCGCGGGCACCGGCGGCCAGGACAGCGCGGCCGGCCTGGAGCCCCCGACGCTGCGCTGACGTCCCGATCAGTGGCTGGTGAGTTCGCCGGTGAGCCTGCCGTGGAAGTCCGCGCTCGCGCGGTTCAGGCCGGTGATCTCCACGGTCTTGCCGCGCTGGGCGTACTTGGTCTCGATCGCGTCCAGTGCTGCGACGGAGGAGGCGTCCCAGATGTGTGCCGCGGACAGGTCGATGATGACCTTGTCGGGGTCGGTGGCGTAGCCGAACCGGCCGGCGAGGTCGTTGGAGGAGGCGAAGAACAGCTCGCCGGTGACCCGGTAGACGACCGTGGCACCGTCGGGATCGGTGACGGCGGTGACTTCGGCGCGGTGGGCGACGCGCTTGGCGAAGATCACCATGGCGGTGACCGAGCCGACGACGACGCCGACGGCGAGATTGTGGCTGACCACGACGCAGGCGACGGTGATCACCATGACGGCGATCTCCCCGGTGGGCAGCCGCTTGAGGGTCCTCGGGGCTATGGAGTGCCAGTCGAAGGTCGCGAAGCACACCATGATCATGACGGCGACCAGGGCGGCCATGGGGATGTCGGAGACGACCGGGCCGAAGACGATGCACAGCACCATCAGGAACACGCCGGCGAGGAAGGTCGAGAGGCGGGTGCGGGCGCCGGAGACCTTCACGTTGATCATGGTCTGGCCGATCATGGCGCAGCCGCCGATACCGCCGAAGAAGCCGGTCACGATGTTGGCGATGCCCTGGCCGATGGACTCGCGGGTCTTGTCGGAGCGGGTGTCGGTGATGTCGTCGACCAGCTTGGCGGTCATCAGTGACTCCATCAGGCCGACCAGCGCCATCGCGAACGCGTACGGGGCGATCGTCGTCAGGGTGTCCAGCGTGAACGGCACGTCGGGCAGGCCCGGCATGGGCAGGGCGGAGGGCAGGGCGCCCCTGTCGCCGACGGTGGGCACGGCGATGCCCGCGCCCACGGTGATCACGGTGAGGATCACGATGGACACCAGCGGGGCCGGGACCACGGTGGTGATCTTCGGGAAGAACACCATCAGCGCCAGCCCGGCCGCGATGAGCGGGTAGACGGCCCAGGGGACGTCGGTCATCTCGGGGATCTGGGCCATGAAGACCAGGATGGAGAGGGAGTTGACGAAGCCGACCATCACCGAGCGCGGGATGAACCGGATCAGCTTCGCCACCCCGAGCGCGCCGAGGAGCACCTGGAAGACGCCACCGAGAATGACGGCGGCGATCAGATGGCCGAGCCCGTGCTCACGGTTGAGCGGCGCGATGACCAGGGCGACCGCGCCCGTCGCGGCGGAGATCATCGCGCGGCGGCCGCCGACGATCGCGATGGTCACGGCCATGGTGAACGAGGCGAACAGGCCGAGCGCGGGGTCGACCCCGGCGATGATCGAGAACGAGATCGCTTCGGGGACCAGGGCCAGGCCGACGACCAGGCCGGCCAGGATTTCGGTGCGCCAGACCTTCGGATCGGACAGCCAGTCGGGCTTCAGGCCGCGCAGGCGAGCGACCCGGGACGCGGCGGGAGCAGCGGAGGACAAGGGAACGGGAACCAGTCGTGCTCGGGCACACCCTGTTCGGCAGGCCGGGGTGCGCGGAAGACAGCAAAGGCGAGGCAGCGGTTCGCCGCCCTCGCCGTCAACAACCCTACCTTAACGTTAGGGTAGAGATCGGCGGAGGTCGTCCGGGCCGCTGCCGACAGGAGCGAGCAGGTCGGAGGGGCACGGCCGTGGACGGCAAGCACATGCAGATCGGCGAGGTCGCCGCGCGGACCGAGCTGTCCCTGCGCACCATCCGCCACTACGAGGACACCGGCCTCGTCACGCCCTCCGCCCGCTCCCAGGGCGGCTTCCGGCTCTACACCGAGACCGACGTCGCCCGTCTGATGGTCATCCGCCGCATGAAGCCGCTCGGCTTCACCCTGGACGAGATGCGCGATCTGCTGGAGGCCACCGACCGCCTCGACGCCGAGGAATCGGGCGGCACGGAGGAACGGGAAGCGCTGCTCGAGCGCGTGCGGCGCTACGAACAGGCCGCCTCGCGGAAGATCGCGGACCTGCGCGCCCAGCTGGAGCGCGCCGAGGACTTCGCCGGCACCCTCCGCACGCGTCTCGCAGCCGCCCCCTGACCGGGCGCGGGCGGCATCCCGTCCCGCAAGCTCAGTGCGAGCCCGCGAGGTGCGGCGCCGGGACTCCCGCCCGACGGGCGCCCTCGTGATCGTCGGGCGGCGATCACGAGGGTCCCGGACGAGGTCAGGAGCTCGTGAGGATGACGAGTTGCCGGGTCGCCCGGGTCATCGCGACGTAGCGGTCGACCGCCCCTTCGACGCCCGTGCCGAACTTCTCCGGGTCGACGAGGACGACCAGGTCGAACTCGAGACCCTTCGAGAGCTCCGGGGTCAGCGACCGGACGCGGGACGTCGCCCGGAACGTGGGATCGCCGATGACGCAGGCGATCCCGTCGGCGTGCGCGGAGAGCCAGGTGCCGAGGACCGAGTCCAGCTCCGCGACGGATCCGTGGGCGACGGGAATGCCGCTGCTGCGGATGGAGGTCGGCACATTGGCGTCCGGGAGCGCGGCCCGGATGACCGGTTCGGCTTCGGCCATCACCTCTTCCGGTGTGCGGTAGTTGACGGTCAGCGAAGCCAGGTCGACCCGGTTGAGGCCGACCCGCTCCAGTCGTTCCCGCCACGACTCCGTGAACCCGTGCCCGGCCTGCGCACGGTCCCCGACGATGGTGAAGCTGCGGGACGGGCAGCGCTGCAGCAGCATCTGCCACTCCGCGTCGGTCAGTTCCTGGGCCTCGTCCACGACGATGTGCGCGAACGGGCCGGCGAGCAGGTCCCGGTCGGTGCCGGGCAGCGCGGTCTCGTCGATCAGGCTGTCCTGCAGGTCCTTTCCGCGCAGCATCGTCACGGCGCCTTCGCCATCGGCGTCGGCCTCGATCATGCTGTCGATGACGTTGGCCATGCGCGCGCGCTCGGCGGCGACAGCGGCCTTGTGCCGACGCTTGCGCCGGGACGTCTCCGGGTCGCCGAGCCGCCGCCGGGCCGCGTCCAGGAGGGGCAGGTCGGACACCGTCCAGGCCCGGGCGTCCTCGCGCTGCAGCTTGCGAACGTCGTCGGCGCCGAGCCAGGGAGCGCACTTGCGCAGGTAGGCGGGCACCTCCCACAGGTCTCCGACGAGGTCGGTCGCTTCGAGCATCGGCCACGCGCGGTTGAGGGTCGTGACCAGTTCCCGGTTCTGCGCCAGCGACTTGCGGAACAGCTCGGGCGGGACGTCTTCGCCGTCGTGCTTGTCCAGCAGGATCGTGACCAGCTCCTCCCAGATCTGGTCGCGCGCCTCGTTGTGCGGAGTACCCGCTTCCGGGGCTTCGAACGCCGCGGCCCAGTCGTCGGCGCTCAGCCAGATGTCCGACCAGTGGGTCTGGACCGTCATCCCCTTGGTGGGCGGCTCCTCGTAGATACCGACGGCCGGCTCGATCGCCTTCACCATGTCCGCGGACGCCTTCAGACGGGCCACGTCCGGGTCGGATTCGACCGCTGCGCCGGCTCCCTCGGCGACGAGGTCCCGCACGGTGCAGGTCTGCACGCCCTCCTCACCGAGGCTGGGCAGGACATCGGCGACGTAGTCCAGGTAGGGCCGGTGCGGACCGACGAACAGCACACCGCCCCGACGGTGACCGAGCCGGGGGTCGGAGTACAGGAGGTGGGCCGTGCGGTGCAGAGCGACGACGGTCTTTCCCGTACCCGGGCCGCCGTCGACGACGAGAGCGCCACGCGAACCCGCCCGGATGATGGCGTCCTGGTCGGCCTGGATGGTGCCGAGTACGTCGCGCATCCGGGCCGACCGGTTGCTGCCCAGGCTGGCGATGAAGGCGGACTGGTCGTCGAGCGCGGCGTGCCCTTCGAGCCCGTCGGCGGTGAACACCTCGTCCCAGTAGTCGCTGATCCGGCCGCGGGTCCAGCGGTACCTGCGGCGGCTCGTCAGACCCATCGGGTTGGCGTGGGTCGCCGCGAAGAACGGCTCGGCCGCGGGGGAGCGCCAGTCGAGCAGCAGCCGGCGGCCCGTACTGTCGGTGAGGCCGAGGCGTCCGATGTACACGGGCTCGGGGTCGTCCGCGCTGACGATGTGTCCCAGGCACAGGTCCACACCGAAGCGACGCAGCGTGCGCAGGCGGCCGGTCAGCCGGTGGATCTCGATGTCGCGGTCCATCGCTCCCCGGCCGATCCCGCCGGGCGCCATGCGCTCGGCGTCAAGGCGGTCGGACAGTTCGGCGATCGCCTGCTCAAGGCTCTCCGCGATGGCCGCGAAGTGCTGCTCGTCGCCATCGATCAGCGTCGGGTCGGCCTTGGGGGAGAGGTGGTCGGGAAGGTCGAACGCGCTGGTGGTCAGGGGGTTCATGTCAGCAGCTCCGATCTGTGGTCGAGCCCGCGAAGTGCGGCAGTCCGCAGACCCGCACCGCCGCGCCGAGTGCCCGCGACCGCGGCGCGAGTCCCACCACCGGGACGACGTCACGGCACGATTCGTAGACCGGCAAAAGCACACGCACTTAGTGAATCTCCCATTTCGCAGGTTCTGGCCTCGGACCGTGATTCTGCGGCACGACCGGGGCCTTGCCGCAAGCCCCCCGGTGCGCTATAAGTTGAGAGTGGCAAGGAGCGGGGCTCCTTGCCTTCGTCTTTTGTCGCCCGCTTTTCATCGCCCGCTGTGGACGGGCGAGCCCTTCGTGAGACGGCGACGCGCCACGCAGTGCGGTGTCCCGTTACCCTCCCTGTCATGCCAACCTCATGTCCATCGCCCGTCACACTCACCGGCAGTTATGTACGCCTGGAGCCGTTGGCGGTTGAGCATCTCGACGACTTGTTCGCGGCGGGAGGTCACGACGAGGAGGTGTGGAGGTGGCAGGGCGGCCCGGCGCCACGCACTCAGGAGGAGCTCGGCGCCAAGCTCGCCACGCTGCTGGAGGCCGCCGGGCGTCATGAGTACGTTCCCTTCGCGGTCATCCACCGGGCGAGCGGCCAGGCCGTCGGCTGGACCACGTACATGGACATCGACGTGGCCGACGAACGGCTGGAGATCGGCTGGACGTGGTACGGGCGCGCGTACTGGCGCACCATGGTCAACACGGAGTCGAAACTGCTTCTCCTCACCCATGCCTTCGAAGACCTGGGCATGGGACGCGTGCAGTTGAAGACCGATCATCTCAATCACCGCTCGCAGACGGCCATCGAGCGTCTCGGTGCGCGCCGCGAAGGGGTCCTGCGCCGTCATCGCCGACGGCCGGACGGTACCTGGCGCGACACGGTGTACTTCTCGATCCTTGCCCAGGAGTGGCCCGCGGCCAAGGAACGCCTGGCCGCCCGCCTGGGCGGACCCGGCAACTCCCGTACGCGCTCCGCGACTTGACGTAGAGGCCTGGCGCGGCTCATCGCACACGCGTGCTGTTGAATGGCGCCATGTGGATCACCGGTGCGTTGATCGGGACGCTCGTCTTCTTGCTCGTGGTGGTGGCGCCCGCGATGGTGGGGCGGCGGTTGCTCGGGGTGCGGGCAGGGGTGGTGCGGGTCGGGATTGCCGGGATGTGCGGACTCGCCGTGTCCGGAGGGCTGTTCGGACCCCGGCTGGAGGAGTCGGGGGAGCTCGCGCCGCTGCTGTCCCTGATGGTCGGGGTGGGGATGCTCGCCTCGATGGTCGTGCTCGTCGCGCTGGACATCGTGGTGCCCGTGGGGGCCGTACGGCCGCTCGGGTGGGCGCAGTCGGTGCGGGGACGGATCGCGCGGGCGCGGCGGTACTCCGGGGTGGTGCGCATCGCCACCCGGCACGGGCTCGGGCCGTATCTGCGAGGGCGGCGGCGGCCGTCGGGGGTGCGTCACGAGTTGCCGGCGCGGGAGCTGCGACAGGCCTTGCAGGCCGGCGGGACCACCTTCGTGAAACTGGGACAGCTGATGTCGACCCGGCGGGACCTGCTGCCCGAGGTGTACGTCGAGGAGCTCAGCCTGCTGCAGGACCAAGTGCCGCCCGCACCCTGGAGCGAGGTCGAGACACAGCTCCAGGAGAGCCTGGGAGCACCCGTGCGGGACCTGTTCGCCACGTTCGAGCGGGTCCCCCTGGCCGCGGCCTCCATCGCGCAGGTGCACGCGGCTGTCCTGCATGACGGCACCGAGGTCATCGTCAAGGTGCAGCGGCCCGGAATACCGGAACTCGTGGAACGCGACCTGGACATCGTCGGCCGCCTGGCCGCCGCCCTGAGCGACCGCACCGCCTGGGGGCGCGGTCTCGGGCTGAACGAGCTGGCGCGGGGCTTCGCCGTCGCGCTGCGCGAGGAGCTGGACTTCCGCGTCGAGGCCCGCAACATGACCGCGGTACGCCGGGCCGCCGAGGCGCGCGGCGACTCCAGCGTCGCCGTTCCCGTCCTGCACGGGCAGTTCAGCACCGAGCGCGTCCTCGTCATGAGCCGGGTCGAGGGCATCTCGCTCGGCAAGGCGGTCCCCGACGACGAGCGCCACGGCACCGAGCTGGCCGAGACCCTGCTCACCACGCTGCTCAACCAGATCATGCTGGACGGCGTCTTCCACGCCGATCCACACCCCGGCAACATCCTGCTCCAGCCCGACGGCACGGCCGCCCTGCTCGACTTCGGATCCGTCGGCCGGATCGACGCCGGGCTCCGCGAGGCGATGGGCGGACTCTTCCTCGCCGTCGACCGCGGCGATCCGCTCGCCCTGCGCGAGGCCCTCCTGGAGATCACCGACCGTCCCGAGGATGTCGACGAACAGCGGCTGCTGCGCGCGCTCGGGCAGTTCAGCGCCCGCCATCTGGGGCACGGGTCCGCGCCCGACGCGGAGATGTTCAGCGACCTGTTCCGGCTGGTCGCCGGCTTCCGGCTGGCGGTTCCGCCGGAGATCGCCGCCGTCTTCCGGGCCCTGGCCACCCTGGAGGGCACGCTGGTCCGCCTCTCCCCGGGCTTCAACATGCTGGAGGCGTCCCGTACGTACGCCTCGGCCCGGCTCACCGACCGGCTGGGACCGCAGAGTGCCAGGGACACGGCCCGCGACGAGCTGATCGCGCTGCTGCCTGTCCTGCGACGGCTGCCGCGCCGCCTCGACCGCCTCGGCGGTGCGCTCGAGGAGGGACGGCTCGGGGTGAATGTGCGGCTCCTCGCCGATCCCCGCGACCGGCGGGTCGTCGGCGAGCTCGTCGGGCGGGTGGTGCACGCCCTCGTCGGGATCTTCCTCGGATTCGCGGGCCTGCAACTCCTGGGGATGGACGGCGGACCGCGCGTGAGCGAGAACCTCGGGCTGTACGGACTGATGGGCTGCAACATCCTGGTGCTCTCCGCCGCCATCGTCCTCCGTACCGTCTACGTCACCAGCCGGCCCATGGAATGAACGGCCTTCATGCTCGGGCCGCATGCCGTCCGGGCCGCGCGGAACCGCACGGCCCGGACAGCGAAGGAGCCCGTGGCCTAAGGGGCCGCCGTCGGACCCGACGTGCGTGCGCGCCGGTGGCCGGTCAGCACTGCATCGCCCACACATGCGCGTCGCCGCGGTCGTTGGCGTTGGCGTTGTGGCCGACCTCCTGGCCCGGGGCCAGGCAGATCGTCCGGTCGCCGCCGGTGGACGGCCACTGGATGGCTTCCTCGTAGACGATCACGTGGTCCTTGATGCCCGGCCCCGAGATGCCGTGGTTGGCCCACGACGAGTCCGCGTCGGCGACCCAGCTCTCCCACCATTCGTCGTCCCCGGACGAGGCGAACACCTTGCCCTCGGGGTCGGTGAAGTTGACGTCGCGCCAGACGCAGAACGATCCACTGGGGCAGGGCGCGGCGTTCGCGGTGGCCGGTACGGCGAGGGCGGCGCCGGCGGTGACCAGGACGGCGGAGACGAGAGCGAGGAGGTGCTTCATGGGTGGGTGCTCTTCCGTTGAGGGGTGGATGCGGTGTGCGTGAGCAGGGTTCGGGAGCGGTCCAGGGCCAGGGCGTGCAGCCGCCGGTAGTCGGCGTGCTGGGCCGCGGGCGCCGCGGAGTGCAGGTTGCCGACGGTGGTCGAGGCCCGGAACCAGCGCTGCTGGTCGCCGTAGAGCTGCCGTTGGGCGGCGGCCAGGCAGCCGTCTGTGTGCTGGCGGATGACATGGCCGCTGGGCAGGGTGAGGGAGAGTTCGGCCGGGCCGGTACCGAAGAGTGCGTCGGCGACCCGGCGGGCGTCGTCGGGCCGCGGGGTGGGGGAGCCGGGCCGGGGCGGGGTGAGGCCTTGTCGGATCAGGCAGCGGTCGGTGAGCAGCCGCTGGGCGGCTTTGACCGTCTGCTCGGGGCTGAGTTCGATCCGCTGGGCGGGGGCGGCGCACCCGGCCAGCAGCAGGCTCGCGAAGATCAGCGGTCCGAGCGCCGCCCGCCCGGGCCGCTGCGGGCGGCGCGGGATGGGAGCCGTGGGCACGGCGGGCGGGCCTCAGCCGGGTGAGCAGTCGGAGGGGCGGGTGCGCTGGACCCCGTCCAGCTTCTCCCACCACTCCCAGTGCGGCGCGTAGTCGCCGCCGTAGATCGTCCGGTACAGGCAGCCGCCTTCACGGGGAAAGTGGATGGCGTAGAAGGTGTCCTGGCTCTGGTTGCTGAACGACTTCGCGTGCCGCTTCACATGGGGTGCGGCCTCGGAATAGCCCGTACCGTTGTAGCACCAGCCGCCGCCCGGACCCATCTCCTCCGGCTCGGGCCAGAAGCAGACGTGCCCCGGCAGGGCCGATGAGATCACGGGCAGGGTACGGGCGGGCTCGGCCGTCGCAGTGGCCGGTGCGACGGCGTTGAAGGCGAAGGCAGTCAGGAGGGCAGCGGCGTACAGGCGCATGCGGGCGTCCCCAAAGTGCGGTGAGCGGTAGGTGCTCCCGCAGCTTTCCACGCTTGATCCACGAGCAGACGCCATGATCACCCACGTCAGTGAGAAGTCGTACCGGCTCGGCCTGTCCCGTTGGTTTCCCCGGGTGAGAGTGCGTCACGGACGCGATTCGGGACCGGATCCTTCGCCGCCGCGGATGTCATCCCCTGGTCGCCGGCCGTTCACGCCACCATTCCAGCGTCGCCTTGACCTGCTCATCGACGGGGGTGGCCCGCACCGCGAACTCGGCTTCGTAGGCACCTGAGTCGGCTATGAACGGACGGTCGAACTGATAGCGGATCTCCTTCAGTTCGCGGATCAGCGGGGAGAACACCGATGCGACACCCAGCACGGCCGGCGAAAGCCTGCGTACCGCGACCGGACCCGTTCCCGACCGGGCGGCGAGCCGGTCGACCATCTCCCGGGTGGACAGCGCGGGCTCCGTCGGGACGTGCCAGGCCCGTCCCCAGGCCCGCTCCTCGCCCGCGACCTCGGCCAGGGCCCTGGCCACATCAGGGAGATAGCTCCAGCTGTGCGGGGCGTCCGGATCCCCGAGCGTGGAGACCGGCTTGCCGCGCAGCAGCCGTGGGACGACCCGAGCGGCCAGATGCCCGCCATCGGTCACACCGGGTCCGAAGAAGTCCGAGGCCCGCAACTCGACCGCCCTGATACGCCCCTGCTCATGCCGTTCCCGCGCCTGCTCCCAAACGGCCGCACGCACCCGCCCCTTGGAGCCGGTCGCCGCGAGCGGCAGCTGCTCGGTCATGGGACCGTCCACCGGACCGTAGCCGTACAGGTTTCCCAGCATGACCAGGACGGCCCCGGTCGCCTCGGCCGCCGCGCAGAGGGACGAGGCCAGCGGCGGCCATTCACTCGCCCATCGATGGTAGGGCGGTGCGGCGCAGCTGTAGATCGCGGCGGCGCCCCGCACCGCCTCGGTCAGCCGCTCGCTGTCCGCCGCGTCCAGCGCGACGTGCTCGATGCCGGGCTCAGGGCTCCGGCCCGACCTCGTGACGACCCGTACCGAGTGTCCCTTCTCGGCCAGCAGCCGAGCGGTGGCGGCCCCGGCGGGCCCGAATCCTATGACGACATGAAGGCTGCTCACCTGCGCACACTAGCGCGCGGACGGGGGCGGACGAGGGCCGCTGAGCCCCTCCGGCCCCACGGGCATCCGAGGGAACGCTGGTCCGCCTGGTTCCCGGCGGCGGGAGCGCGTGGTACACACGACCGGATCACATCACCTGTCCGCCAGCAGGGAGTTGCTCATGTCCGCGACACGACGTCAGATCCTGGCCAGAACGGGCGCGTTGGGGGCGTCCATCGCCTTTGCCGGAAGCCTCTCGGAGATCTTCGCAGGGACCGCGACCGCCCGGAGCATGGGCAGGAGCGGGTACGGACCGCTGGTCCCCGACCCCGACGGCCTGCTCGACCTCCCCCGGGGATTCCGCTACCGGGTCCTCTCCCGCGAGGGCGACCCGCTGCTCTCCGGCGAGGGCAAGGTTCCCAGCAACTTCGACGGCATGGAGGCGTTCCCCGGCCGCCGCGGCGGCACCTTCCTCGTCCGTAACCACGAGAACCGTACGAACTCCCGCTCGGCCGTGCCCCGCGTCCCCGACCTGACCTACGACCCCGGCGGCGAGGGCGGCTGTACGACGCTCGAACTGGACGGGAACAACAACGTGCGCTCCGAGCGGGTCGCCATCGCCGGCACCTCCACCAACTGCGCGGGCGGCCCCACCCCTTGGAACACCTGGCTGACCTGCGAGGAGACCGAGGGCCTCGCCGGGGAGGGGAACTACACCAAGGACCATGGGTTCATCTTCGAGGTCGATCCGTACGACCCGCGGCGCACCGGAGCCGTGCCGCTGACGGCGATGGGCCGCTTCCAGCACGAGGCCGTCGCCGTGGATCCCGGTACCGGCACGGTCTACGAGACCGAGGACGCCTTCGACAAGCCGTTCGGCCTCTTCTACCGCTTCCTCCCCGACAAGCCGATGGGCGGCCGCGGCTCGCTGCGCGCGGGCGGCCGTCTTCAGGCGCTACGTGTCCCCGGCGTGCCCGACCTCTCCTCCGTCCAGCAGCCCGGCACCACCTTCGACCGCGTCACCTGGGTGGACGTGCCCGACCCGCTCGCGCGCCGGACCCCGATCCGCTTCCAGGACTTCGGCCCCGGGGGCATCACCCATGCGCAGAAGCTGGAGGGCTGCTACTGGGGCGGCTCCTGCGTCTACTTCGTCTCCAGCTTCGCCCGCCGCGGCGACGGCTCGACGGCCGACCACTACGGCCAGGTATGGAAGTACGACCCGAAGCGGCGCCGGCTCGCCCTGGTCGTGGTCTTCGGCCCCGACACCGACATCCAGCTCCCCGGTGAGTCCCCCGACAACATCTGCCTCGCGCCCAGCGGCGGCCTGATGGTCTGCGAGGACGGCGACGGTGCCCAGCACGTCTACGGCCTCACCCGGAGGGGCGAGGTGTACGCCATGGCCCGGGGCCGCAAGAACATCGGCACGCCGGACAAGCCGGAGTGGGGCGAGTTCGCGGGCGTCACCTTCGCCCCCGACCTCCGGACGATGTACGTCAACTGCTACACGCCGGGGACGACGTTCGCCGTGACGGGTCCCTGGAACCACTGAGCTGTTCCCGGCGTCCGGTGGGGCACCGGCCGCGTGCGGGCGTGCGCGGACCGGTGTCCACGCCGTGGTCGTCAAGATCACGACGGGCGGCGATGGCCTAACGTTCCCCGCGCTCTGCAAGCGAACAGAGCTCTGCAAGCGAACAGAGGGGAGCGGCGGCGGTGAACTGGGGCGGCCCGGCAAACGGGGAGCGGAACCCGGTGTGGGATCCGGACGCGACGGAGGTCCTGCCGCGCGATCCGGGCCGGGACCTGACCTCGACACGGCCGTTGCCCAGGATCGACGGAACCGTGCAGTCGCCGTACCCCTCCGGCGGGCCCGCCGGGCTCCGGCGCGGGCGAGTGCCCCGGGGCGTGTGGGCGGGAGCCGTACTGGCGGCCTGTACGGCGGGCGGCCTCGCGGTCGGAGCCATGACGGCGGGGTCGGCCGAACCCACCGCCGGGGATCCGCCTCCCGGCCCCGCGGAATCCGCCGCAGCGGCTCCGCCTCCCGGCTCCGCATCGCCGACCCCGAGTGTGCCCGCGCCGCAGCCGACCGGCCCGGTCGGCTATCAGGTCACCGTGGTGACGGCCGATGTCGCAGGGACCGGCACGGACAGCGACGTTCAGGCACGGCTGACCGACGAGGCGGGCCGTACCTCCTCGTGGACCGTTCTGGACACGAGCGGCCACAACGATTTCGAATCGGGCGCCCGCGACACCTACGTGATCCCCGTTCCCCCCGGCTTCGGCAGCCCGGCCGCCTTCCAGCTCTGGAAGTCGGGCGAGGACGCTTGGGCCGTGCAGTCGGACGTGTCCGTCACCGGCCCGGACGGCTACTCCGCGGTCTGGCATCCGGCCGGGGAGCCGCCTCGCCTGTGGATCACCGGCGGCGACCCGGCCCCGGAAGACGGCGCACCCGTGTTCACCGCGTACAGCCCCGACGGCGGGCTCACCCGGAACACGCCATGAGGCGATCTCCACGACCGGCTCACGCCATGCCGCCGTTCTCTGTGAGGCCGGGGAGGAAGTCGGCGACCTGCGTGGCGAAGGCGTCCGGGGTGACGATGTCGAGAGCGAGCTGTTCGGCCTTGGCGCGCTTGGACCCGGCGCCCTCTCCCGCGACGACCAGGCTGGTCCGCTTCGAGACGCTGGAGGACGACTTGCCGCCCGCGCGTTCGATGAGCTCGTTCATCTGGTTGCGGGTGAGGTTCTCGAGCGGGCCGGTCATCGCGCCGGTGACCACCACGGTCATCCCGGCCAGCGGCCCCGCGGGAGCGTCCGGCTCGGCCGGGGCCGCGCTCGCACCGGCAGCGTAGGGGGCGGGGGCGGCGCCGGTTTCGGTCATGTTCACCCCGGCGGCGATGAGCTTGTCGATGACGGGTCCGACCTCGGCGAGTTCGGTGACGATCACGGGGGCCTTCTCGACGCCGATGCCCTCCACCTGCTGCATCGCTTCGGCATCGGCCGACCGGATCGCGTCCATGGTGCCGAAGTGGCGGGCGATGCGGCGGGACATGGAGCGGCCGGTGCCGCGGATACCGAGTGCGCAGAGCACCCGGTTCAGCGGGCGGGCCTTGGCCTGCTCGATCGCGGCCAGCAGGTTGTCGGTGCTGGTCGCACCCATGCGGTCCAGTCGCAGCAGCTGGTCGCGGGTGAGGCCGAACAGGTCGGCGATGTCGGTGACGAGGCCGGCGTCGGCCAGCTGTACGACACGGGTGGCGCCGAGGCCCTCGATGTCCAACTGGTCCCGGCCGGCCGCGTAGGACAGGGAGGCCACGAGGTGGCAGTTGCGGCCCCGTTCGCACCGCCACCGCTGCTCGCTGGTGTCGATCCCGGAGCCGCACTGCGGACAGGCCTCGGGGAAGCGGACGGGCAGTTCGGTGCCGGCGCGCAGGTGGGCGACGGGGGCCTCGATGCGCGGGATGATGTCGCCCGCCTTGTAGACCATGACGTGGTCGCCGATGCGCAGGTCGCGACGGGTGATGTCGGCCGGGTTGTGGAGGGTGGCGTAGGTGACGGTGGAGCCGTCGATCTCGACCGGTTCCAGCACCGCGCGCGGTGCGATGATCCCGGTGCGGCCCACCGCCCACTCCACGTCCAGCAGCCGGGTGATCTTCTCGACCGCCGGCAGCTTGTACGCGATCGCCCACCGGGGCGCCCGCGAACCCGAACCGGCATCCTGCTGATCGGCCGCCAGGTCGGCCTTGATCACGATCCCGTCGATCCCGAACGGCAGCTCGGCGCGCAGGGCGGCGATCTCCTCGACACGGGCGAGGACCTCCTCGGCGGTGGTCACCGTCAGGCCGCAGACCGCGGTCGCGGCAGCGGTGTGCACGCCCAGCGTGGTCGCGTACGCGATCAGCTCGCCATGGGGGGAGTGCTCCAGCCGCTCGGCGAGCGCCGTGCCGGTGTGCGGGAGCGGCAGCAGGCCGTAGGCGAAGAAGGTCATCTCCAGCGTGTAGGCGCGCTCCTTCGCCCGCAGGGTGCCGGCCGCGGCGTTGCGCGGATTCGCGAACGGCTCTCCGCCGTGCCGGACACGGGTGGCGTTCGCGGCCTCGAACTGCTCGGTGGTCATCAGCACCTCACCGCGCAGCTCCAGGCCGACCGGCTCCGTGAGCCGGCCGGGCAGGCCGAGGATGGTGCCGATGGCGTGCGAGACGTCCTCCCCGGCGGTCCCGTCTCCCCGGGTGATCAGCCGGGTCAGGCGTCCGTCCTCGTAGCGGGCGGCGATCGCGAGGCCGTCGAGCTTCGGTTCCACGCTCCACCGGGCGACGGGCCGCCCGATCCGCCGTTCGAGGGAGGCCGCCCAGGCGGTGAACTGCTCCGCGGAGAAGACGTTGTCCAGCGACAGCATCGGCGTGGTGTGCGGGACGTCCCCGTCGACGGCTCCGGCGGCGACCTTCCCTGTCGGTGAATCCCGCAGTACGCCGTCGGGGTGCTCCGCCTCCCAGTGCGTGATCGCGTGTATCAGCTCGTCGTACGCGGCGTCGTCGAGGTCGCTGTCGCCGCCCGTGTAGTACGCGGCAGCCGCCTTCTTGGCATCCTCGACCGCCTGCGCGTACGCGACAGCATCGGCAAGGACCGGAGTCGTTGTCATGGATGCCATCGTGCCCGGTCGCACTGACAATCGAGCTGCGCCGCCATGTGGGCAGCGGCCGGACAGGCCTCGCCGCAAGCCGCCGGGCGTGGCGCGCCCCGGAAGACGTCAGGCTTGGGAAAGGCCCGCGCAGACGTTGCGGCCGGCCACCGGGCGGGGAAGATTGAGCGCATGACCGACATGCCCGCAGCAAACGCCGAGGTGGACGTATTGGTCGTCGGCGGTGGGCCGGTCGGGCTCACCGCACGAGCGCTGCTGGAACGCTGGGGAGTGCGGACACTGCTCGTCGAGAAGCACCGCGAGCTGTCGCCGTTTCCCCGGTCCCGGCTGGTCAACGCGCGCTCCATGGAGATCTACCGCCAGCTCGGTCTCGCTGCCGGGATCACTGCCCGTGCGTTCGCACCGGAGTTCGGTCGCATCCGATTCCGCGACACCCTGCACGACGGCGACTTCGCCACCGCGGCGATGGTGGGGGTCGACGCGCCGATCCCCGAGAGCCCTGTGATCGGCGTGGTCACCTCGCAGGACCGGTTGGAACCCACCCTGCTCGCCGCGGCGGACGCGCAGGTGCTGTTCGGGGTCGAGCTCATCGACCTGGCCGAAGAACCCGAGTGTGTCGTGGCCTTGCTCGTCGACCACCGGCGCGGTGGGGAGACCCGCGTCCGTGCCCGTTACGTACTCGCTGCCGACGGTGCGAACTCCACCGTCCGGCAACGGCTGGGAATCGACACCGCGGGCCCCGGCGAGATGGCCCGCTTCACCACCGTCGTGTTCGACGCCGACCTCAACAGCTGGTGCGCCCGGCAGCCCGCCGGGGTCTACTTCACCATGCATGGCTCCTTCGCCCCGCTCTACCCCGAAGGAGGCTGGGCCTGGTTCGCTCCCACCCCCGAAGACGCCGCGCGCGTCGACTGGTCCGACCTCGTCTCTCACGCCCTCGGTCCCACGGCCGGTGTCCAGGCCGAGGTGCTGAGGGTTCAGCACTGGGTGATGAACGCGTTCGTCGCCGAGCGCTTCCGCCACGGCCGGATCCTGCTGGCCGGCGATGCCGCGCACGCGATCCCCGTCTTCGGCGGCATGGGCATGAACGCCGGCATCGCCGATGTGCACAACCTGTGCTGGAAACTGGCGGGCGTTCTCCAGGGGTGGGCCGGACCCGGCATGCTGAAGACCTACGAGACGGAACGACACCCCGTTGCCGATCTGACTCTCCGCCAGGCGGTGGCCAACACCCAACTCGCGCTTCAGGTGCAAAACCGACGCCGTGAGCAGCGCCGCCGAACCGGCGAAGCGGCGGGAGACCGGATCGAACTGCCCTGGTCGGAGCGGTACTTCGCCCAACTCGGTCTGGTGCTCGGCGTCAGCTACCACTCCGACGCCGTCCTCACCGACGGCATCACCCCGCCCGAGCCGCCCGACGCGGGCACGGACTACGTTCCCACCGCCCAGCCGGGCCACCGCATGCCACACCTCTGGCTCGCACACGACCGCTCCACGCTCGACGCCTTCGGCGAATGGTTCACCCTGCTCACCCCGGACCCCGCCCGGTGGGAGCGGCAAACCACCGCTCCATGGCCGCTGCGCATCGAGCCGCTCACCGACGAGCACGCCGGCATCTGCGGCCTCCTCCCGCGCGGCGCACTGCTCATCCGGCCCGACGGCCACATCGGCGCCCGCTGGCGCGACCGCCCACCGAGCGATTCCACCCTCCGCCACGCCCTCGCCACGATCACTGGCTCGACACCCCCGATGTGACCGAGCACCCCATGGGTCGGGCATGGGGGCGCCGGGGAGGCGGTCACGCCGTCCGCGGCGGGCGCGACCGGTGTGGCGCGATCGGCGGCTTCGCGGGTCAGGGACGATCCGCGGACGCCTCTGACACCCGGCCGGTGCCGACGATGTCATCGCCGAAGGCGGCGGCAAGCGCCTTCGTGACCACGTCGGGCAGCTCGGTCCGTCCCTCGTCCTCGGCCCAGCGCACCAACGCCGTGTGCAGGGCGGCCAGGCAGGCGCCGGCCGCCGCGTGGGCGTGGAACGCCGCGTCGGCACCGGTCGCATCGCCCCCGAGGGCGTCGACGATCGCCTGCTGGAGGGCGTAGTTGTTGTCCAGATGCCTGGCTCGCAAGGCCGGCGTGGAGATCATGAGCCGGACCCGGGCGAGCAGGAACTGCTTACTCGCCGTCAGGTCGTCTCTGGAGCCCCCGCTGGTCAACGCCGCGGCCGAGTCGATGAGCGCGCCGCCGATGCGACGGACCAGGGGCTGTGTGGCGGACGACGCGACGATCCGCTCGGTGACGAGCTGAGCGCGCTGGTCGATGAGGACGAGGTCTTCCTTCGTGGGGAAGTGCCGGTACACGGTCATGGGCGACACGCCTGCGGCTTCGGCGACGTCGGTCACGGTCGTGGCGTCGTATCCCCGCTCGGTGAACAGCCGCACCGCGTACGCCTGGATCGTGCGCTGCGTCTCGGCTCGCCGCTGTGCTCGCAGCGTTGAGTGCTGGTTGGGCATGTGGTAGACCCTACCGGAGTGATAGTGACTACCAGATTGGTAGTCGCTGACAATTCAAGGGGGGAGCGGGATGACTGGTCCGACCGGCAGGACGGCTCTTGTGACCGGGGCATCGCGCGGCATAGGGCGGGCCATCGCCGTCCGGTTGGCGGCGCAGGGGGCGGCGGTCATCGTGCACTTCGGCACGGACGAGCGCGGTGCGGCGGCGACGGTCGAAGAGATCGGACGTACCGGCGGAACCGCGCTCGCCGTCGGGGCGGAGCTGGGGGTGGACGGCGACGTCGACACGCTCTTCGCGGGAGTGGAGGCCGCTCTGGCCGGACAGCCACTCGACGTGCTCGTCAACAACGCGGCGGCCGCGCCCGCCGGTCCGATCGGAGTCACGACGCGGGAGGAGTTCGACCACCTCTTCGCGGTGAACGTACGGGCGCCGTACTTCATCATCCAGCGTGCGCTGCCCCTGCTCCGCGACGGTGGCCGCATCGTCACGATCTCGTCCGTGGCGACCCGGATGGCCAACCCCACCCAGACGTCCTTCGCCATGACGAAGGGCGCGGTCGAGACGATGAGCATGACCTTGGCCAACGAGCTCGGGGTCCGGGGAATCACGGTGAACGCGGTCGCGCCCGGCGCCACCCGGACGCCGGCCAACGGACCGTCCTTCGAAGCGCCGGGCCTGGCCGAACTCATCGCCGGAACGACGGCGCTCGATCGCCTGGGCGGGCCCGACGACGTCGCCGACGTCGTCGCGTTCCTCGCCTCGGACGCCGCGCGCTGGATCACCGGACAGGTCATCGACGCAAGCGGTGGCCTGTTCCTCGGCCCGCGCGTCTGATCGCGGGCCGACCGGGCCGCACACACCGCCGGCACCGGACGCCGGGGGAGAGCCGGTCACCACCGCCCATGCCCAGCTGGTCGCTTCGGCGACGGGCCTGTCACCGTGGACGCGCGGCACACCCCCGGCGCACGTACTGCCGGCGCGCTACCAGCTGCGGTCCAGCAGGTACGTGAACAACGCGTCCAGATCCCCGGCCGCTCCTGGCGTGAGCGACGCCTCCCGCAGACCGCGACGGGCGGTGTCCAGATGCCGGCGGGCCTCCCCACGGGTCGCGGCCCGCCCGCCCGCCTCCTCCACGAGCGCGGCGGCACGTGCCGCCGCCGCGCCGTCCAGCTGCCCGGGGGACTCCAGCAGCACCGCCAGCTCCCGCGCGGCCGGCCCGCCCCCGGCCAGCGCGGCGAGCACCGGGTAGGTCTTCTTGCGCTGCCGCAGGTCGCCGTGGACGGGCTTGCCGGTCACCGCTGTGTCACCCCAGATACCGAGCAGGTCGTCCACCGCCTGGAAGGCGACGCCCAGATGACGCCCGGCCCGCTCCAGTACCGACACCGTTCCGGCGGGAGCCCCGCCGAGCACCGCACCGAGCGCGATCGCACAGCCCAGCAAAGCCCCCGTCTTGTGCTCCGCCATCGACCGGTACTGCTCCGGCCCCACCGCTCCGGGTCCGCTCCACGGGCGCTCTTCGAACCGCAGGTCCTCCGCCTGCCCGCGCACCAGCGCGTTCAGCGTCCCGCACAGGTGCCGGACCGCGGCCGCCGACCAGGGGCTCGGAGCCTCGGCCAGACTCTGCACGGCCAGGGCGTGGAGCGCGTCCCCGGCCAGGACGGCCGGACCCGTCCCGTAGGCCTTCCACACCGCCGGACGCTGCCGCCGCAGGGCGTCGCCGTCCATGATGTCGTCGTGCAGCAGGGAGAACGTGTGCACCAGTTCCACGGCCACCGCACCCGCGACAGCGACGCCGCCGTCCGCCCCCACCGCCTCGGCCCCCAGCACGGCGAGCGCCTGCCGCACTCCCTTGCCCTCGGAGCCGCCCGGATCGGGCGTCCCGGACGTGTCGCTCCAGCCCAGCGCGTACGCCGCCATCTCACCGGTCCAGGGATGCAGCCGCCCCACCGCCTCCACCAGCGCGGGCCGCACCAGCTCACGAGAGCGCGCCAGGACCCCGGCCACCGCGGCGCGGTGACCGGGGGACTCACCCATCGCGGAAGTGGCCGCCGCGTCCTGTGAGCAGGTGGGGGAGTACACCGGTGACGACGACGTCAGGAAGGAACTCACCGCAGTCCCTCCACATCGGCCGCCCGCAGCGCCTCGGCCCCGCCCGCCGGCAACACCGGCTCCCCGGCCCCCGGCCCGCCTCCGGCCGTGTCCGGCAGCGGCCCCACGCCCAGCTCGGCCGCCGCCTTCTCCACCATCTCCCGGGCGTGCCGCAGCCCGATACGGTCCAGCGTCGAGCGCAGCTCCGCCAGCTCGGCGGCGCTCTGCGCGGCGTCCCGGCCCAGCCGGGCACGCGCCTTGACCAGCCCCAGCCGCGACAGCGCCGTCCCCCGCGGCTCCTCCATCTCGCGGAACTCCTCCAGCGCCTGCGTGTACAGATCACGGGCCTGCGCGTACCGGCCCGCCCGATACAGCACGTTGCCGCGCATCTTGTGGTTGTAGGCGAGCGCGCTCGACAGGCGCATCTCCCGGCAGGCCTCCTCCGCCCGCGACAGCAGCGACAGGGCCCGCTCCACCTCCCCGTCACGCACGGACACCACATCGGCGATGCCCCGCAGCGCCCACGCCCACCCGCGCCGGTCCTCGGCACGCAACGCCGTCTCGGCCGCCTCCTCGAACAGCTCCAGCGCCTCGTCGTAGGCACCGGTGTTGCGGTGCATCTGCGCGATGCCCGACAGCGCCCAGACCGTATGCCGGGCCTCACCGCGCCGGCGGGCCTCGGCCAGCAACTGCTCGTGCAGCCTCCGCACGGCCCCGTAATCGCCCTGTATGCGCCCCGTCTCGGCCAGCCCCGCCAGCGAATAGCCCCGCACGACGACGTCACCGCCCCGCTCGCCCATCTCGGCCGCCAGCCGCAGCAACCGGTACGCCAGCGGGAACGCCCCCCGCTGCCGGGCGAGCGTGCCGCCACTCCACAGGGCCCACGCCATCGCCCCCTCGTGACCGGCCGAACGCGCCGCCCGGTAGCTCGCCTTCCACGCCCGGTCGGCCTCCTCGATCCGCCCCAGCCTCCGGTACGCCTCCGCGACGGCCAGCCCGCAGCGCGCCATCTCCCGCCCGTCACCGGCCCGTTCCGCCGCCCGCAGCTCATCGATGCCCCGGGCGAGCACCTCGGCCAACGAGGCGTTCACCGACAGTGACCCGAGAGCCCCCTGGTACTCCGGCGCGGACGCCTTCGCCCGTGCCGCCTCACTTACCCGACCTGCCATCAGGACCCTCCTTCAGTCGACCTGATCAGCAAGACGTCGACGGAAGGACGAGGTTCCGCGCAGGCCGCGAAGTCCATCTCCCTACGGGTGCCGGGTCATCCTCGAGTGCTACGCGGCGCACCGGGGATCGTCAGCGAGACGTACGATCCCCGGCTGACCGGGCGACACAGCAGGATGGACCCAGCGGTCGCGTTCGACGCGGGCCGGGTCGGCGCGCGGCCGGCTCAGCCGGTCGTGGCCTGCGGGAGCGCCGTGAACGTGGCCTCGGTGAACTCGGTGACCTCGGAGAAACCGAGCCTGCGGTAGAGCCCGACGGCCGTGGCGTTGTCCGCCCGGACGTTCAGCCCGATGTGGTCCACGGTCTTCCCGAGGCGCCGGCACAGTTCGGCGACGCAGGCTCCGCCCGCGCCCTGCCCGCGCACCTCGGGGTGTGTGGTGACATTCCCGATCGCGGCGACCCGGTAGGCGGGCGAGTAGACGTGCACGCCCGCGACGGCGACCAGTCGCCCGTCCTGCCGGGCGCCCACGTACTGGCCGGTGTCGAGCATCCTGTGGTCGAACCAGTTGCCCGGGTACGCCTGCGCGAACAGCGCCAGCAAGTCCGGCAGGTCGCCCCGCCCCAGCGGGGCGGGGCGCCACGGACCGCCCGGGTGCGGGGCGGCACGGCCGGGGTCGGTGAGTGCCATCCGCAGCAGCGTGCCGTGCGGCTGCACCGCGTACGCCGGCTCCAGCACCTTGCCCGCCGCTCCGGTCAGATGCCCGAAGAAGCGCCGGGGGAGGACGGGCAACAGCGCACCGGCCAGCTCCTCCAGCTCCGAGGCCTGACCGGGGCGGGAGAAGGCGAGCAGGGTCGGGATGTCGCCGACCGCGTACAGCAGCGCGACCGGGCCGTTCCGCGACATCGTGTACCAACTGGTGTGGGGCCACAACAGATCGTCGAGATCGCCCAGTTCCATCAGGTGCATCGCCGGATCACGCCCGAAGCGTTCTGCCAGAGCGGATCGGTCGTGAAGGCTGCGCAGGGTCACCCGTTCAGCGTACGGCGGTGCCTGAGCCCGGCCCTGGCAGGGTACGACCTGGCCCGGGAAGAACGTCCGTCGAGCGCCGCCGGAGTGCTTCCATGTCCAGGAGGCGGCCGTCGACAGTCCCGATGAGCAAGTGCCCTTGTCGCGCCACGACGAGGGACAGTGCGGTGGTCGGCACTCCGTCGACTTCGAGTTCGGTATGCCGACGCACCGAGCCGTTCTCGGCGTCCAGCGCTGTCAGGGCTCCGGAGTTGCACGCCACGTAGACGGTCTCCCCGTCGGTGTCGAGGGCGGTCGCTGGATGATCGGCGGTGCTGCCGGCGCACGGTCCCGTTCAGGGACCGCCGTACGACGTAGGCGCCACCGCGCTGGAGCCCGTAACCATCGTGGACGGTGCCGGCGTACACCAGGGACTGCCCGAGCTCGATTCGACGACAGGACCTAGGGGACCGTACGGGCCGCGGGAGCCTCGCCGAGCAGCCGCGCGCGGAACAGGCCGAGCACCTGGTCCAGCGCCGCCCGGGTCGGCTCGCCAGGTGCGTCGAGCAGATGCTCGGTCAGCACGGAGTGCGGGGGAAGTACGCCATCGGGGTTCGCCGCGCCGTCGTCCAGCTCGACGGCGACGAAGGCGTCGCCGAGCTCGCGCCGCAGGAACGCGAACCGGTCCCCGGGCACGAGCCGGTCGCCCTTGAACCGCAGTCCCATGACCTGCAATCCCTCCCGCTCGCAGCGCCCCCGTACGACGGCGAGCTCCTCGGCGCCGATGTCGATCGTCCGCGAACGGCCCGCCGAGACGGCCAACGGCAGCGACGGCTGGGACAGCACCGGGGCGATCAGCCGTGCGTCGGTCGCCATGGCCAGGGCGAATCCCCCGGTCAGGCACATGCCGACGGCTCCGACGCCCGGGCCGCCGCACCGCTCGTGCTCGTCGGCGGCCAGGGCGCGCAGCCAGGCCACGACCCGAGAACTGCGGCCCGTGGCCAGTACGGTGAACTCCCGGCTCACGCACACCTTCAGCATCGACGAGGCCGTGTACCGCCCGGCGCTCAGCGGGCCGTGCGCATCGGGACGGGGGTCGCGGCCGGGCTCGCCGAACAACACGGGGAGCACGGCCGTGCAGCCGATCGCCGCCAGGCGGTCCGCGAACTCCAGCACCTTCGGCGTGATGCCCGGGATCTCGGCCATCACGATCACTGCCGGACCGGTGCCGCGCCGCAGGATCGGGCGTCCGATCCCCTCGTGGGTGAACGTGCTCTTCTCGTAGCCGGTCAGGTCGTGGTCCGCCATGACTCTCCCCATCCCCTCCGCGCGCCGGAGCCGGCCGCCGAGCGAACCTCGCCGACCGGGTCGAGTCTGGCACACGGCGCACCGGTGCCCGGCCCTGCCCGGCGGCCTCGCCTGCGAACCAGCGAAGGCGAGTTGACCCTCCCCCTACGTCAGGCTTGAGGCTGTGGACCGACGAAAGGGGAGGTGGATGAGCTACTCCGTGGGGCAGGTCTCGGCGTTCGCCGGGGTGACGGTGCGTACGCTGCACCACTACGACAAGGCGGGGCTGCTCTCGCCCAGCGGCCGCAGCCACGCCGGCTACCGGCTCTACAGTGACGCCGACCTGGTCCGGCTCCAGCAGATCCTCTTCTACCGCGAGCTCGGCTTCGCCCTCGACGACATCGCCGCGATCCTCAAGGATCCCCAGGCGAACGCGCTGGAGCAGCTCCGTGCCCGGCAGCGGCAGTTGAGTGAGGAGATCGCCAGACTGCGGCAGCTGGCCGAGGTGGCGGAACGGGCGATAGAGGTCCAGAAGGCCGGGGTGTCCCTGACCCCTCAGGAACGCTTCGAAGTCTTCGGTGGGATTTCCTTCGACCTGAGCTATGCCACCGATGCGGAGCTGAAGTGGGCGCATTCGGAGGGACAGCGCGAGGCGATGGCGCGTGCGGCCGCCCATTCCAAGGAGGACTGGCGCCAGCTCATGGGCGAGGCCGCCGCGTGGCGCGCGGAGCTGCTCGCGGCCTTCGACGAGGGTGAGCCGAGCGACGGCGAGCGGGCCATGGACCTCGCCGAGGAGCACCGTCTGCACATCTCACGCTGGTTCACCTCCTGCCCGCCCGCGATGCACCGGCGCATCGCGGACGACTTCGCCGCCGACCCGCGCGCGTTCGCTCTGGTCGTACCGCCGGCGCGGCAACGCCCGGGTCTGGCCGCCTATACGCGCAAGGCGGTCCACGCCAACGCGGCCCGCCATGTCGCGTCAGTCGGCCGTACCGATTCCGAGGAGGACCGATGAGGATCCTGATCGCCGCGGCCGGATCCCGCGGCGACGTCGCGCCCTACACGGGCCTGGGCGCCGAACTGCGCCGGGCCGGACACGACGTCGCCGTCGCGACCACGGACGCCTTCGCACCCCTCGTACGCGACGCCGGACTGGCATTCCGCAGCCTCCCCGCCGACCCGCGGACGCACGGCGGCGGCGGTGTCACGCGCAAGCGTGACCTGATGCGTACCGCTACCGCGTTCATCACCGAACTGGGCCAGGGGTTCGCCGACGCGATGGCCGACGACACGGATCTGCTTCTGCTGTCGACCACCACGGCCCCGCTCGGCTGGCACCTCGCCGAGGCCACGGGAACACCGAGCCTCGGCGTGTACCTCCAACCCACGGCACCCACCGGCGACTTCCCGCCCGTCGTCACCGGCTCCCGCTCCCTGGGCCGCCCCGCCAACCGCCTGGCCGGACGCTTCGCTCTCCGCATGGCCGACCGCGTCTACGAGCAGGCGGTCGTGGAGCTGCGCCGCCGTCTCCAGCTGCCCCCGCTCTCCCCTTCCGCGGCGCGCCGACGGCAGGAGCGGGCGAACTGGCCCGTCCTGCACGGCTTCAGCACGGCCCTGGTGCCCCGCCCCTCCGGCTGGCGCTCAGGCCTGGAGGTCGTGGGCAACTGGTGGCCCCGTCACGACGCGGCCGGACGGCTGCCCGCGGACCTGGAGGACTTCCTTCGCGCCGGACCCCGGCCCGTCCTCATCGGCTTCGGGAGCATGGCGGCCGACGACGGGGAACGGCTGAGCGAGATCGCCGTGCGAGCCCTGCGCCGCGCCGGGCTGCGCGGCATCCTCCAGGCCGGCAGCGCCGGTCTCGCCGCCGACGGCGACGACGTCCTCACCATCGGGGACGTACCGCACGCCCTGCTGTTCCCACGGCTCGCCGTGGTGGTCCACCATGCCGGGGCCGGCACCTCGGCCGCCGCGTTGCGCGCCGGAGTGCCCGCGGTCACCGTACCGGTGACGGCCGACCAGCCGTTCTGGGCGGGACGACTCGCCGCCCTCGGCGCCGCGACCGACCCGATCCCCTTCCGATGCCTCACCGCCGAACGGCTCGCCGACTCACTCCGCCGCGTGGTGAGGCAGCAGACGTACGCGCGAGCCGCCGCGAAAGCGGCGCGACACATGGCGACCGAGGACGGAGCAGGCCAGGTCCTCAAGGCCGTCCAGCAGTCGGCCAGTGGATGCCCTCGCTGATCCCGATGGCAGACCCCGCTGACACGCTCCGTTCTCCCGGTGGCGCCCCTCGCACGGCGGAGGGCTCTGACAGCTCTTCCGTGTCGACTGCGCCACACCCGGCATCGCAACGCCGAGGCGAACCGGGACTGCCGCCGTACGATGATCAGCTGTGACCGCCGACAGACGCCGAACCCTCGGCCACGGCCCCCAGGGGCCGGCGACAGCCGCGACCGTGTCCGCCTTCGAGCCCCGCGCCCGCATGGTGGCGGCGGAGGCGGATCTGGACACCGGCCCGCTCCAACAGCTCCAGCTCCCCGACCTCGCCGAGCTGAGGGACCGGGGCGTGCTCGACTCCCACGTGCTGGAAGACTGACCTCGTGAGCACGACGCGCCGCCCGCTGGGCACTGGTCCCCGCCCGAACTCCGCCCCCGCGGAGGACCGAACCGACCGTGGCCGTACGGTCGTCGAGCTGGCGGCCCGGGTCGCCGGCGTCCCGTCCGAGGAACAGCCGCGGCGTGCCTCGGCCGCCCGCCGCCAACTCGGCGCCGGACCTTCGGTGCCGCCCCGATAACACCCCCTGCGGCGGCTAGCGCAGGTTGTAGTGCCACTTGTTCACGAGCTTGCCGTCCTTGAAGTCGAAGAAGCCGTAGGGGCTGAGGAAGGTGGTGCCCTGCGACGTGTAGCACTTGTAGTCGATCTCGTGCCCGGCGGTGGACGGGTACGCCATCATCGCCTCGCGGCTCACCGCGCAGGAGTTCGTGCCCACGGTCTGGAGGACCTGGTCCACCGTCATGCCGACGGCGACCTTGTTGTACTTGGCCTTCGTCATCGACGGCGCCGCGGGCAGGTCGAGGTACATCTGGTACTTGCTCGCCAGCTTTCCGGTGTCGTTGAAGTAGAAGCCCGCGTAGGGATCGAACTCCTCCCTGCCCTCCTTCCAGCAGGTGATCGTGGTTCCGGGGGCCCCGCCCTCCTCGCAGGCCTCGGCGCCGACGACGTCCAGCACCTGCTGGGGCGTCATCCCGAACTGGACCTGCCGGAACTCCTCGACGGTCAGACCGTGGTACGGGATGGCAGCTGACGTACCCGCCGCCCCGGTGACGAGTACGCCGGCCACCGCCGCGACGACCACAGACTTGTTGAGCTTGCGCACGACTGTCTCTCCCCCTGTTCCCGCCCGGGAACGCCGGACGGCCCCCACCCCTGCGGGGACGAGCGCCATCCTGGTCGGGCGGGCTCTTGGCAAGGTCTTCCCGCGCTCTGCGCCCGGCCTTCGAGCGAGCGCCGCGCTTCGCGCCGGAACGCCGGCGAGCGAACGGCAGCCTTGACTGCGGATGCGGCTGTAACAGAAACTATTGCAGCTAGGAGGAAGTGATGGCGGCGAACAGTCGATTGACCATTGCGACGCACGCGCTGACCTGGCTGGCGTTGGCGCAACGCCGTGGCCAGGAGGTTCTCACGTCGGAGCAGGTCGCGGCCAGCGTCAACACCAACCCCGTGATCATCCGGCGCAGCCTCGGCGACCTGCGGCGAGCCGGCCTGGTGGAGGTCCGCCACGGGGCCGGCGCGGGCTGGAGCCTGGCCCGTGAGCCGGAGGGGATCACCCTGCTCGAGGTGTACGACGCCGTGGGTGCGCAGCCACCGTTCGGCCTGCATCACACCGAGCCCAACCTGGAGTGTCCGGTCGGCCACGGCATCCAGCCCGCCCTGGGCGGGGTCTACGGCCGGGTCGAGCAGGTCATGCGGCAGGAGCTGGCGGACACGTCGATCGCCGATGTCCTTCGCGAGACGCTGGCGAACTAGCCGGCAGGCCGGTACGCCGGCCGGCTCGCTACCGGCGTTTGTTGTAACAAAGATTGTTCCAGCAATCGAACGAGGAGTGTGGCTGGTGAGAGCCCTACGGTGCCCGGTCGTCGAACTGCGGCAGTACACACTGCACCCAGGACAGCGAGACGTACTGATCGATCTGTTCGACCAGGAGTTCGTCGAGACCCAGGAGGCCGTCGGCATGACCGTCCTGGGGCAATTCCGCGACCTGGACGACCCCGACCGGTTCGTCTGGCTCCGCGGCTTCGACGACATGCCGCGCCGGGCCGACGCGCTGGAGAGCTTCTACGGCGGGCCGGTCTGGCACGCGCACCGCGACCGGGCGAACGCGACGATGATCGACTCCGATGACGTACTGCTGCTGCGGCCGGCCTCGGCACGCGGCGGGTTCCCCGCGCCGCCCGGCGCCCGGCAGGCTCCCGGCGAGCCGGCGGCGTCGCCGCCGTCGCTGCTCCTCGCCACGATCTGGTACGGCCACGGCCCGTTCGACACCCCGTTCGTCGAGTTCTTCGAGCGGCGGGTGCGCCCCGTGCTGACCGAGGCCGGCGGCGAGCCACTCGCGTACCTGCGGTCGGAACACGCCCCGAACACCTTCCCGGCGCTGCCGGTACGGATGAACGAGGAGGTCTTCGTATGGTTCGCACGCTTCGCCGACGAAGGCCGCATCGACGACCACCTGAATCGCTTGCGGCATTCGGCACACTGGAGCGAAGAGGTGCTGCCGGCCGTTTCGCAACGATGGGCCAGGACCCCGCAACGGCTACGGCTCGCGCCCACGGAGCGGTCGGTGCTGCGGTGATCCTGTGTCGCCGGCCGCGATGCGGAGCTGGAGCCAGCTGGAGAGGCGGGTGTCCGGGTCGTCCAGGTCGAGGCCGAACAGTTCACGGCTGCGGCGCAGCCGGTACTTGAGGGTGTTCTGGTGGATCGTCAGGCGCCCTGCCGCTTCACCGATGTTGCCGACCGCGTCCAGCCATGCGGCCACGGACGGCGCGTAGTGGGTGCGATGGGTGCGGTCGTGTTCGAGCATCGCCTCGATACCCGGGTGACGCAGCCTCGGCCGACGGGTGAGCTCGTCCGCCAGATGTGCGAGCAGCACCTGGGCGTGGACGTCGGCCAGCGCCGCGACCTGCGGTGCTTCGGGATCGCCGGTGGTCACCCGTAGGACGTCGTCGACCTCCGCACGCAGCTCCGTCAGTTCGGACAGGCCTGCGGCGGATGTACTGAAGGCGGCACGCGGCGGCTCGGTGCGGGGCCGGGTGACGGCCGCGAGAGCCTGGGCGGCCAGGCGCCGCCCCGATTCCGGGCCTTCGCCGGGCAGCAGGGTATAGACGGCGCCGGGTGCGGTGGCCACCGCGGCCGAGGGGCGTACGGCCGCCCAGTGCCGGCCCAGGTCCGCTCCCAGCCGCGTGAGCAGAGCCTGCGCCTCCGGGGGCGTGCCGGCCGGGGCGAACCCGATGAGCAGCAGCGGTGTGCCCGCCGCCAGACCGAGGCGGTAGGCCGTCTCCTGCGCCTGCGCGGTGCCGTCCAGGGCGGCGCGCAGCGCCTGGTCGCGGGCGTGGAGTTCCAGGGCGGCGGCGCTGCGGCGGCGGAGCATGTGCAGCGCGGCGGTCCGGGCGCCGTCCAGCAGTGCCTGCTCTCCGGCGAGGCCGAGCGGGGTGTGGTCCTCGATCGCCCAGATCGTGCCCAGGGGGAGGTCTCCGGCGCGGATGGCCACGGCGGCGCGCGGCAGTTCGCCGTCGGCCAGGGCCGGCAGACGTACGACGCCGGTGGCCGCCAGCACCTCGCGGTACTGGCGCAGCTGTCCCTCGCCCTGGGGGCCCGGCTGGTCGGGGACGCGTCGGCCGAGGATGCCCTGGCGGCGCAGCTCGTCGATACGGCCGCCCGGCAGCGTCGAGTAGGCGAGGACGCGCGTGTCGAGGTCCTCGATGGCCACGGAACCGCCGATGACCGCGGCGATGGCGTCCGCGAGGGCGAACAGCTCCTCGCCGGTCCCGTCGCCGTTGCCCGGGGTTGTCAGATCCGACCACATCATGGCCGGATCGTAGGCGATCGGGACAAGGCGGGGGAGGGGTGGCTGCCTTCAGCATGGTGCGACCGGCCGGGCCCCGAACTCCGGGCCGGCCGTATCCCACCCCGGAGGAAGACCATGGCCGTCGCGCTCGCACCCACCGCCCCACCGTCCCAGGAGGCGGTGCTCGGGCTGTTTCCGCCGGGCACGGCGCTCACTCCGGGCGGGGAGCTGGTGATCGCCGGCTGCCCGGTGACCGAGCTCGCCGAGCGATTCGGTACTCCCGCGCTGATCGTCGACGAGGCGGCACTGCGCCACCGCGCCCGCCGCTACGCGGACGGGCTCGCCGCCCGCTGGGAGAAGTCACGGGTGGCGTTCGCCTCCAAGGCGTTCCCCTGCACGGCCGTGTACCGGCTGCTGGCGGAGGAGGGGCTGAGCATCGACGTCGCGGGCGGCGGCGAGCTGGCCCTGGCCCTGGCCGGCGGAGTCGACCCCGCTTCGCTGGTCGTGCACGGCAACGCCAAGACGGACGCCGAACTGCGCATGGCGGTGGAGGCCGGCGCCGGGCTGATCGTCCTCGACAACCTCGACGACATCGACCGACTGGAGCGGATCGTCACCACGGAACAGCCCGTTCTGGTCCGGGTGACGCCGGGCATCCGCCCCGACACCCACGCCGCGGTCTCCACCGGGCAGGACGGATCGAAGTTCGGCCTGACCCTGCCGCGGGCCCGGGAGGCGATCACCCGGCTGCGTGGCAGCGACCGGCTGCGGCTGGACGGTGTGCACGTCCACATCGGGTCCCAGATCCTCGACACCGACCCCTTCGCCCGCGCCGTGGAGGCCGTCGCCGGCCTCGGCACCTTTGCCGTCTACGACCTCGGCGGCGGCCTCGGCGCCCGCTACACCTACGGCGACCACCCGCCCACCGTCGAGGAGTACCTGGACACCTTGGTGGGCACGGCCCGCGAGGTGCTGCCCCCGTCCGCGGAAATCATCATCGAGCCCGGCCGGTCCATGGTGGCCGAAGCCGGCGTGACGCTCTACCGCGTGGTCACCGTCAAGCACGGTGAACCGGTCTTCGCCGCTGTCGACGGCGGAATGGCGGACAACCTCGAAGTCGCCCTGTACGGGCAGCGGTTCGAAGCCACCGTCGCCACCCGGGTGGGAGGCGGCGAACCCCACCACCTGGTGGGCAGGCACTGCGAGTCCGGCGACACTCTCAGCGTCGGCGTGCCCCTGCGCGACCCGCGCCCCGGCGACCTGATCGCCGTACCGGCCACCGGTGCCTACTGCTTCTCCCTCAGCAACAACTACAACGGCGCGCTGCGACCCCCCGTCGTCTTCTGCCGGGACGGCGAGGCGCGGGCCGTGGTCCGCCGGGAGACGTACGGCGACCTGACCCGCCGCGACCTCCCCTGAGCCCTGCCCGTCCCGGCCCCCGTCCCGGCCCCCGCCCCGGCCCGCCCCCGCCCCCGCCCCTGCCCTGCCCTGCCCGTCCCCGGCCTCGCCCCGTCCCGGCCCCCGCCCCGGCCCGCCCCCGCCCCCGCCCCTGCCCTGCCCGTCCCCCGCCCCGTCCGCCCCGAAGGCCGTAACCCGCCCGCCCCGAGAAGGAGTTCCGATGTCACCTCGGCCGACGCTGCGTCAGCAGCTCCGCAGACGCAAGCCTCTCCACACCTTCACCACCTCCACCGGCGAGTCGGAGAGCGGCGGTCTGCGCCGGACCCTGGGTCCGTTCCAGCTCACGATGATCGGGATCGGCGCCACGATCGGCACCGGGATCTTCTTCCTGCTCGGCAGCGCGGTGCCGGAGGCCGGTCCGGCCGTGATCGTGTCCTTCGCCCTCGCGGCGGTGGCCGCGGCCCTCACGGCGCTCTGCTACGCCGAACTGGCCTCGGCGGTGCCGGTCTCCGGCTCCTCGTACTCCTACGCGTACGCCACCCTGGGTGAGTTCGCGGCCTGGGCCGTGGGCTGGTGTCTGCTGCTGGAGTACGCCGTCTCGGGCGCCGCCATCGCGGTCAGCTGGGGGCAGTACCTCAACGACCTCACCCAGCGGCTCTTCCGCTTCCAGATGCCCGACGCGATCTCGGCACCGCCCGGCGCCGGGGGCTACATCAACCTGCCGGGCGTCGTGCTGGTGGGCCTGTGCTGTCTGCTCCTGATCCGTGGCGCGAAGGAATCGGCGCTGGTCAACACCGTCATGGTGCTGATCAAGCTCGGTGTGCTGGTCCTGTTCATCGCCGTGGGCATCACCGGTTTCGACTCCGGAAACCTCCAGCCCTTCGCCCCCATGGGCATGGCGGGCATCAGCACCGCCGCGGCCACCGTCTTCTTCGCCTTCATCGGCCTCGACGCCGTCTCCACCGCCGGCGACGAGGTCCGCAACCCCCGCCGCACCCTGCCCCTGGCCATCGTCGGGGCCCTGATCGTGGTCACCACCCTGTACATCCTGGTCGCCGTCGTCGGTGTCGGCGCCCAGCCCTGGACGGCCTTCGAGGGACAGCAGGCAGGCCTCTCCGCCATCCTCGGTGACATCACCGGAGCCGGCTGGCCCGCCGTCCTGCTCTCCGCCGGAGCGGTGCTCTCCCTCGTCAGCGTCACCCTCGTCGTCCTGTACGGGCAGAGCCGCATCCTCTACACCATGGGCCGCGACGGCATGCTGCCCCCCGCCTTCCGCCGGGTCAGCCCGCGCACCGGCACACCCGCCTTCGCCACCCTCCTCACCTGCGGCTTCGTCGCACTCCTCGCCGCGGTCTTCCCGCTGGACCTGCTCGCCGACCTGACCAGCATGGGCACCCTGGCGGCCTTCGCGGTCGTCTCGCTCGGCGTGATGATCCTGCGCCGCACCGCCGCCGGCCTCGACCGCGGCTTCCGGGTTCCCGGATATCCCGTCGTGCCGGTCCTGTCGATCCTGGCCTGCGGCTACCTCATCTACGAACTCCCGCTCGACACCTACCTCCTGTTCGGAGGCTGGCTGACCCTCGCCCTGGTCGTCTACCTCCTGTACAGCCGCAAGAACTCACGGCTCGAAAAGGCGGCCGAGCCCACTGGCGACATTTCCCTTCCCGTCAATGGGCCGATGACGACCGGGTGAACGGGCGCCCCGCCGGTCGCCCGTCGGCGGAAATTCCCTGTCGCTGTGCCCGGAAAGGGCGGAGACTCGTCCCATGGCTGACATGGAGTTGTTCCGGGAAGCGGTCACCGCGTGGGCGGCCGGTGGCCCCGGCGACCCCGCTCACGAGCTGGCCGCGCGGCTGCCCGTCAAGGCAGCCGTCCTGCTCGAAGGGGCGAGCGATGTCGCAGCGGTCAGCGCGCTCGCCGCCGGCCGCGGGCGGGACCTGGAGGCCGAAGGAATCTGCGTCCTGTCGATGGGCGGCGCGATGAACGTCGGGCGCTTCGCCCGCCTCCTCGGGCCACCCGGCCTGGGCCTGCGTCTCACAGGACTGTGCGACGAGGGGGAGCGGCGCTACTACGCCCGCGGCTGGGAGCGGGCCAGTGCGGCACAGCAAGGGTTCTTCGTCTGCGCGGCGGATCTGGAGGACGAGCTCATCCGCGCGCTGGGCGTGACACGGGTGGAGGAGCTCATCCGGGCGGAGGGCGACCTGCGCGCCCTGCAGACCTTTCTGCACCAGCCCGCCCAGCAGGGCCGCACCGCACAGCAGCAGTTGCGGCGCTTCCTCGGCACGAAGAAAGGGCGCAAGATCCGCTACGGCCGCGTCCTCGTCGAGGCCCTCGACCCCGACCGCGTACCCGCCCCGCTCGACGGGCTGCTCACCAGCCTCTGACCGCTGCGTGACGTACCGATCCGGCACCGTGCACTCCCGGACCCGTGCGGGTCCGGGAGTGCACAGTGCCCGTGGCGCCGGCTCAACGAGCGACATCGCGCGGCGACTCGGGCAACGGGCGGACTCGCCCGCCCCTGTGGCCGATCACCCGCAGTCAGCCCAGGTCGTAATCAAAGGTGTAGGGGACGGACGCTTCGCCGTGCCTGACGGTGAAGCTGCCCGTTCCGCGCAGCCCGGTCAGCTCGCCACGGCCGGACCCCGGTACGACCTCGAAGGTGCAGTGAGCGGTGCCGTCGGCGTCGAACGAGCCGCGTTCCTCGACGGCGAAGGCGCCCTCGCGCCCGTCGAGGCTGCCGACCAGTACCTCCATGCCGCTGAACGTACCGGTCTTGTCCGTGAGGTACACGGTGGTGTACGCGCAGGTGGTGGCGGCCTCGATGCCGCCGGCGAAGGTGTTGGTGACGGATGTGTGAGCGAGTTTCATGCTCGCCCCGCTCGGGCTGATGGTCCGCTCTTCCCAGTTGGCGAAGGTGAAGTGGCCGGTGGTCCGCGCAGGCATGGATGTCCTCTCGATCGGCCGCACGGTCTTTCCCGTGCCGCGTGCGATCAGCCTGTCGGCCATAGCTGACATCTGTTGTCAGGTACGGCAGGACAATGGCTCCATGCGTGCCGACCGGCTCCTCTCCTTGCTTCTGCTCCTCCAGAACCGCGGGCGGATGACCGCCCCTGAGCTCGCCGCGGAGCTGGAGGTGTCCATCCGCACGGTCTACCGGGACATCGAGGCGCTCAGCGCCTCGGGAGTCCCCGTCCGCGCCGATCGCGGGCCTGCCGGCGGTTATCGACTGATGGACGGGTATCGCACGCGGCTGACGGGGCTCACCGACGCCGAGGCCGGGTCGCTCTTCCTCGCCGGAGCACCAGGTCCGGCGCGTGATCTGGGACTCGGCGCGGTTCTGGCGACCGCTCAGCTGAAGCTGCAGGCCGCTCTTCCGGCCGAACTGGCGGACCGCGCCCGGCGCGTTCAGGACCGGTTCCACCTGGACGCGTCGGGATGGTTCCGGGACGCGGAGCCGGTTCCGCAACTGGCGCCGGTCGCCCGGGCCGCGTGGGAGCAGCGTGTGCTGCGGGTCCGCTACCGGCGTTGGGGCGGTGAGGTGGTGCACCGGGAGCTGCACCCGCTCGGCCTCGTTCTCAAAGGCGGTATCTGGTACCTGGTGGCGTTGGGGGGCGAGGCCGTACGGACGTACCGGATATCGCGGTTCGTGGCCGTCGATACGGCGGAAGAAGACTTCGAACGGCCTGATGGCTTCGACTTGGCCGGCTATTGGGAGGAGTCCTCCCGGCGCATGGAGGCCGCGAGGTACCAGGGCACCGCACGGCTGCGGATCTCGCCCCGCGCACAGCGATTGCTGCCGATGCAGTTCGGTGCGGCAGGCGCACGAGCCCTTGAGGGAGCCGAGCCGCCGGACCAAGAAGGCTGGGTGCGGGTGGAGATGCCGGTCGAGGGACAAGCCATCGCGGTCAGCGACCTGCTCAGGCTCGGAACGGAGGCGGAAGTACTCGGCCCGCCCGAGCTGCGGGAAGCCGTCACCCGGGCAGTGGCCGTGCTGGCAGAACGCTACGCGGCATCACCCGGAACGTGAACCGGCTGTCGGAACCGGGGGCGGGGTGTGCCGGGAGCGCGTGGTGAAAGACCGAACCGGACCGGCCGGGCACCCGTGCTCAGTGACATGACTTCTGAGCACGCCGGACCGCTGCCCACGTTCCCGTTCGACACGGTCCCCGGTCTCGATCGTGTCCCCGAGGCCGAACGCCTCCTGGCGCAGGCGTCCGTCGTACGTGCGCGTTCGGGTGACCGCGAGGTCTGGCTGGCCCTGGGGTACCGGGCAGTGCGCCAGGTTCTGTCCGATCCCCGCTTCAGCCGCGAGGCCGCGACGCGTGCCGGTGGCCCCGAGACGATACGAAGCGCCGCCGACCCGGAGCTGCTGACCAGCATGGACCCGCCCCGGCACCACCACGTACGGCGCCTGATGTCCGGCGCCTTCAGCCCGCGCCAGCTGCAGCGGCTGGAGCCCCGGATCCAGGGCATCGTGGACGAGCTGCAGGACCGCTTCGAGCCGCCCGCCGACTTCGTACGCGGCCTCGCCGAGCCCCTGCCGGTCCTGGTGATCTGCGAGCTTCTCGGCGTCCCCGTCGAGGACCGGGACCGGGACCGGATACGGGCGTGGGCGGAGCGGCTGATCGCGCGCACCGCGTACCCGCCTGAGGAGATCGACGACGCGGTCCGCCAGGTGCGCGCCTATCTGAACGACCTGATCCACGCCCGGCGCGAGCGGCCCGACGACGCCCTGATCTCCGCTCTGGTCGGCCTCAACGACGCAGAGGGTCACCTGTCCGATTCGGAGCTGACGACCAATCTGCAGTTGCTGCTCATGGCCGGCCATGAGACGACGGTCAATCAGCTCGGCAACTCCCTCATCACCCTCTTCCAGCACCCGGAGCAGATCGAAGCGCTCCGCCTCGACCCAGGACTGTGGCCCGGGGCCATCGAAGAACTGCTGCGCCACTCGATGCTGACGCCGTCGAGCCTGCCCCGCGTCACCACCGAGGAGGCCGACCTCGACGGCACCCTCATCGGCGCGGGAGAGGCCGTCATCCCCCTGACCGGTGTGGCCAACCGCGACCCCGCGGCCTTCACCGACCCCCACCGCTTCGACATCCGGCGCACCGGCCCCGCACCTCACCTGGCCCTGGGCCATGGCCCGCACTACTGTCTGGGCGCGCATCTGACCAAGCTGGAGCTGCGGATCGCACTCGAGTCGGTGCTCAAACGCTTTCCCACCCTGACGCCTGCCGTGGAACCGAGCGACATCCAATGGAAGGAGGGGCTTGCGGTACGCACGGCAAAGGCACTGCCCGTCACCTGGTGACCAACCCCGTCAGCTTCTCCCCGTGTCCTCGCCTCCGCCGCTCTCGCCCCGAGGGAACCGCTCACATGACTGACGCCACCACCACCGCTGCCCCGGTCCGCCATTCCCTTCCGGGCGGCGTCCCGCTGCTCGGTCATCTCCCCGCCTTCGCCAAGGATCCGCTGGCCTTCTTCGCCGGACTCCGTGCCCAGGGTGATCTGGTCGAATGGCGGCTCGGCAGGAAGCGGTCCCTCTTCCTCTCCCGACCCGAGCACATCCACGAGTTGCTGGCGGGCGTCGAGACCCGCTTCCGGCACCCCCACATGGGCTGGGCCATGAAGCTGCTCATCGGCGACGGAGTGGTCAGTTCCGTAGGCGCCGACTGGCGCCGCAAGCGCGGGCTCGTCCAGCCCTCCGTACGGCCCCGCCAGGTCCGCTCGTACGCCACGACCATGGCCGGGTGCGCCGCGGAACTGGCCGAGCGGTGGAAGGACGGGGATGCCGTCAACGTCCAGCGGTCCATGGCCGATCTCACCCAGCGCATCGCCGTCCGCACCCTCTTCGGGGTGGACACCGCCGGCCGCGAGAACGCCATCGGCGCCGCCATGGATGTCGCCCAGCGGGAGATCGGCGCGGAACTGACCGGCGTCAACGCGATGGTGCCGTACTGGATTCCCACCCCGGGCCGTCGCCGGCTGAAGGCGGCCGTCGCGCACGTCGACGCGGAGGTGGCCCGGATCATCGCCGAGCGCTCCGCCGGGGGCGAGGAGCGCGACGACCTGTTCAGCCGACTTGCCGAAGCCCGGGACGAGCAGGGACTGCCGCTCACGGCCAAGGAGTTGCGCGACGAGGCGGTCACCTTGTACGTCGCCGGGCACGAGACCACCTCCACGACTCTCACCTGGGCCTGGTACCTGCTCTCGCGCAACCCCCGGGCCCGTGCCCGGCTGTCGGCGGAACTCGGCCGGGTCCTGGGCGGCCGTGCTCCCGGCTACGAGGACTACCAGGAGCTGCGCTACACGCAGCAGGTGATCAAGGAAACCCTGCGGGTGTACCCCGTCGTATGGCTGACCACCGCCATCGCGCGGAAGGGCGCGACGCTAGGCGGCCACCCCGTTCCGGACGGCACGAGGATCTGGACCAGTCAGTGGAGCACTCACCACGACGAGCGCTGGTTCCCCGAACCGGAGGCCTTCCGGCCCGAGCGCTGGGACGACGATGCCGAGCCCGCCGTGCCCGACCACGCCTGGTACCCCTTCGGCGCCGGACCGCGCACCTGCCTGGGCACCCGCTTCGCCCTCGTGGAGGCGGTGCTGGTCCTGGCCACGCTCGCCCAGCGCTTCCACCTGGACGTCGCCCCGGGCGAGATCAGGCCGAAGGCCCAGCTCACCCTGCAGCCCGGCGGCCCCGTCCTCGCTACCGTGCGCGAACTCTGAACGGCTGCTGTCCCGATGACCGTGACCAGGGGGCACGGGACGACGCTCGGGTGTGGAAGCTGTCGTACCGCACCACGTCGCGGCCCTGGGCGACGCCGTCGGCCTTTGCCCCTTACTTACTGTGCACGATCTGGATCAGGTTGCCGCAGGTGTCGTCCAGAACAGCAGTGGTGACCGGGCCCATCTCCAGCGGCTCCTGGGTGAAGTGCACCCCGAGCTCGCGCAGCCGGTCGAATTCCGCCTGTACGTCGTCCACGGCGAAGGAGGTGGCCGGGATGCCGTCCTCGACCAGCGCCGATTTGTACGGCTGCACCGCGGGGTGGCCGGAGGGCTCAAGCAGCAGTTCGGTCCCGTCCGGATCCTCCGGGGAGACCACGGTCAGCCACCGGTCCTGGCCCAGCGGAACGTCGTGCTTCTTCACGAACCCCAGCACGTCGGTGTAGAAGCGCAGGGCCTTGTCCTGGTCGTCGACGAAGACGCTGGACAGGTGGATCCTCATGGGGTGCTCTCCGGTGGATCGGGCCTGAGCCATCGGGTCACGATGCGCTCAAGGGGTTCGGTGTTCAGATCGTGGAACTTGTAGCGGCCCTGGCGCCGCGTAAGGACCAGACCCGCGGATTCCAGTACGGCCAGGTGCTGGCTGATCGCCTGGCGGGACAGCCCCAGACCATGTTTGGTCACCAGCCGTGTGCAAATCTCGAACAGGGTCTGGCCGTCCCGTTCCACCAGCTCATCAAGGATGCGCCGGCGGGTGGGGTCGGCCAGTGCCTTGAAGACATCCTCCGCCATAACCCCACCATAGGCAAGTAGCGACTTGCCTATCAAGGCGGGCGGCAAGGGTGACCCAAGGCGGCACGGGACGGGTTCGAGCGGAGACTGTGCGCGACCGGCTTCAGGCCGGACAAAGGCGCCGTATGTTTCGAGTCTCAGTAATCTGACCTGATGGCAGCATCAGACGTCCTGTCCCGAGCCCTGCATGGCCCCGTCGACCCACCTCTTCGGCCGCTCCCGCCGCCGGTGGCAGACCTTCTCCATGCCCTCAACGCTCCGCCGAGGCTGGCTGCCCATCTGCGTGCCGTCCACGATGTAGCACTCCAACTGGTCGAATGGGCGGAGCAGCGCTGTTCCTACCTCGGCGTCGACCGTGAAGCCGTGCTGTTCGGAGCGGCGACACATGACATCGGCAAGACAGTGCACATCACGGAACTGTCCGGTCCCGGCTCATCTCACGAAGAGACGGGGAGGGAAATACTGTTGGCTCACGGGTTCGGCCCGGAGCTGGCCCGCTTTGCCGCCACCCACGCCGCGTGGACAGATCCCGAGGCGACACTCGAAGACCTTCTGGTGAGCACGGCTGACAAGGTCTGGAAGAACAAGCGCGTCCCGGAATTGGAAGACCTCGTCATCTCGCGGCTGGCCCAGGCGGCAGGCACACAGCATTGGGAGGAGTACCTCGCCCTCGACGAGCTGCTCGAGCACATCGGCGACGGAGCCGAGGGCCGACTCGCCTTCCAGGCGTCGTTCCCGGCGTACACCCTGAGCACAGCCGGGGACGCTCGGAGAGGCCGGACCCCGGGTTCCGCAGACGCTTGCGGGTCGGAAGCGCGTGAGTAGGATCGCGGGCGCCGGGCCGACCGCCCGGGGGGACTGCGGGGGTTGGCGTCATGAGTGCAGCCGGTGGAAACACTCCGTGGGGCGGCCAGGCCGGTAACCATGGGGCCGGGCAGGGATGGCCGCCGCCGGGCCGTCAAGGTGGTTGGCAGCCCGGCCCGAACGTGCCGCCACAGCCCGGCTGGGGACCGCGTCCCCCGGGCCCGCCGATGCCGCCGCGGGAGCCGACCCGGCTGCAGCGGATCCTGCGGTACGTCTATAACCCGTTCCACGCCGCACAGCGGGTCTTCCGTCCGTCGCGTTCCGGTGTCGTCGTGGATCCCACCGTCCGCAAGCTCCAACTGTGGCGCACGGTGGCAGCCGTGGTCGCCTCCATGTTCACGTTTCCGCTGGCGATGGCGCCGGAGCTGGAGGGCTTCCGGGACTTCGTGGGCATCGCCGGCAAGGTCGCCATCGCGCTACTGGCCCTGTGGTCGCTCGGTTTCGCGATCTACGGCATCGGGCTCTCGCTCGTGCATGTCTTCCGCACGGCCGACATCCACGAGATGGTGCCGCCGATCCTCGCCACCTTCCTGGTGTGGGAGATGGCGATCATCGACGTGGCCACGGGCGCCTACGAGAACGTTCCGCCGCTCGCCCGGATCGCCTTCATGATGGGCGCACCGGTGACCGTGACGGCGCTGTCCGCCTGGGAGGTGTACCGCCTTCGCCGCCACCACGGACTGCGCCTGCGCGCGGCATTGCGGGGCTGAGACCGCTCCACCGCAGCGAAGCGCTCGGCGGCCGAGAAAGCCGACGGGGCGACGTACGCCGCCGCGGTGTCGGGGTACGCCACCCGGGCGGAGGCGGCCGACGGATTCGCGCAGTCCGGTGGCCGTGATCGCTGGTGGGGCCGCGCTCAGGCGAACAGCTCACCGAGCATCTCGGGACCGAGGGCGATGGGGGCGGGGCGGTAGGCCGGCGGCTGCGTGCCCATCAGCTCGCGCACCAGGAAGTCCCAGCAGCGGGTGCGGACGTGGGCCAGGCAGTCGATGAACGTGTGCTCGGCGCCGGGCACGATGTGCAGCTCGAAGTCCTTGCCGGCGGCCAGCAGTCGGTCGGCCAGTCGCAGCGTCTGCTCCGGGTGGACCTGGTCGTCCATCTCGCCATGGACGAGCAGCAACTTGCCCGCCAGTCGGTCCGCGAGGTCCAGGCTGGAGGTACGGGCCCAGGCCTCGGGATCGTCCGCGCCGTCGTAGGTCTCCACGAAGCCCGGGTTGAAGTGGGGGGCGTCGTGCGAGCCGGAGAGGGCGACTGCGACCTTGTAGACCTCGGGGAAGTCCAGCATCGCCCGCGCCGCGGCGAACCCGCCTCCGGAGTGGCCGAACACGCCCACCCGGTCCAGGTCCATCCACGGCCGGGTCCCGGCCAGCTGCCGCAGCGCCGCAGCGTGGTCGGCCAGGCAGCCCGCGTCGGCCAGGTGGCCGTAGGACGCGTCGTGGAAGGCCTTGCTGCGCCCGGGGGTGCCTCGCCCGTCCAGCGCCACCACCACGAAGCCCAGCGCCGCGAGGGGTTCCGCGTCGAGGCCCATCCCGCCGGGGTCGAAGCACGGGGCGACCCGGTTGACCTGCGGGCCGGGGTAGACGTTGTCCACCACCGGGTAGCGCCGGGCGGGGTCGAAGCCCCGCGGCCGGTACAGCACCCCGTAGATGTCCGTGACCCCGTCGGCCGCCTTGACGCGGAACCGTTCCGGCGCCGTCCAGCCGGTGGCGGTGAGCTTGCTGATGTCGGCGCGCTCCAGCTCGACGAGCACCCGCCCGGTCCAGTCACGGACCGTCGTCACCGGCGGGATGTCGACGGTGGAGGCGGAGTCGATGAAGTACTCCTGGCGGTCCGGCATGGTGACAATGTGGTCCAGCCCATCGTCGGTGACCTTGGCGAAGCCGGAGCCGTCCAGGCCGACCCGGCACACGGTGCGCCGGTACGGGTCCTCGTCCACCAGGCCGGTGGCGGTGAAGTACACCACCCGCTCGGCCTCGTCGATACGCAGGATCTGCCGTACCGCCCACTGCCCGGAGGTGACCTGTCCGAGCAGCGCGCCGGTCCGCAGGTCGTACCGGTACAGGTGGCCCCAGCCGTCCCGCTGCGAATACCACAGCACCTCGTCGGCCAGGACCCGCACGAGCGGCGGCTCGAGCATCCACTGGTTGGGCTCCACGCGGGTGGCTCCGGTCTCGCTGAGCACGGTGGTGACCTTGCCGCTTGTCGGGTCCAGCCGGTACAGGGTGAGCGTGCGCAGATCGCGGGGCCGGCCGAGGTAGTACACCGCCGAGCCGTCCGGAGCCCACCACGCCCACTGGGCCGTGACCGGCGACATCATCGGCATGAGCAGCGGCTCCGCCTGCGCGTGGACCACCGTGCCCTCGGCGACGTCCAGTACGACCAGTTCGGCCTGAGGGAGGTTCTCGTCGCCGGCGTAGGCGTACCGCTGGGTGCGCAGGAGGGGCGCGCCGCCGTCGGAGGGCCTGGCCTGCACGAGGTGGGTCTGCCGGACGCCGCGTTCGTCGGTCCGGTGCGCCAGAACCTTCGTCGAGTCGGGCGACCAGGCCACCGCGGGCGGCAGGTGCGGCAGGCCGATCTTGCGGAGCAGGGTGGCGTTGCTCGTACAGTCCGGGCCGGAGCCGTACCGGTGGTCGGGCTCGCCGTCAGTGGTCAGCGGCCACTCGCGGCCGTCGGACAGCGAGCGCGCCCACAGGTCGTGCCCCCGCTGGGACACCGCGAGCTTCTTGTCGGGTGACGGTATGTCGAGGGGGTTGCCCGGCGGTGTGAACTCGGCCCGCTCACAGGCGTAGTTGTCGAGCCGACAGCGCCAGTACTCGCCGAACGCGGCGAACTCCACGGCGTCCCCGGCCAGTTCGATGGCCAGGAACGGCAAGGAGTCGGGGTCGACCTGCTGCCCGGAAGCGGCGCCCAGCGCGGCGGCGAGCGTGGCGTGGTCGAAGGCCGGCTCGCGGGTGCCCGCCGCCGGGTCGACCAGCACGAACCGCCTGCCGACGCCATTGCTCACCGCGTACCAGAAACGGGCGCCTCCGTCGATCCACTGCGGCCTGACCTTGTCGCCGACGACGAGCTCGCCGGGGCGGGCGGGTCGGCGCAGGAGGTGCTCCGCGGCCTGGTAGTCCTCAGTCGTGCTCATTCTTTCTGTCCTTCCTCGGTGTCGGTACCTCTGGGGGGGCATGGCGATGCCACGGCGGCGCCATCACGGCAGGGGGGATGAGGGCATGGGAGGGCTCGAGCGAGGGCGTCGGCCGTCTCGTGAGCCGGATGAGATGAGGTGGGCACGGTCGGTGCCGCGTCGGGTCAGGCGCGGCGAACGGACTTACGTGGCCCCGTTCGCTGTCGTGGTGCTTGTCAGATGCTGCGGGCGGTGATGTTGCCGTAGGCGGTGGTGGCGTGGATGTTCAGGCCTGCCGCGGTGCCGTCGGTGTTGGTGAGGG
>NZ_JBEPDM010000036.1:0-78887 GCF_040300305.1 Streptomyces sp. NPDC000410
AGCCGACGTCCTCTTCGCCATGCTCCGCGACGGCACCTTCTACGACCCCCAACCCGCCCCCACGGGTTGACCAAACCCATAGGGGCACCCCCCGGTTGTGGCCGTTCGCCTCGCTGAAGCGGGCCCACCCACCCGTCCCCCCCACGTTGTGGGCATTCGTCCCGCTGGGGCGGGCCCCACCCGTCCCCCTCGTTGTGGGCATTCGTCCCGCAGGGCGGGACGGGTGGGCACAACCCACGACTCCGGGCACCGCTACGACGGGCGCCCGCCCCGGGGCCCCGGGTGAACCCCGGTGCGGGGCACCTGCTCGGAGGGCCCGCCCCGGGCACCCGGTGCGACCCGGTGCGGGCCGGTGCGGGCCGGGCACGTAAGGGGCACCCCGCCCCTGGGGTTGTGCCCACCCGTTCCGCCCTGCGGAACGCCCGCCCACGACGGACCCGGCACGCGGCAGGATGCCCCCGTGACCCTCATCGACATCCCCGGCTCCAAGTCCGTCACCGCCCGCGCCCTCTTCCTCGCCGCCGCGGCCGACGGGACGACCACCCTCCTGCGGCCCCTCGTCTCCGACGACACCGAGGGGTTCGCCGAGGGCCTCACCCGGCTCGGCTACCGCATCGAGCGCACACCGGACGCCTGGCGGGTCGAGGGCCGCCCCGAGGGCCCCGCCGTCGACGACGCCGACGTGTACTGCCGCGACGGCGCCACCACCGCCCGCTTCCTGCCCACCCTCGCCGCAGCCGGCCACGGCACCTACCGCTTCGACGCCTCCCCGCAGATGCGCCGCCGCCCTCTCCGCCCGCTCACCGAAGCCCTGCGCACGCTCGGCGTGGACCTCCACCACGAGGCGGCCGAGGGCCACCACCCCCTCCGTATCGCCGCCGCCGGCATCAAGGGCGGCGAACTCACCCTCGACGCGGGCCAGTCCTCCCAGTACCTCACCGCGCTCCTCATGCTCGGCCCGCTCACCGCCGAGGGCCTGCGCATCACCGTCACGGACCTCGTCTCCGCCCCGTACGTGGAGATCACGATCGCCATGATGCGCGCCTTCGGCGTCGAGGTCGTCCGCGACGGCGACACCTTCACCGTCCCGCCCGGCGGCTACCGCGCCACCACCTACGCCATCGAGCCCGATGCCTCCACCGCGAGCTACTTCTTCGCCGCCGCCGCCCTCACCCCCGGCCGCGAGATCACCGTCCCCGGCCTCGGCACCGGCGCCCTCCAGGGCGACCTGCGCTTCGTCGACGTACTCGAGGCCATGGGCGCGGACGTCCGCGTCACCCCGGACGGCACCACGGTCCGGGGCACGGGCCCGCTCCGCGGCCTCACCACCAACATGCGCGACATCTCCGACACCATGCCGACCCTCGCCGCCATCGCGCCCTTCGCCACCGGCCCGGTCCGCATCGAGGACGTCGCCAACACCCGCGTCAAGGAGTGCGACCGCCTGGAGGCGTGCGCGCAGAACCTGCGCGCCCTCGGCATCACCGTCACCACCGGCCCCGACTGGATCGAGATCGAACCGGGCACCCCGAAGGCCACCGAGATCGCGACCCACGGCGACCACCGGATCGTGATGTCGTTCGCGGTCACGGGCCTGCGCGCGCCCGGCATGACGTACGACGACCCCGGCTGCGTACGCAAAACCTTCCCCGGCTTCCACGAGGCCTTCGCCACGTTGTGACAGGTGGTGACCGAACCGGTAGCGGATGCGGCCACAATGGGGGGCATGAGCGACAGCCCATCCCCTCTGGCCGACCCGCACATCGCCTTCGATCCTTCCGAAGGCCGCCGGGACATCGTGGTCCTCGGCTCCACCGGGTCCATCGGCACCCAGGCCATCGACCTGGTCCTGCGCAACCCCGACCGCTTCCGCGTCACCGGCCTCTCCGCCGCCGGCGGGCGGGTGGAGCTGCTCGCCGAGCAGGCGCACCGACTGCGGGTGCGGACGGTCGCCGTCGCGCGCGAGGACGTCGTACCGGCGCTGACCGAGGCACTCGGCAGCCTCTACGGTCCGGGCGAGCCGCTCCCCGAGATCCTCGCCGGACCCGACGCCGCGACCGACCTCGCCGCCTCCGACTGCCACACCGTGCTCAACGGCATCACCGGCTCCATCGGCCTCGCCCCGACGCTCGCCGCCCTCGAAGCGGGCCGCACCCTCGCCCTCGCCAACAAGGAGTCGCTGATCGTCGGCGGCCCGCTCGTCACGGCGCTGGCGAAGCCCGGCCAGATCATCCCGGTCGACTCCGAGCACGCCGCGCTCTTCCAGGCCCTGGCCGCCGGCACCCGCGCCGATGTCCGCAAGCTCGTCGTCACCGCCTCCGGCGGACCCTTCCGGGGCCGTACGAAGGCGGAGCTGGCCGACGTCACCCCCGCCGACGCCCTCGCGCACCCCACCTGGGCCATGGGCCCGGTGATCACGGTCAACAGCGCGACCCTCGTCAACAAGGGCCTGGAGGTCATCGAGGCGCACCTCCTCTACGACATCCCGTTCGACCGCATCGAGGTCGTCGTCCACCCGCAGTCGTACGTCCACTCGATGGTGGAGTTCACGGACGGCTCGACCCTCGCCCAGGCCACCCCGCCCGACATGCGCGGCCCGATCGCCATCGGCCTGGGCTGGCCCCAGCGGGTGCCCGACGCCGCGCCCGCCTTCGACTGGTCCAAGGCCTCCACGTGGGAGTTCTTCCCCCTCGACACGGAGGCCTTCCCGTCCGTGGGACTCGCCCGGCATGTCGGGGAACTGGGCGGTACGGCTCCGGCGGTGTTCAATGCCGCGAACGAGGAATGCGTGGACGCGTTCCTCGCCGGGCGGCTGCCGTTCAACGGAATCATGGAGACGGTCACGGCGGTCGTCGGTGAGCACCAGGGTGTTCGGGGAACCTCGCTGACGGTACCGGACGTCCTTGAGGCGGAGACCTGGGCGCGCGCCCGCGCCCGGGAACTGGCCGGTCGGGCTGGTCTGGCCGGCAAAGCTACGGCGGAGGCTCGCGCATGACGATTCTGTTGACGGTCCTCGGCATAGCGCTCTTCGCCGTCGGGCTGCTCTTCTCCATCGCCTGGCACGAGCTCGGCCACCTCTCCACGGCCAAGCTCTTCGGCATCCGTGTACCGCAGTACATGGTCGGCTTCGGCCCCACGATCTGGTCGCGGCACAAGGGGGAGACGGAGTACGGAATCAAGGCCATCCCGGCCGGCGGCTACATCCGCATGATCGGGATGTTCCCGCCCGGCGCCGACGGCCGGGTGGAGGCCCGCTCCACCTCGCCCTGGCGCGGCATGATCGAGGACGCCCGCTCGGCGGCGTTCGAGGAGCTGCGGCCCGGCGACGAGACCCGGCTCTTCTACACGCGCAAGCCCTGGAAGCGCGTCATCGTGATGTTCGCGGGCCCGTTCATGAACCTGGTGCTCGCCTTCGTGATCTTCGTCGGCGTCATGATGTCGTTCGGCACCGCGACCCAGACGACCACGGTCGGCGGGGTCCAGAAGTGCGTCATCGACCAGAGCGAGAACCGCGACACCTGCGCCAAGGGCGACCCGGTGTCACCGGCCCAGCGAGCGGGTCTGCTGAAGGGCGACAAGATCGTCGCCTTCAACGGGGTGCCGGTGAAGGACTGGGCCGACCTGTCCAACCGCATCCGCGACACCATCGGCCCCGCCACCATCACGGTCGAACGGGCCGGCCAGGAGCGGGTCCTGAAGGCCACACTGCTGGAGAACGGGGTGGCAGCGAAGGACGACGACGGCGAGATCATCCCCGGGAAGTTCGTCCCCGCCGGCTACCTCGGCTTCGCCGCCAGCACCGAGATCGTGCCGCAGACCTTCGGCCAGTCCCTGGACCGCATGGGCGACATGATCGAGAACGGCGCCGAGGCGATCATCTCGCTCCCCGCCAAGATCCCCGACCTGTGGGACGCGACCTTCGGCGACGGCGAACGCAAGGACGACTCGCCGGTCGGCGTGGTCGGTGCCGCCCGCATCAGCGGTGAGGTGCTCAACATGGACGCCCCCACCGAGAACATCATCGCGACGTTCCTGATGCTGCTCGCGGGCTTCAACCTCTCCCTGTTCCTGTTCAACATGCTGCCGCTGCTGCCGCTGGACGGCGGTCATATCGCGGGTGCGCTGTGGGAGTCCGTACGCCGCAACATCGCCAGGCTGTTCCGGCGGCCCGACCCGGGGCCCTTCGACGTCGCGAAGCTGATGCCGGTCGCCTATGTGGTGGCCGGGATCTTCATCTGCTTCACGCTGCTCGTGCTGGTCGCGGACATCGTAAACCCGGTGAAGATCTCCTAGCGGGGCACGGCGAGGAACGGCGGGAAGCGGTGAGGAGTGGCCGGGCGGGGTTTGCCGCCCGGCCACTCACTCTTTGGGCTGTACCAACGGATCGGTGTGCTGCCGCCGTGACCCGTGGCGTAACCTCGGAGGCTGGAGCCCGCCGATCTCGGGACCTTGATCCAGACCTTGGGGTTGCACAGCAGATGACCGCGATTTCACTCGGTATCCCGTCCGTTCCGACCAAGCTGGCCGACCGCCGGGTCAGCCGCAAGATCCAGGTCGGATCGGTCGCAGTCGGCGGCGACGCGCCTGTCTCCGTGCAGTCGATGACGACGACCAGGACTTCCGACATCGGTGCGACGCTCCAGCAGATCGCCGAGCTGACCGCGTCAGGCTGCCAGATCGTCCGCGTCGCCTGTCCCACCCAGGACGACGCCGACGCGCTCGCCACGATCGCCAGGAAGTCGCAGATCCCGGTGATCGCCGACATCCACTTCCAGCCGAAGTACGTCTTCGCCGCGATCGACGCGGGCTGTGCCGCGGTCCGGGTCAACCCCGGCAACATCAAGCAGTTCGACGACAAGGTCAAGGAGATCGCGAAGGCGGCCTCCGCGGCCGGCACCCCGATCCGGATCGGCGTCAACGCCGGCTCGCTCGACGCCCGGCTCCTGGCCAAGTACGGCAAGGCCACCCCGGAGGCGCTCGTCGAGTCCGCCCTGTGGGAGGCGTCGCTCTTCGAGGAGCACGGCTTCCGCGACATCAAGATCTCGGTCAAGCACAACGACCCGGTCGTGATGGTCAACGCCTACCGCCAGCTCGCCGCCCAGTGCGACTACCCGCTGCACCTCGGCGTCACCGAGGCCGGTCCGGCCTTCCAGGGCACCATCAAGTCCGCCGTCGCCTTCGGCGCGCTGCTCAGCGAGGGCATCGGCGACACCATCCGGGTCTCGCTCTCCGCGCCGCCGGCGGAGGAGGTCAAGGTCGGCATCCAGATCCTGGAGTCGCTCAACCTGCGCCAGCGCCGACTGGAGATCGTCTCCTGCCCGTCCTGCGGCCGCGCCCAGGTCGACGTCTACAAGCTGGCCGAGGAGGTCACCGCCGGTCTGGAGGGCATGGAGGTCCCGCTGCGCGTCGCCGTCATGGGCTGCGTCGTCAACGGCCCGGGCGAGGCCCGCGAGGCCGACCTCGGCGTCGCCTCCGGCAACGGCAAGGGGCAGATCTTCGTCAAGGGCGAGGTCATCAAGACCGTTCCCGAGTCGAAGATCGTCGAGACGCTCATCGACGAGGCGATGAAGATCGCCGAGGAGATGGAGGCGGCCGGCATCGCCTCGGGCGAGCCGCAGGTCTCCGTCAGCTGACCCACCGGGCACCGCGAGGACACGTCGCGAGGGACACGTACCGCGAGGGACACGTACCGCGAGGACGTGCCTCGTGAGGACACACGCTCAGTGAAGGACCGGACCCCCGCCGGGGGTCCGGTCCTTCCGCGTATGAGGTGCGCCAAAGCATCTCCGGGTACAGTGCGGAGATCAGTGGAACAGGCCCTGAGCGGTGCCGAAGGAGTGTTGGAGCGGCCCTCGTGTTGACGCAGACCACCACCCGGGTCCTCGACCCCGGGGACCTCGGCGCCGCGCTCGCCCTCCTCGAAAGCGAGCCCGTCGCCAACGCTTTCGTCACCTCCCGTGTCCAGGTCGCCGGACTCGATCCCTGGCGCCTCGGCGGCGAGATGTGGGGCTGGTACGAGGACGGGCGGCTGCGCTCGCTCTGTTACTCCGGCGCCAATCTGGTCCCCATCTGCGCCACCCCCGAAGCCGTACGCGCCTTCGCCGAACGCGCCCGCAGGACCGGCCGCCGCTGCTCCTCCATCGTCGGCCCCGCCGAATCCACCGCCCTGCTGTGGCAGCTCCTCGAACCGAGCTGGGGACCGGCCCGTGACATCCGCGCCCACCAGCCGCTGATGGTCACCGAGTCGATGCCGACGCACATCGACCCCGACCCGTCCGTCCGCCGCGTCCGCAAGGACGAGATGGACGTGATCATGCCCGCGTGCGTGGCCATGTTCACCGAGGAGGTCGGCGTCTCGCCGCTCGCGGGCGACGGGGGACTGCTCTACCAGGCGCGCGTGGCCGAGCTCGTCGGCGCCGGGCGTTCCTTCGCCCGCGTCGACGACGGCACGGTCGTCTTCAAGGCCGAGATCGGCGCCGCCACCCCGCACGCCTGCCAGATCCAGGGCGTCTGGGTCGCCCCCGAATACCGCGGCCGGGGCCTGTCCGAGACGGGCATGGCCGCCGTCATCCGCTACGCGCTCGCCGATGTCGCACCGGTCGTCAGCCTGTACGTCAACGACTACAACACCGCCGCCCGCGCGGCGTACCACCGCGTCGGATTCCGCGAGGTGGGCGCGTTCATGAGTGTGCTGTTCTGATCACTTCACGGGCAAGTAGGGTTCCGGCATGGAACACGATGTCGTGGTCGGCCCCCTCAACCTCGCCGAGCGCGTCGACGACGCCCTCGCGGTACAGGCCCTCGCCTTCGGGCTGAGCGAGGACGAGATCGCGATCCGCCGCCACATCGTCCTGCGCCACCTGCGCTACCCGGGCGCCCGCGCCTTCGGCGCCACCGACCCCGACGGCCGCCTCGTCGGCTTCGTCTACGGCCAGCCCAACGACCGCACCCACTGGTGGTCCACCGTCGTCGAGCCGTACCTGCGCGGCAACGGCTCCGAGTACTGGCTCGACCACTCCTTCGTCATCACCGAGCTCCACGTCCACCCCTCGTTCCAGGGCCGCGGCATCGGCCGCACCCTGATCACCACGATCACGGACGGCGCCGCCGAACCCCGCTCGATCCTCTCGGCGATCGACATCGAGAGCCCCGCGCGCGGGCTCTACCGCGCGCTCGGCTACCAGGACCTGGCCCGCCACGTCCTGTTCCCGAGCGCCCCGAAGCCGTACGCGGTGATGGGGGCGCCGTTGCCGTTGCGGCGGGGGTGAGTGGGCGGGCCGGGGGTCCGGGGGTTGCCCCCGGGAGATGCAGTCCGAGCGCCCCGAAGCCGTACGCGGTGATGGGTGCGCCGTTGCCGTTGCGGCGGGGGTGAGTGGGCGGGCCGGGGGTCCGGGGGTTGCCCCCGGGAGATGCAGTCCGAGTGCCCCGAAGCCGTACGCGGTGATGGGGGCGCCGTTGCCCTTGCGGCGGGGGTGAGCGGGCGGCCGGGGGTCCGGGGTGAGCGGGGCCGGCGGGGGAACTGATTTCCGCCCTTCGGGACTGCCCGGCTAACCTCCTGGCATCACCCTTTCTTGTACGCAGGAGAAAACCCATGGCAGCCCAGGTCCAGCGCATGTCCCGTCTGATGGTCAAGACACTGCGCGACGACCCGGCAGACGCGGAGACGCTCAGCCACAAGCTCCTGGTCCGCGCGGGCTACGTACGCCGTAACGCCGCCGGAATCTGGAGCTGGCTGCCGCTCGGTATGCGGGTCCTGGAGAACGTCGCGCGCGTCGTGCGCGAGGAGATGGACGCCATCGGCGCCCAGGAGGTGCTGCTCCCGGCCCTCCTGCCCAAGGAGCCGTACGAGGCGACCGGGCGCTGGGAGGAGTACGGCGCCGAGCTGTTCCGCCTCCAGGACCGCAAGGGCGGTGACTACCTCCTCGGCCCCACCCACGAGGAGATCTTCACCCAGCTCGTCAAGGACCAGTGCACCTCGTACAAGGACCTTCCGGTCATCCTGTACCAGATCCAGACGAAGTACCGCGACGAGGCGCGTCCCCGCTCGGGCATCCTGCGCGGCCGCGAGTTCCAGATGAAGGACTCGTACTCCTTCGACACGACCGACGAGGGCCTGGCGGAGTCGTACGCGCTGCACCGCGAGGCGTACATCAAGATCTTCCAGCGCCTCGGCCTGGAGCACCGGATCGTCTCCGCCGTCTCGGGCGCGATGGGCGGCTCGGCGTCGGAGGAGTTCCTCGCCCCGGCCGCCGCCGGTGAGGACACGTTCGTCTACTGCACCTCCTGCGACTACGCGGCCAACACCGAGGCCGTCACCTTCGCGCTGAAGCCGGCGGACGGCTCGGCGCACGGGGCGGTCGAGGAGCTGGACACCCCGGACACCCCGACGATCGAGTCGCTCGCCGAGTACCTCGGTGTGCCGGCGTCCGCGACGCTGAAGAACCTCCTCGTCAAGGTCGACGGCGAGATCGTCGCGGTCGGCGTCCCGGGTGACCGCGAGGTCGACCTCGGCAAGCTCACCGACCACCTGGCCCCGGCCGCGGTCGAGCTCGTCACCGCCGAGGACTTCGAGGGCCGTCCGGACCTGGTGCGCGGCTACGTCGGCCCGCAGGGCCTGGAGAAGGTCCGCTACATCGCCGACCCGCGCATCGCGCCCGGCACCGCGTGGATCACCGGCGCGAACAAGCCCGACACGCACGCGAAGAACGTCGTCTGCGGTCGTGACTTCGAGGTCGACGACCACCTCGACGTGGTCGTCGTCGAGGACGGCGACCCGTGCCCGAGCTGCGGCTCGGACCTCAAGCTGGACCGCGCGATCGAGATCGGCCACATCTTCCAGCTGGGCCGCAAGTACGCGGACGCCTTCCAGCTCGACGTCCTCGGCCAGAACGGCAAGCCGGTCCGCGTGACCATGGGCTCGTACGGGATCGGCGTCTCGCGGGCCGTCGCGGCGCTGGCCGAGCAGCACGCGGACGAGCAGGGCCTGTGCTGGCCCCGCGAGATCGCCCCGGCCGACGTCCACGTCGTCGCGGCGGGCAAGGCGCTCCAGACCGAGCTCGCCCTCGACGTCGCCGGGAAGCTCGGCGCGGCGGGTGTGCGGGTGCTGGTGGACGACCGGGCGGGCGTCTCGCCGGGCGTGAAGTTCACCGACGCGGAGCTCATCGGCGTGCCGAAGATCCTGGTCGCGGGCCGCCGCTCCGCCGAGGGTGTCCTGGAGCTGAAGGACCGCCGCACGGGCGAACGCGAGGAGCTCACGGTCGACGAGGCCCTCGCCCGCCTCACGGCCTGACCCCGTCCAGGGGGCGACTGCCCCTGTCATCGTGCCTGACGACTTAGCCGCAGATCTATGTCTGGATCTGCGGCTAAGTCGTCATTGCTGACAGTCGGCGAGGAAGGAACGATGGAGACATGACCGGCGCTCGCCTCACGCGAGAAGCAATTCGCAGTCATCATCGCGAAGTTGCTTCCCGCTCCTTCGGCATGCGCCCTGACGATCCATAAAATCTAAGGAGACATCATGCATGGCAAGGCGAGGAAGATATCCGCGGTTATGGCTGCCATGACTTCGGTTGCCTTGCTGGCGTCCTGCTCGTCCGGCGCCGAGGCGAAGGACGACAAGAGCACCACCAAGTCGTCCCCGAGCGCGACGGTGGCCCCGGAGAAGAAGGCCCAGTCCCAGTCCCAGTTCCTCTCGTTCCCCGAGCCCAGCCGCAAGTGGACGGAGCTCCCGGGGACCGGCGGGGTGAAGTACTCGAACGTGCGGGGCGATCTTGCCGGGACCGGCAACTACGAGGCGTTCGTGCACTTCCCCGCGGGGAAGGACAACCCGGAGCACATCCACAAGCAGGACCTGCCCACGGTCGTCCTCAAGGGCACCTTCTACGCGGTGATGGACGGAAAGCGGATCCAGTACCCCGCCGGCTCCTACTACCACCTCCCGGCCAACAAGCCGCACCTGAGCGGTTGCGAGAAGGGCACGGACTGCCTGCTCTTCCAGTACCAGCAGGACCACTTCGACCTGATCCCCACCAAGAAGTAGGCAGGTCCCCCCGCCTTTCCGGGGCAACAGCCGGAGGCCGGCGCCGTGTTCGGCGCCGGCCTCGGGCGGATCCCCGTCCGACCGGCCCCGGCGGTCCCGCTCCCGCTAAACGGAATGCCGGAACCGGGCGCGGTACTCCGTCGGTGTCGTGTTGAGCTTCCTGCGGAACGCGCGAATGAGGGTGTCGATCGTGTTGAAGCCACAGGCGGACGCGACGCGTTCGAGGGTGTCGTCGGTGGATTCGAGCAGCTGGCGGGCGACTTCGACGCGGGCGGCCTCGACGTAGACGGCGGGGGTCATGCCGAGTTCGGTCTTGAAGATCCGGACGAGCTGCCGTTCGCTGATGTGGGCGTGCTCGGCGAGGTCGGCGGCGGTGAGGTGTCCGGCGATGTTCTGCGTGATGTAGTGGCGCAGGTCGTCCATGCGGCGGGTGGTCGGGGCGGGTTCGGTCGGGACGCTGAACTGGCTCTGCCCGCTGGGTCGTTTCAAGTACATGACCAGCTGGCGGGCTACGCGCAGGGCGGTGGTCTCACCGAAGTCCTCGGCGACCAGGGCGAGTGACAGGTCGAGGCAGGCGGTGATGCCGGCTCCGGTCCAGACGTCCTGATCGCGGATGAAGATCGGGTCGGCGTCGACCTCGATCGCCGGGTGATCGGCGGCGAGCTGCTGCGCGGTCGACCAGTGGGTGGTGGCGCGTTTGCCGTCGAGCAGTCCGGCGGCCGCGAGGAGATGCGCACCCACGCACACGGACGCGACGCGCTTGGACCTGCTTGCCAGTTCCTTCACCCAGTGGACCACGGTGGGATCGGTGACGGCGTGCACGCGGCTCTGGTCGTCGACCTCGACCGAGCCGGGGACCATCAGGGTGTCGATGCTGCGGGTGGCCGCTTCCTCGAAGGTCATGTCGGGCAGGACACGGACCCCGGCGGCGGTGGTGACCGGGTCGAGGGTCTCGGCGGCCAGGGCCACGTGGTAGCCGGTCGCGTCGCCGGTCTCGCGCTGGAAGAGGGAGAACACCTCTGCCGGGCCGGTGACATCGAGCAGGTCGACGCCCTCGAAGAGCAGTACGACGATGAACCGTTTGATGCCGCTCATGCGAACCCCCCAGTGGATGTCAGTATCTGCAAGTTACCTGACATTGTGGCCATATGGGTTCTGTTCGTAGCGTGGAGCACGCCACTTCAGGCATTCCGATCTTCACGTTCAAGAAGGTGCACCCATGTCTTCGACCACCCTGCGGGAACTCAGCGGCCTCGACCAGACCCCGGCGTCGCTCGCCAGCTCGACGCTGATCATGGTCGACTACCAGAACACCTACACCCGCGGCGTCATGGAGCTGGACGGCTGGCAGCCCGCTCTCGAGTCCGCCGCCGAGCTGCTGGGCAAGGCCAGGGCCGCCGGCGCCACGGTCATCCACATCATGGCCCACGGCGACGAGGGCACCCCGTACGACAACAACGCCGAGATCGGCCAGATCCACGCCAGTGTGGCGCCGATCGACGGTGAGTCCGTCGTCGTCAAGACGGTGCCCAACGCGTTCCACAACACCGAGCTGGCCGAGCTCGTGGAGAAGGCCGGGAACAAGGACGTCGTCGTCGCCGGCTTCATGACCAACATGTGCGTGACCTTCACCGCCGAGGGTTCGTTCCTGCGCGGCTACAAGCCCACGGTCGTCGCGGACGCCTGCGCCACCCGTCCGCTGAACGCGGTGGGCAACACCCTGTCCGCCACGCAGATCCACAACGCCGCGCTCGCGACCATCGAGGACCTGTACGGCGTGGTCGTTCCGTCGCCGGCCGCGCTGGTCTGACCCCCTTACCTCCCCCCGGAGGAGCCCCGCCGCAGGGGCGTCGTGGCCCCCCGTCCATGACGCCCCTGCGGCGGTTTTTTTACGCATTCCGTTTGTAGAAAAAGGAGTAGACGCATTCCATTTGTAAAAAGCGCTCTGGTGCATTCCGCTTGTAAAGAATGCCCCAGTGTATTCCGTTTGTGAAAAAAGTTCGGGTCCATTCCATTTGTGAATTTGGCCCGGGAATTCAACGAGCTGTACCGGCAAGTGCTGTGTTTTCCCATAATTCCCCGAATGCCTGCCCGGTCACTACGGTGATCACGGAGGCCGAGGGGGCCTCCGTTCACCTCAACACCCAGGGGGGTTACGGAAGTTGGCCACGAGAAGGAAGTTCATCGGTACCGCTGCCGCGGTCGGTGCCGTGACGATGCTCGGCACCACGCAGGCCTCTGCCGAGGAAGCCGTCGTTGACGCGGCGACCGACGGTGCCGCGCTGACCGACGCGGACGCCGCGCGTAAGCGGGAAGCGCGCGACGCGATCCTCGCGGTCAACGTCGGCATGCGCAGCAACTACGCCACGCTCAAGACCGAGCTGATCAAGAAGCTCACCCCGGTGATCATCGTCCAGAACGATGCCAAGGGTGGAAAGTACTTCCTGGTCCACAACGGCCAGACGATCTCCGAGCAGCCGATCTCCGAGACGTTCGAGCTGGCGAAGTCGATCGCCCACATCCCGCTGGGCATCTTCTGCATCATCGCGCCGTACCTGAACAAGCGCGTCCCGCCCGAGCACCTGACCGCGGGGGACATGTTCCCCCACGACCTGGAGATGGTCGCCTACGTCGGTCCCTCGACCACCAACTGGATCGCCCCGCTCCAGGAGTTCGACCGGACCATCACGACCGCCCGGCAGAAGCTCGAGGACGCGCGGCTGCCCGCACAGCTCCAGGCGTCCTGTGCGAACATCCTCGACAAGGCGCACAACTTCATCGAGAACTCGGTGCGGGACCGCTCGTTCACGATGCAGACGTTCGAGGCCTTCTCCGGCGCCGTCTACGGCGACATCCGCACCAACATGAAGTTCGCTTCCCAGGTGCAGATCGCCGGCGTCAAGGACATCATGACCCGCTGGAAGGCGAAGGTCGGCGACACGGCCTGGAAGGAGCTCTACGTCGTCGTCCTGTCGATCTGGACGACGTCCGTTCTGAACCAGAACAGCATCATCCTCAAGCAGTACATGGACCAGGCGCACGTCGAGTCGCACCTGCTCGACATCGTCACCGCGCAGCTGCCGACCGACCCGGTGTTCACCGCGCTGGACAACCTCGCGCGCATCGTCCAGGACAACATCGCGGCGGAGATGGTGTTCTCCGCCGACCAGCAGGTCGCCAACGCCCTCAAGGGCAAGCAGGACCTGCTGTCGGAGGAGATCCTGGTCCAGCTCGGCGGCAAGTCCACGGCCACGCCGGCGGCCGCCGCCGCGGCCGCCACGTGCCCGATCACGGGTAAGGGCCAGGCCACCACCGCTCTCGTCTAAGCAGTACGGCACACCGCCCCGGGGACGGCGGGTGCAAAGGCGACGGCTCCCCTCACGAGAGACACCGCGCGACGCGGTGCCGCCTCTCGCGCAGGGGAGCCGTCGTCGTTTTCTACGGGGGGAACCACCACCATGACCTTGACCTTTTTACGCACGCGCAAGGCCGCCCGGATATGGGTTCTCGCCGGCCTGGTGCTGCTCACGCTGAACCTGCGCGCGGCGATCACCGAGATACCGCCGGTACTGGACCACCTGCAAGCGACGTTCCACCTGAGCGGGACCGGGCTGAGCGTGCTGACCACCCTGCCGGTGCTGTGCCTCGGGGTGTTCGCCGCCGTCACACCCGCCATCGCACGCAAGGCCGGGACCGAGGCCACCGTCACCGGGGCGGCCTTCCTCATCACCGTGGGCATCGTGCTGCGGACCGTCGCCTCACCGGTGGCCCTGTTCGCCGGAACCGTACTCGCCGGGGCGGGCATCGCCATGGGCAACGTACTGATGCCCGTCGTCATCAAGCAGCACTTCGCCAGGCGCGTCGGTTTCTACACCGGCCTCGCCATGACGCTCATGGCGGTCAGCGGCGCCATCGCCGCCGGGCTCGCCGTCCCCCTGACCGACGTGGCGGGATGGCGCGTGGCGCTGGCCGTGTGGGCCATTCCCTCACTGGCCGCCGTGCTGGTGTGGGGGCCGCTCTCCCTCCGCGCCCGCCCGGCCGCGGCACGCCGGGTCACCCGCGACACCAGGGAACCGTCACTGCTGCGCTCCCCACTGGCCTGGGCGGTGTCGGCCTTCCTGGGCGTGGTCTCACTCATGTTCTACGTCCTGGTGGCCTGGCTGCCCGCCATCATGCAGGACCAGGGGTTCACCGCGGCCGAAGCGGGACTGATGGCCTCGGCCATGCTGACCATCGGCATCCCCCTGGGCTTCCTGGTTCCCGTCGGCGCGGCACGCATGCAGGATCAGCGCCCGCTGGTCGTCCTCGTGGCCTCCGTGAAAGCGATGGGCTTCAGCGGCATCCTCCTCGCCCCCCAGGCCGGATGGGTGTGGATCACCGTCCTTGGCATCGCCACCGGCAGCGCCTTCCCCCTCGCCATCACCCTCCTGAGCCTGCGCTCACCCGACCCCCTGGTGGCGGCGCGCCTGTCCGGCATGGCACAGACGATCGGCTACCTCCTCGCCGGGCTCGGACCTCTCGCCATGGGGACACTCCACGAACTGACGGGAGACTGGAACAGCCCACTCCTCCTCACGCTCGGCCTGGCGATCCCGGGTACGGCCTTCGGCCTGGTGGCGGCCCGCCCCGGCTTCGTGTCCGGCATCACCCGCGAGGAGCGGCAACCCACACCCACCCTGGTGGGAAGCGGGCTGCGCAGCCAGGGCTGAACCCCGGTTCCGGACGATCCCCCGGGGCCGACGGCACCGTGGCGCGACGGCTACAGCCAGCCCGCGAACTCCAGCGCCAGTTCGCCTTCCGTGCCACGGCCGCAGGCCACCGCGCGGGTGCCGGACTCGACGGCGCGGAAGAGGGTCCAGCCCCTCAGCCGGTCCGGGTCCACGTCCAGCGAGTCGGCCAGTCTGTTCACACGGCGGCGGGCCGCCGACGGGCCCGAGGCCGACGCGACCAGGTCCTCGACCCGGTCGCGGACCAGCCGCGCCACGTCGTACGCGCGCTCCCCGACCACCGGCTCCGGACCGACCGCGAGCCACGGCACCCGGTCGCCGCCGAGGACCTTGCCCTGGCGGAAGTTGCCGTGCAGCAGGAGGAGTTCGGGGGAGGTGGCGGCCAGCTCCTCCCGCGCCGCGAGCGCCGCCGCCACCAGCCCCGGCGGCCCGGCGTCGGCGCGGGCCGACAGCGCGGCCGCCTGGGCGGCGGTGCGGTCGGCCACCGTCCCGAAGGCGTGGCCCGCCGGCGGCTCGACCCACAGCCGCCGCACCGTCCCCGCCGCCTCCAGGAGCGCCTTCGAGTCCGGCAGGGAACGTACGGACACCTCCGGATGCAGCCGCTCCAGCAGCAGCACCCCGTCGTAGCCGTCGAGCAGCCGCACCGCGCCGAACCCGTCCCACCGCGCGAGAGCGGCCCGCTCCAGCTCCGGCGCGGCGAAAGGGGGCGCGATCTTCAGGGCGGCGGGCGAGCCGTCCGGCCGCCGCACCAGGGCGACGAGGCCGCTCCGGCCGCCCGGCGCCATCACCCGCTCGACGTCCAGGCCGTACCGGGAGACCGCCTCGTCGAAGAGCTTGGGCAGCTGTCCCAGCCAGTCACTGTCACCGAGCGCCCGCACCAGACGCCGGGGCGGTTCGAAAGCCATACGTGCGTTGTTCCCCTTCACTGCGCTGTGAGCCGCGCCGCGCTCCGCTCGGCGAGCCCCGGAAAGGCTACGCCGCTGCCCCGCCACCGCACCGCCCGGACCGCCGCCTCCCGCAGGGCGCCCGCGGCCTCCCGCCGCAGCGGGCCTTCGGCGGCCCGTACGAGATCGGAGTAGACGCCCGCGACCCGGTCCTCCAGCACCGCCGCGAGCCGCACCGCCGCGGCCGCGTCCGGCACCGGGAACGGCAGCGCGTACGCGGCATCGGCCGCCACGGGCACCCCGCCCAGGTCGCGCACGGTCCGCTCCAGCGCGTCACGCCGCGCCCGGTGCGCCGCGTACGCGGACGTGGCCTCGGTCCGGCGGCCGGCCCCGACGCGGGCGCCGACGACGCCGTACCCGTACACGGCGGCGTGCTCCGCGGCCAGCGCCGCCTGTGCGGCCTTCAGCGTGCTCACGAGCGGGCTCCGTCCTTCGCGGGCTTCGAGGGCTTCGCCAGCAGGTACGCGTGCGCCGCTCCGGCCGCCGCCACCGAGGCGAGCAGCCGGGCGTACTCCGGCGGCGCGCCGGTCAGCTCCGCGGTGTGCGCGTCGGCGGTGGTGCGCTCGGCCGTGGCCAGTTCCCCTACGGCGGTCAGGGCGTCGGCGGACACGCGCGGCCGCGCGGGCTCACCGGGGGTGGCGGACGGCGCGGCAGAGGCGGCGGCCGCCGGCGACAGCGCCTCCACATGCAGGGCGACGGCCGCCCGCAGCGGAGCCAGCCGGGCCGCCAGCCCGGGATGGAGGAGCAGGACCGCGTCGTACCGCGCGAGCAGCGCGCGGCTCGCAGCCGCGCTCCGCAGCCGCAGCGCCGTCTCCGCGAAGGCGGCCCCGGACGCCGTCCGGGGGACGGCCGGATCGTCGGACGAACACCCGCTCAGCCCAGTGGCGAGCGCCGCCGCCCCGGTCGCCATGAGCGCACGTCTGCGCGTCGTTCCCCTGCGCTGCATGCGGTCTCTCCTCGGGCCCAGGGCCTTGTCGTCCGGATCGGGCCGGCAGGCCTCGCTGTGATCACCGCAGGCGAGCGTACCCGCGGCCCGGCCGCCGGTGGACGGCAACACCCCCTGGGACCGGATACCCTTTGTGCTGACACGCGACGAAACCCACAACAGCACACGCGGCCGAGGAGTCACCCGGATGAGCACCACCCAGAGCGAGAGGCTGCGCGGACTGCTCGAACCGCTCGTCAGCGCCGCGGATCTGGATCTGGAAGAGATCGAGCTGTCCCGGGCCGGCCGACGCCGTGTGCTGCGGATCGTCGTGGACTCCGAAGAGGGTGTGGACCTCGACGCCTGCGCCGAGCTGAGCCGTGTCATCTCCGACAAGCTCGACGCGACCGACGCCATGGGCGAGGACGAGTACCAGCTCGAAGTGACCTCCCCGGGCGCCGAGCGCCCGCTCAAGGAGCACCGCCACTACGTGCGCGCGAAGGGCCGGCTGGCCCGGTTCACCCTGCATGAGGGCGGTGAGCTGGTCGCGCGGATCCTCGACCTGGACGACGACGGCCTCGATCTGGAGGTGCCGGGTGTGAAGGGGCGCAAGCCCACCGCCCGCCGTGTCGCCTTCGACGAGATCGCCAAGGCCCGCGTGGAGATCGAATTCAGCCGCAAGGACAAGAAGGAAGAGGAGGCGTAGCCGTGGACATCGACGTGAAGCTCCTGAGGGGCTTGGCACAGGAGAAGGAGATTGCCTTCGACCTGCTGGTCGAAGCGATCGAGTCGGCCCTCCTCATCGCCTACCACCGGACCGAGGGAAGCCGCCGTCACGCCCGCGTCGTGCTCAACCGTGAGAACGGGCACGTGACCGTGTGGGCGAAGGAGGACCCGTCCGAGCTCGAGGAGGGCCAGGAGGCCCGCGAGTTCGACGACACCCCGCACGACTTCGGCCGGATCGCGGCATCGACCGCCCGCCAGGTCATCCAGCAGCGGCTCCGGGACGCCGAGAACGACGTCACCTTCGGCGAGTACGCGCGCCGCGAGGGCGATGTCGTCGCCGGCATGGTGCAGCAGGGCAAGGACCCGAAGAACGTCCTGGTCCGGCTGGACGACAAGCTGGAGGCCATCCTGCCGGTGCAGGAGCAGGTGCCCGGCGAGGAGTACACGCACGGCCTGCGCCTGCGGACGTACGTCGTCCGAGTGGCGAAGGGTGTGCGTGGTCCGTCCGTCACCCTGTCGAGGACCCACCCCAATCTGGTGAAGAAGCTCTTCGCCCTGGAGGTCCCGGAGATCGCCGACGGTTCGGTGGAGATCGCGGCGATCGCCCGCGAGGCCGGCCACCGCACCAAGATCGCCGTACGGTCCACCCGCAGCGGCCTCAACGCCAAGGGCGCCTGCATCGGCCCGATGGGCAGCCGTGTGCGCAATGTCATGGCCGAGCTGCACGGCGAGAAGATCGACATCGTCGACTGGTCGGACGACCCGGCCGAGATGGTGGCTAACGCGCTCTCCCCGGCCCGTGTCTCCAAGGTCGAGGTCGTCGACCTGGGAGCCCGGTCCGCACGGGTGACGGTGCCCGACTACCAGCTTTCGCTGGCGATCGGCAAGGAGGGGCAGAACGCCCGCCTCGCCGCCCGGCTCACCGGCTGGCGCATCGACATCCGGCCGGACACGGAGCAGCCGGCCGGCCAGGACGCCGGACAGGCCGCGGGCGCCGACCGGGACTGAGCTCCGCCACGGGAATAGATCGCGCCGTGGTTACGTTCTGCCACGACGAGATCACGACAACAGCCGTTCGATTTTTGCCCCAAAGGGGTGAGGTCGGTACGGGGAGGTAGACTTAGAAGTGTCTGGCCGGACGCATGCCCGCGCATGCCCTGAGCGAACCTGCGTGGGATGCCGGGAGCGAGCGGCCAAGAGCGAACTGCTGCGCATCGTGGCGGTCGAGGGCGCTTGCGTCCCCGACCATCGCGGTACGCTGCCCGGCCGGGGTGCGTATATGCACCCCGCCTCGGTCTGTCTCGACCTGGCGGTCCGCCGCCGGGCGTTCCCGAGGGCTTTCAGGCTCCAGGGGCCGCTCGAAACCGCGGATGTTCGTCGTTATGTCGAGCAGGCAGCACAGTAAGAAGAAGTACGGCACGGAGTCCCGTGCGGTCAGGTACCTCGCGAGTTGGAAGTAGGTCGAGATTGCGATGAGCACTCGATGAGTACGCGATGAGTACGCCCATGAAGTAGCGACGGTCCGGCGGTAACCCGGACCTAAAAGGAGCGAAGTGGCTAAGGTCCGGGTATACGAACTCGCCAAGGAGTTCGGTGTGGAGAGCAAGGTCGTCATGGCCAAGCTCCAAGAACTCGGTGAATTCGTCCGTTCGGCTTCCTCGACCATCGAGGCGCCGGTTGTACGCAAATTGACTGACGCTTTCCAGCAGGGCAGCGGCTCCGGCCGCGCCGCCGGAAAGCCCGCGGCGCCGCGCAAGGCGACGCCCGCGAAGCCCGCCGCGCCCTCCCCGGCGCAGGCGGCCGCCCCCCGTCCGGCTGCCCCCAAGCCCGGCGCCCCGGCCCCCAAGCCGGCCGTCGCCGAGGCCCCCAAGAGCAGCGTTCCCGTGACGCCGGCCACCCCCGGCCCGCGTCCGACCCCGGGCCCGAAGCCCGCGGCCGCACCGAAGCCGGCTCCGGCCGCTCCGGCCCCGGTCGCGGCCGAGTTCACCGCGCCGCCGTCGGCTCCCGCCGCCGGTCCCCGGCCCGGTGCCACTCCCGGCCCGCGCCCGGCTGCCCGTCCCGCCCAGGGCGAGCGTGGCGGTGCCCGTCCGGGTGCCCCGCGTCCCGGTGGCGAGCGGCAGGCCCCTCGTCCGGGCGGTGCCCGTCCCGCGGGTCCGCGTCCGGGCAACAACCCCTTCACGTCCGGCGGCTCCACCGGCATGGCGCGCCCGCAGGCGCCCCGTCCGGGCGGCGCCCCGCGTCCCGGTGGCCAGGGTGCCCCCGGTGGCCCGCGTCCGCAGGGCGCCGGTCAGGGCGGCGGTCCCCGTCCCCAGGCCGGTCCCGGCGGTCCTCGCCCGACTCCGGGTGGCATGCCTCGTCCGCAGGCCCCCCGTCCCGCCGGCGGTCCCGCCGGTAACCGCCCGAACCCGGGCATGATGCCGCAGCGTCCCGCTGCCGGCCCGCGTCCCGGTCCCGGTGGCGGCGGTCGCGGTCCCGGTGGTGCCGGTCGTCCCGGTGGCGCCGGTCGTCCCGGCGGCGGCTTCGCCGGCCGTCCGGCCGGTCCCGGTGGCGGCGGTCGTCCCGGTGGTGGCGGCGGCTTCGCCGGCCGTCCCGGCGGCGGTGGCCCCGGCGGCGGTGGCGGCGGCTTCGGTGGCGGCGGTGGCCGTCCCGGCTTCGGCGGACGTCCGGGTGGTCCCGGCGGCCGTGGTGGCACGCAGGGCGCCTTCGGCCGTCCCGGCGGTCCGGCCCGTCGTGGCCGCAAGTCGAAGCGGCAGAGGCGCCAGGAGTACGAGGCCATGCAGGCCCCGTCGGTCGGCGGCGTGATGCTGCCTCGCGGCAACGGCGAGACCGTTCGCCTGTCGCGCGGTGCCTCCCTCACCGACTTCGCGGAGAAGATCAACGCCAACCCGGCGTCGCTGGTCGCGGTCATGATGAACCTCGGCGAGATGGTCACTGCCACGCAGTCCGTCTCGGACGAGACCCTCCAGCTCCTCGCGGGCGAGATGAACTACCAGGTTCAGATCGTCAGCCCGGAGGAGGAGGACCGCGAGCTGCTCGAGTCCTTCGACATCGAGTTCGGCGAGGACGAGGGCGGCGAGGAGTTCCTGGTCGCGCGTCCGCCGGTGGTGACCGTCATGGGTCACGTCGACCACGGTAAGACCCGACTGCTGGACGCCATCCGCAAGACGAACGTCGTCGCGGGCGAGGCCGGCGGTATCACGCAGCACATCGGTGCGTACCAGGTCTCCACCGAGGTCAACGACGAAGAGCGTCGCATCACCTTCATCGACACCCCGGGTCACGAGGCGTTCACCGCCATGCGTGCCCGTGGTGCCAAGTCGACCGACATCGCGATCCTCGTGGTGGCGGCCAACGACGGTGTCATGCCGCAGACGATCGAGGCGCTGAACCACGCCAAGGCGGCCGACGTGCCGATCGTGGTCGCGGTCAACAAGATCGACGTCGAGGGCGCGGACCCGGTGAAGGTGCGCGGTCAGCTGACCGAGTACGGCCTGGTGGCCGAGGAGTACGGCGGCGACACGATGTTCGTCGACATCTCCGCCAAGCAGGGTCTGCACATCGACTCCCTGCTGGAGGCCGTCGTCCTCACCGCCGACGCCTCGCTCGACCTGCGGGCCAACCCGGAGCAGGACGCGCAGGGCATCGCGATCGAGTCGCACCTCGACCGCGGTCGTGGTGCCGTCTCGACCGTCCTGGTCCAGCGTGGAACGCTGCGCATCGGCGACACGATGGTCGTCGGCGACGCGTACGGCCGTGTCCGCGCGATGCTCGACGACAAGGGCAACAACGTCGACGAGGCGGGTCCGTCGACCCCCGTCCTGGTCCTGGGTCTCACCAACGTCCCGGGCGCCGGCGACAACTTCCTGGTCGTCGACGAGGACCGTACGGCCCGTCAGATCGCCGAGAAGCGTGCCGCCCGTGAGCGCAACGCCGCGTTCGCCAAGCGCACCCGCCGGGTGTCCCTCGAGGACCTCGACAAGGTGCTCAAGGCCGGTCTGGTGCAGGACCTCAACGTCATCATCAAGGGTGACGCGTCCGGTTCCGTCGAGGCCCTCGAGTCCTCGCTGCTCCAGCTCGACGTCGGCGAAGAGGTCGAGATCCGGGTGCTGCACCGCGGTGTGGGTGCGGTCACCGAGTCCGACATCGACCTGGCGATGGGCTCCGACGCCATCGTCATCGGCTTCAACGTCCGTGCGGCCGGCCGTGCCGCGCAGATGGCGGAGCGCGAGGGCGTCGACGTCCGCTACTACTCGGTGATCTACCAGGCCATCGAGGAGATCGAGGCGGCCCTCAAGGGCATGCTCAAGCCGGAGTACGAAGAGGTCGAGCTCGGTACGGCGGAGATCCGCGAGGTCTTCCGCTCGTCCAAGCTGGGCAACATCGCGGGTGTTCTCATCCGCTCCGGCGAGGTCAAGCGCAACACCAAGGCGCGCCTCGTCCGCGACGGCAAGGTCATCGCGGAGAACCTCAACATCGAGGGTCTGCGTCGCTTCAAGGACGACGTCACCGAGATCCGCGAAGGCTTCGAGGGTGGTATCAACCTCGGAAACTTCAACGACATCAAGGTCGACGACGTCATCGCGACGTACGAGATGCGCGAGAAGCCGCGCGGCTGAGTGCCGCAGGGCTGATCCGTATGGCATCAGTCGGGGCCGGTCGGCGGAAGGAATTCCGTCGAGCGGCCCCGGCCGTTGCGTGTACGGTTCTTGATGTCCCTGCCAAGAGCGGGCAGGGACCTTACCTAACCCGTACCGGCGGGACATCCGGACATACATGTATGTGGGGACGCTGTCCTTCGACCTGCTCCTCGGCGACGTACGTTCGTTGAAGGAGAAACGCTCCGTAGTACGCCCGATCGTCGCCGAACTCCAGCGCAAATACGCGGTGAGTGCGGCGGAAGTGGGCGGTCAGGACCTCCATCGCAGGGCCGAGATCGGCCTCGCGGTGGTGTCCGGGGACCCGGGGCACCTCACAGACGTACTGGACCGGTGCGAGCGTCTCGTCGCCGCCCGGCCGGAGGTCGAGCTGCTGTCGGTACGACGACGGCTGCACGGCGACGAAGACGATTGAACGTAAGACGAAAGAGGAGAAGGACCGGTGGCCGACAACGCGCGGGCCCGCAAGCTGGCCGATCGCATCCAGGTCGTGGTCGCGGAGACCCTGGACCGGCGAATCAAGGATCCGCGGCTGGGTTTCGTGACCATCACGGATGCCCGGGTCACCGGCGACCTGCGGGAGGCCACGGTCTTCTACACGGTCTACGGGGATGACGAGGAGCGCGCCGCGTCCGCCGCGGCGCTGGAGTCCGCGAAGGGCATCCTGCGCTCCGAGGTCGGGCGGCAGACCGGGGTCCGCTTCACGCCGACCCTGAGCTTCGTCCCGGACGCCCTCCCGGACACGGCGAAGACCATCGACGATCTGCTCGACAAGGCCCGGGCCAAGGACGCGGAGGTCCGCGAGGCCTCCACCGGCAAGACGTACGCCGGTGACGCGGACCCCTACCGCAAGCCGGAGGACGAGGACGAGGGCGAAGCCTCCGAATGAGCCAGCAGAACAAGACGCCGGACGGCCTTGTCATCGTCGACAAGCCGTCCGGCTTCACTTCGCACGACGTCGTCGCCAAGATGCGCGGCATCGCCAGGACCCGCAGGGTCGGGCACGCGGGCACCCTGGACCCGATGGCCACCGGTGTTCTCGTCCTCGGTGTCGAGAAGGCCACCAAGCTCCTCGGCCATCTCGCCCTCACCGAGAAGGAGTACCTCGGTACGATCCGGCTCGGCCAGAACACGATCACGGACGACGCCGAGGGCGAGATCACCTCGTCCACGGACGCGTCCAAGGTCACCCGGGACGCCATCGACGCGGGCGTCGCCGAGCTGACCGGCGACATCATGCAGGTGCCGTCCAAGGTCAGCGCCATCAAGATCGACGGCAAGCGGTCGTACGCACGGGTGCGCGGGGGTGAGGAGTTCGAGATCCCGGCCCGCCCGGTGACCGTCTCGTCCTTCCAGGTGTACGACGTCCGCGAGTCCGTCGCCGAGGACGGCACCCCTGTCGTCGACCTGGTCGTCTCGGTGGTCTGCTCGTCCGGTACGTACATCCGCGCCCTCGCCCGTGACCTGGGAGCGGGGCTCGGCGTCGGCGGCCACCTCACGGCGCTGCGCCGCACCCGGGTCGGCCCGTACAAGCTGGACTCCGCGAGGACGCTGGACCAGCTCCAGGAGGAGCTGACCGTCATGCCGATCGGCGAGGCCGCCGCGGCGGCGTTCCCGCGTTGGGACGTCGACGAGAAGCGGGCCAGGCTGCTGGTCAACGGCGTACGGCTGGAGATGCCGGAGTACGGCACGAAGGGGCCGGTCGCGGTCTTCGGGCCGGAGAACCGTCTCCTGGCGCTCGTCGAGCAGCAGAAGGGCAAGGCGAAGAGCCTCGCGGTCTTCGCCTGAGGCCGCGGACCCTGCCGCGGCGTGGCCTTCGTCCGGCCGGCCGTGGTGAGCTTGCGGGCCCTTCGGGCCTTCCGGGTCCTTACCAGGTCCTTGCCGTGGGTCCTTACCGTGGAGCGGGCACAGCCGCTGCCCGCTCCACGATCCCCCTCCGCAAGGGGTCTATCCGCAGCGCCGAGGGGATTCACCCCATCGGGCAGGCGCATGGAGTGAACCGAGGGGGCATTGGGGGGCGCGTTCGCCTTGCGTCCTTCTCCGGGTGATCACCGTCGACCTACCGTCGAAGCCATGGGACGCGGGGGCCCGGCGACGCCGGACACGCCGGAGGTACCGGCGGCGACGCTGGTCCGGATCTGCGATCCGGCGGGCCGGCCGCGCGGTACCGGATTCGTCGCGGACGACCGGGGCACCGTCGTCACCAGCCATGAGGCCGTCGACGGAATGGTCCGGGTCGTCGTGCACGCGCCCGGTGACCGCACCTGCTTCGCCGAGGCCGACGCCATCACCCCGCTGCCCTCCGCCGCTCTGGCGCTGGTGCGCACCGAGGGGCTCGGCGTACGGCCGCTGCCGGTGACCGCACGGGACCGGGTCGAGACCGGGACGTACGTACGGATCGCGGCGGGCGGCTGGCGAGAGGCGCGGATCCTCGGTGCGGCGGCGCAGGTCACGTACCGTTGCCGGCGGCTGGAGGGCGTCCTCGCACTGGCGATCGGCACGGACGGCGGAGACGCGCTGCGGTGCGGCGGGGAGAGCGCGGGCGGCCCTGTTCTGGACGCCGGGACCGGCGCCGTCGTGGCCGTACTCGGCACCGCGCTGCGCTCCGCACACACCGCCGCCGGCTTGGCCGTGCCGCTGCGGGAGGCCGCCGCGCGCGACCCGGGCGGCCCGCTGGCCGAGCTGCTGCGGCGCAACGCCGCGACCGTCCCCGGCCATGGGAAGGACCTCAACCTCGCGGGCGTGCTCCAGATGTCCGGCGTCTCCACGGCCGGACGCGCGGGCCCGCCGGCCTGCCCTGGTCCGCCCGCCGTACCGTGCGCGCTGTTCTGGTGCGCGCCTCGGCAGGGGACCAGGCAGGGAGTCCAGCAGGGGCGCTCGGGCGGAGCGCAGGTTTCCGGCGGCCCGGACGGCGGGTTCGTGCGCGGGCCGGGTGGTGGGCCCGGGTCGGTCGGGTCGGGGTGTTTCGAGGGGTGTGGTGGGTTCGTGCGCGGGCCGGGTGGTGGGCCCGAGCCGGTCTCACCTGCCCGGGAGTTGGGGTGTGGGCGGCCCGAGCCGGTCGAACGGCCCCGCGTCGCCAGGGAGTTCGCTTCCTTTGAGGAGTCCGGCGCCCTCGTGCTCGGCGTCACCGGGGAACCCGGAACCGGTCGCACCACCGAGCTCGCCGCCCTCGCCGCCCGCCGCGCGGGCGGCGCCGAACCGGCCCCCACCCTGTGGCTGCGCGGCGCGGACCTGCGCGCCGGGGACGGATCCGTCGCCGACGCCGTCGCCCGCGCCCTGGCGCACGCGGGCCGGATCATCTCCGCCTCCGGCATGTCCGAGGTCACCCCCGAGCGGGTCGCGCGCGTCGCCCACGACAGCGGGCGCCCGCTGCTCATCGCGCTCGACGGGCCGGAGGAGATGCCGACCGTGCTCGCCCACCGGCTCGCCGACTGGACCGCGCACAGCGTGGACTGGCTGCGCCGGTGCGGCGTACGGCTCGTTGTCGCCTGCCGGCCCGAGTACTGGGAGCATGCCGGGCCGCTCCACCCCGGGCCGGTGCGCATGCTGCGGCTCGCCGGTCTGACCGAGGCCGAGGCGGCGCTCGCCCGGCAGCGGTACGGGCTGACCGGCGCACCGCTCGTCGCCGTCGACGCCCGCCATCCGCTGGCGCTGCGGCTGATCGCGGAGGTCCGCGCTGCGCTGCCCGGTGACGTACCGGGCGCACCCGCCCGGGAGGACGTCCTCGGCGCCCACCTCGACCTGATGTGCCTGCGCGTCGCCGTACGGATCGCCGAAGCCGCGCATCCGCCGCTCCAGGGCACGGCCTTGCGGCGACTGGCCGCACGCGTCGCCGGACAGGTCCACGAGGCCGCGCGCCGCTGTCTGGGGCCGGGGCAGGGCCGGCTGGACCGCCCGTCGTTCGAAGAGCTGTTCCCTCGGCGCACGGGCTGGGCGGACGCCGTGCTCAGCGAGGGCCTGCTCGTCCCGGTGGGCAACGGCTACCGCTTCGCGCACGAGGAGCAGGCGGACCGGTTGCAGGGCGCACATCTGGACGTGGACGCGGCACTGCACTCCCTGGTGCACCGCGCCCGCCGGGCCACCGCCGCACCGCGTACGCTTCCCGTCCCACGGCACCGCATCGGCCCGGTGGTCCAGGCCCTGCTGCTGCTCGACCGCCGGGAGGGGCCCCCGGAGCTGGCGCCGAGGCTGCTGTCCCTGATCGACGCGCTGGGGGAGCTGCCCGGGACCGCCCCGGCCGACAACGCCCGCTGGTGGGCGTCCCACCTGCTGCGCGAGACGCTGCTGCGGGTCCCCGACCCCCGCCCGTACCTCGGTGTCCTGCACACGCTCGCCGACCGCATCACCCACCACTCCCATGACGCGTTCGCCCCCTGGTTCTGGACCCGGCTCCGCATCGACGAAGCCGCCCGCGTCGACCTCCTCCGCCGCCTGCTCCCGGCGGACAGCCCGCCACCGCCACCGGCGCGGGCGGGGTCGCGGGGGAGGCGCCCGGAGGACGCGGCCGGTCAGGCCGGTGAGACGACGGGACCGGAAGACTCGGCTCCGGCCCGCTACCTCGACGCGGTCGCCGATCTTCTCGCCGCTTCGCCACGCACCGTCCAACCGCTCCTGTGCCAGTGGTTCACCGACGAGCGGCCACTGCCCGCCGGGCCAGGGGCCAAGCTGCGGCCCACCGTCGCCGGGGCCGCGCAGGCACTGCTGTACGCCCGTCGCGCCCCGGCAGTCGACGAGCTCTGCGACACGCTCGTCGGCACCGGTCATCCCCGCGCGGAGGAGCTGCTCGCCGCTCTCGCCGAGGACGAACCGGCCGCGGTCTGCCGTGCGGTCGCCCGTTGGGCGAACGACGAGCGTCGCGCCGAGGCCGCCAGGTACGGCCTGGTCGTCGCCCCCCACGCCATCGCGGCGGCCGACCGCGAACTGCTGCGGCGCGCTGCCTTCGTCCTGCTCGGCCGGTCCGCCGACACCGCGCTGCACGGCCCCGCGCTCGCCCTCCTCGCCAGTGACCCGGCGACCAGGTCCCGGTACCTCGGCCCGGCGCTGGCCCGCTACCGCGCAGGCGACCGGCGGCTGCCCGCGAGCGCCCTCGCCGCCGCGTTGAGAACGCATCCGGAGCCGGTGCTGGCCGCGTTCCGGGCCCGGCTGCGCTCAGACCCGGGAGGCAACGCGGGGGAGGCACTGCGCGAACCGGGCGGGATTGCGGGAGGAGTGCTGCGCGAGCCGGTCCGGGGCGCGCGGGAGGCGCTGTGTGGAGACCGGGGAGGGGGCGCGAGCGAGGCGCCGCGCGGAGACCTGGGCGAGGTCCCGCGGGAGGCGCTGTGTGGAGACCGGGGAGGGGGCGCGAGCGAGGCGCCGCGCGAAGCCCCGGGCGGCAGCGCAGGGGAGGCGCGCCGCAAGCCGGGCTGCAGCGGGCGGGAGGCGCTGCGTGGAGACCCGGGCGGGGGCGCGAGCGAGGCGCCGCGCGAAGCCCCGGGCGGCAGCGCAGGGGAGGCGCGCCGCAAGCCGGGCTGCAGCGGGCGGGAGGCGCCGCGCGGAGACCCGGGCGAGGTCCTGTGGCAGGCGTCGCGTGGAGACCCCGGCGACGGCGCGCGGGACGTGCTGCGCGCTCTCGCGGAGATCAATACGCCCGCGCTCGCCCGCCGCGCCGCCGCGCTCGTACGCGAGTACGTCGACCTGCACCCGGCCGCCGCCGCACCCCACGCCGCGGACTTCGTCAACCGTCGGCTGGAGCACGGCCCGGCGGCCCGCGCCGTGCTCTTCCCGCTGGTCACGGGCCTGCTGCGGAGCAGTCCCGTGGAGGTGCGGCGCGCGCTGGCACCGGTGCTCGCGGCGCCCGGGACTGCGGCGTCCCGGCCGCTGCGGGCCGAGCTGCTCGACGTACTCCTCGGATACGAGCAGCGCGAGAGCCGGGACCTGGCCGTCCTGGACGCGCTGCTGCGTGCCGCCGCGCTCGGGGCGGCCGACCGGCCCGAGGCCCGTACGCGCGAACTCGTCCACCGCACCGGCCTGCTCCTCGTGCGCACTCCGGCGGGCGCGAACCGCTTCGACCGACGCCTGGTCGAGCTGGCCCGCCAGGTCCCCGGCTTCGCCGCACTCGTCGCGGACTGGCTGGCCGATGCGCCGCGCGAGTGGGCCCTGGTCGTCGGCCCGAGCACGCGCCGCACGGTCCAGGCGCTGGGCGGCGGCCCGGTGCCGATGCGAACCGACGAGCGCGGGCATGGCAGTCTTAGACCTGCGTAATCGGTCATCACGTACACAGGTTCGGGCGAGGAGCGGTCACAGTGCAGCGCTGGCGTGGCTTGGAGGACATTCCCCAGGACTGGGGGCGCAGCGTCGTCACCATCGGTTCCTACGACGGCGTCCACCGGGGCCACCAGCTGATCATCGGGCGGGCCGTGGAGCGCGCCCGGGAGCTGGGCGTCCCCTCCGTCGTCGTGACGTTCGACCCGCACCCGAGCGAGGTCGTCCGGCCGGGCAGCCACCCGCCGCTGCTCGCCCCGCACCACCGGCGCGCCGAACTGATCGCGGAGCTCGGCGTGGACGCGGTGCTGATCCTCCCCTTCACGTCGGAGTTCTCGAAGCTGTCGCCCGCGGACTTCATCGTGAAGGTCCTCGTCGACAAGCTGCACGCACGCGCGGTCATCGAGGGCCCGAACTTCCGCTTCGGCCACAAGGCGGCGGGGAACGTCGACTTCCTGGCCGAGATCGGCCGTACGTACGACTACGACGTCGAGGTCGTCGACCTCTACGTGCGCGGTGAGGCGGGCGGCGGCGAGCCCTTCTCGTCCACGCTGACTCGGCGCCTGATCGCCGCGGGCGACGTCGAGGGCGCCGCGGAGATCCTCGGCCGCCCCCACCGCGTCGAGGGCGTCGTCGTCCGCGGCGCCCAGCGCGGCCGTGAGCTGGGCTACCCGACCGCCAACGTCGAAACCCTCCCGCACACCGCGATCCCCGCGGACGGCGTGTACGCGGGCTGGCTCACCGCGGACGGCGAGCGCATGCCGGCCGCCATCTCGGTCGGCACGAACCCGCAGTTCGACGGCACCGAGCGCACGGTGGAGGCGTACGCGATCGACCGCGTCGGCCTCGATCTGTACGGGCTCCATGTGGCCGTCGACTTCCTCGCGTACGTGCGCGGCCAGGAGAAGTTCGAGTCCATCGAGGCCCTGCTCGAAGCGATCGCGGCGGACGTGAAGCGCTCCCGCGAACTGACCGAGGCGTACGACGCGTAGCGTGCGCCCCGCCGGCCGGGGCGACGCGCGCCACAGTCGTCGCGTTGTGCCCCGCGCGGGGTTCCTTCAAGCGCGCGGGCCGTCCCCTTCGCGCGCCGCGGCCCAGTGGCAGGCCACGGCGCCGGGGCCCGAGCCGGGCAGCACCGGCAGGTCGCCCGTACGGCAGCGCTCGGCGACGCCCGCCTCCTCCGCCGCGCCCGAGGACAGGACCTGGCAGCGCGCGTGGAAGCGGCAGCCCGGCGGGATGCGGGAGGGGTCCGGGGGCTCGCCCGTGAGGACCACCGGCGGCTCGGGGGACTCGGGCAGGACGGACAGGAGGGCACGGGTGTAAGGGTGCTGAGGCGCTGTCAGGACCGACTCCACCGGTCCCGTCTCCACGATCCGGCCGAGATACATCACCGCCACCCGGTCCGCGATGTTCCACGCCAGCCCCAGGTCATGGGTCACCACGAGCGCGGAGAGACCCAGCTCGTCCCGCAGGCGCAGCAGCAGCGCCAGGATCTCGCCCCGTACGGACGCGTCCAGCGACGCCACCGGCTCGTCGGCGACGATCAGTTCGGGCTCCAGGACCAGCGCGCCCGCGATGACCACGCGCTGACGCTGTCCGCCGGACAGTTCGTGCGGGTAGCGCAGGAAGAAGCGCTCGGGGGGCCTGAGCCCGGCCCGGGAGAGCGCCTCGGCGACGGCCGCCCGTTCGTCGCCCGCGTACGCGTGGATCCGCAGGCCCTCGGCCACCGCGTCGTACACGGTGTGGCGCGGGTTGAGCGAGCCGCTCGGGTCCTGGAGCACCAGCTGGACCCGTCTGCGGTACGCCTTCAGCTCCCGCGAGCCGTACGAGAGCGGTACGCCGCCGAAGGTGACCCGGCCCGCCGTCGGGGCCACCAGCCCGAGCAGCGCCCGCGCCAGCGACGTCTTGCCGCAGCCGGACTCGCCGACGAGCGCGACGATCTCCCCGGCGCCGATGTCCAGATCGACCCCGTCCACGGCCCGCGCGGCCGCCGCGCCCCGGCGGCCGGGGAAGGTGACCCGCAGGCCGGTGGACGACAGCAGTGGTGCGGACGTCATGCCGGACTCCTCTCGTGAGCTCCCACGTGTACGCACGCCGCCCGCCGCCCCGCCCCCGACTCCCGCAGCTCCTGGTCGTCGTGCGCGCACGCCTCCAGCGCCACCGGGCACCGCGGATGGAACGCGCACCCGCCCGGCAGCGCCGCCGGGTCCGGCGGGTCGCCGGGCAGCCCCCGGGGGGCGCGGCGCGACGCCGCGTCCCCGATCCGGGGGAAGGCGGCCGACAGCGCGCGACCATAGGGATGCGAGGCCGCGTCGTACACCTCCCGGGCCGGACCCTCCTCCACCACCCGCCCCGCGTACATCACCGCGAGCCGGTCGCAGGTGTCCGCGAGCACCGCCAGATCGTGGCTGATCATCAGCAGACTGATGTCCTGCTCGGCGACGAGGCGCTCGATCAGCCGCAGGATCTGCGCCTGGATCATCACGTCCAGTGCCGTCGTCGGCTCGTCGGCGACGATCAGCCGGGGGTCGCAGGCGAGCGCCATGGCGATCATGACCCGCTGGCGCTGCCCCCCGGACAGTTCGTGCGGATACGCCTGCGCCCGCGCGCCCGGCAGCCCCACATGCTCCAGCAGCTCGCCCACGCGCCTGCGCGCCGCGGCCGGGGTGGCCCGCCCGTGCACCAGGACCGGCTCCGCGATCTGGTCCCCGATGCGGTGCACCGCGTTGAGCGAGTGCATCGCGCCCTGGAAGACGATCGATGCCCCGGCCCACCGCACCGCCCGCAGCCGCCCCCACTTCATGGTGAGGAGGTCCTCCCCGTCCAGCAGGATCTCGCCCGAGATCCGCGCCGAGGCCGGAAGCAGTCGCAGCAGCGCGAGCGCCAGGGTCGATTTGCCGCAGCCGGACTCGCCCGCGATGCCGAGCTTGTGCCCGGCCCCGACCGTCAGATCGACGCCGCGTACGGCCGGGACGGCGGACGCGCCCGAGCCGTACGTCACCCGCAGATCCCTGACCTGGAGCAGGCTCATCCGGACACCCCCAGCTTCGGGTTGAGCACCGACTCGATCGCCCGCCCGCACAGCGTGAACGCCAGCGCGACCAGCGCGATCGCGATACCGGGCGGTGCCAGGTACCACCAGTGGCCCGAGGACACCGCGCCCGCCTCGCGCGCGTCCTGGAGCATGCCGCCCCAGGACACCACCGTGGGGTCGCCGAGCCCGAGGAAGGCGAGCGTGGCCTCCGTCAGGATCGCCGTGGAGATGCCGAGCGTCGTCTGTGCCAGGACCAGCGGCATCACATTGGGCAGCACGTGACCGGCCATGACGTGCCGGTGTCCGCCGCCGAGCGCCCGCGCCCGCTCGATGTACGGCCGCGACTCGACCGCGATCGTCTGCGCCCGCACCAGCCGTGCCGTGGTCGGCCAGCTCGCGACGCCGATCGCCAGGATCACCGTCCACATGCTGCGGGACATCACCGTCGCCAGCACGATCGCCAGTACCAGCGACGGCATGACGAGGAACCAGTCGGTGATCCGCATGACGACGGTCGAGAACCAGCCGCCGTAGTGCCCGGCGGCGATGCCCACCAGCGTGCCGATCGCCACCGAGAGCCCGGCGGCGAGCAGCCCCACGGTGAGCGAGATCCGCGCCCCCCAGATCAGCAGCCCGAGCAGCGACCGCCCGAACTGGTCGGTCCCGAGCGGGAACCGGCCGCTGGGCGGTTCCAGCGCCGTCCCCGGCGCGTTGGTGACGCTCTGCACGTCGTCGCCGACGAGCAGCGGCGCGGTGAGCGCGATCAGGGCGATGAGGGCGAGCCCGGCGAGGCCCGCGACACCCGCCCGGTGCGTGCGGTACCGGCGCCAAAAACGCGCCGCCGACTCCCGCCGACGGGCCCGGACCAGTGCGTTCGTCATCGGCCCACCCTCGGGTCGAGCAGCGGATAGAGCAGATCGGCGAGGAGGTTCATCAGGATCATCGCCCCGGCGAACACCACGAACAGCCCCTGGACGAGAGGCAGATCCGGCACGCTCAGCGCCTGGTAGAACAGCCCGCCGAGCCCCGGCCAGGAGAAGACGGTCTCGACGAGGATCGACCCGGCGGCCACATGGCCGAGGTTGATGAAGACCATCGTCACGGTCGGCAGCAGTGCGTTGGGCACGGCGTGCCGACGGCGTACGGCGTCGTCCCGCAGCCCCTTCGCCCGCGCGGTCGTCAGATAGTCGCTGCCCATCTCGTCGAGCAGTGAGGAGCGCATCACCAGCAGCGTCTGCGCGTATCCGACCGCCACCAGGGTGAGGACCGGCAGCACCATGTGGTGCGCCACGTCGAGGACGTACGCGAAGCCCGTCTCGCTGCCGGACTCCATGCCCCCGGTCGGGAACAGCCCGGGGATCGGCCCCAGCCCCACCGAGAAGACGATGATCAGCAGCAGTCCGAGCCAGAACGACGGCACCGACCACAGGGTCAGCGCGACGCCCGTGTTGAGCCGGTCGCCGAGCCCGCCGTGCCGCCAGGCGGAGCGGGTGCCGAGCCACAGCCCGAGCGCCGAGTAGAGCAGCACGGCGACGCCGGTGAGCAGCAGCGTCGCCGGGAGCTTCTGTGTGATGAGCTCACCGACGGGGGCGTGGAACTGGTACGACATCCCGAGATCGCCGGTGAGCGCACCGGTGCAGTAGTCCGTGAACTGCTGCCACAGGGGCAGATCGAGTCCGAACTGGCGGCGCAGCGTGGCCAGTTGCTCGGCGCTCGTCGGAACGCCGTGGGTCATGGCCTTGACCGGGTCGCCGGGGATGATCCGGAAGAGGAAGAAGCTGGTGACGAGGACGGCGAACAGCGACACGGCCGCGCCGGCCAGCTTGCCCGCCACATAGCGCAGATAGGCGGCCGGGTGTCCGTGTCCGCGTCCGTGTCCGCGCTCGGTGCGGGTCCGGGGCGATCCCGGGGCCCGCACCTCGGCGGTCGTCTTCGTGTCCGTGCCTGCGGTGCTGGTCATCGGCTACTCACGGTCTTCCGCGGTGGCCCGGCGGCGCCTGGTGACGACGACACCGAGGACGACGGCGAGGGCGACGACCGCGCCGACGCCGACGGCCACGGCGGCCTGGGAACCACCGCCCGACGCGCTGTTGGTGCCGCCGGCGGCGGGCTCGGCCGACCACCAGCTCCAGTAGCCGTCCTGGCCGTAGATGTTGCCGGCGGCCTCCGGCATGGTCTTGATGGAGCTGATCTGGTCCGTACGGTACGCCTCGACGGCGTTCGGATACGCCATGATGTTCATGTACCCGGTGTCGTACAGCCGTGATTCCATCTGTTTGACCAGGGCGGCCCGCTTGGCCGTGTCGTACTCGACGATCTGCTGCGCGTACAGCTCGTCGAACTGTTTGTCGCAGATGAAATTGTCGGTCTGGCCGCTGTCCTGCGGGGTGGCGGGCAGTGCGGCGCAGGTGTGCAGGGAGAGGACGTAGTCCGGGTCGGGGTTGACCGAATAGCCGTCGAAGGCGAGATCGTAGTCGCCCGCGGTCCAGGGGTCGGTGACATTGTCGAGGCATTCGACCTTCAGCCCGACGCCGAGCGTGCCCCACCACTCCTGGAGGTATTTGCCGATCGCCTTGTCGTTCGGATCGGTGGCATGGCAGAGGATGCGGAAGTCCAGCGGCCTGCCGTCCTTGCCGACGCGCTTGCCGCTGCCGCCTTTCTTGTACCCGGCCTGGTCGAGAAGCGCGGCCGCCTTCGCCGGGTCGTAACCGATCTTCTGTTCGGCCGTGGGTTTCCAGAAGTACGAGCCGAAGCGCGGCGGGATGTAGCCCTCGCCCTCCACGGCGTGGCCCTGGAACACCTTGTCCACGATCGTCGCGCGGTCGACGGCGTGGAACAGCGCCTTGCGGACGAGCGGGTCGAGCAGCGCCGGATGTCCGTTGCCGAACTTCCTGCCGTCCTTCGACCGCGCGCCGGGGTTGGTGGCGAGGGCGAGGAAGCGGCGGCCCGGAGCGTCGTTGACCTTGATGTTCTCGGCGTTCTTGAGGGACGCGGCCTGGGCGGGGGTGAGGCCGGAGACGAAGGACACCTCGCCCTTGCGCAGCGCGGCGACCGCCGCGTCGCCGTCCTTGTAGTACTTGAACACCAGCTCGTCGAATTTCGGCGCACCGCGCCAGAAGTTCTTGTTCGGCTTGAGCTTGATGTACTGGTCGACCTTGAAGTCGGTGAGAATGTACGGGCCGTTTCCGACGATCGGGAGCTGCTTGTCGTTGTTGAACTTCGAGAAGTCTCCGACCTTCTCCCAGACGTGTTTGGGAACGATCGGTACGTCCAGCGCGGTCATGGTCGCCTGAGGCTTCTTCAGCTCTATGACCAGCGTTTCCGGGTCGGGCGCGGTGACCTTTTTGAAATTCGCCGTGAAGCTGCCGTTGGCGGTGGCCGCGTTCGCGTCCGTCATCATCTTGGTGAACGTCCAGGCGGCGTCCTCGGCCGTGGCCTGCTTGCCGTCGGACCACGTGGAGTTCTTGCGGATCTTGTACGTCCACGTCAGCTTGTCGGGCGACGACGTCCACTCGGTGGCGAGGCCGGGGATCGTGCGCGCGTCCTTGACGTCGTAATTCGTCAGGTACTCGTAGACCAGCCGGTGGATGCTGGTGGACACGAGCTTCTGTGCCAGGAACGGACTCAGGGAGTCGACGCTCTGGGATACGGCGACGGTGAGGACGTTCCTTCCGCCCTGCTTGTCGTCCTGGTCCGCCCGGGCCTGCTGCGGGGCCGCGGCGAGGGCGGTGGCCGCGAGGCCGGAGGCCAGGAACAGCCGGACGATGCGGTGCGGTCGTGTGGTGTGGGATGGAGCCGTAGTGACCATGGTCATTGACCTCGCGTCTCGGGGGCGCCCACTGGTGAAGCGAGGTTTATCAGCGAGGTCTAGACCGTGTCAACGATCCCATGCCATCCCCTGGCGAGCCGTCAAACCCCTTGTGGGCTGCGGGAATGAGGAAGGGCCCGCACCGTGCGAGACGGTGCGGGCCCTCATTGGTACTGACCTCTGACGCCCTACTGCTGAGGGGCCGACGGCGCCTGCGGAGGCTGCTGCTGGTGCCAGCCGGCGGGCGGGACGGGGCCCTGGAGCTCGGGCTGTCCGGGCTGGCCCGGCTGTCCGGGCTGGCCCGGCTGTCCGGGCTGGCCGTATTGAGCGGGCTGACCCGGCTGACCCGGCTGGCTGTACTGAGCGGGCTGGCCCGGCATCGGCAGGGCCGCGGGCTGGCCCTGTGCGGGCAGCGACTGCTGCCAGCCCTGCTGCTGTCCGCCCGGCTGCGGCGGATACGGCTGCTGTCCGCCCTCGTAGGAGGGCTGTCCCCCGTACGGAGGCTGCTGTGGATTCGCGTTCGGATACGGATTCGGGGCGTACGGCTGGCCGGGCACGGGCTGGCCCGGCTGGCCCGCCTGACCGGGCATGGGCTGACCGGGCATGGGCGGCGCCATGTGCGGAGGCTGCTGCTGTTGGGCCTGCCCGCCCGCGGTCCACAGCCCCTGCGCCTGCTGCGCGCGTGCGAAGTCCTCGGCGACCATCGCCGACAGGTGGAAGTAGGCCTCGCGGGTCTTCGGCCGCATCATGTCCAGGTCGACCTCGGCGCCGGCCGACAGGTGCTCGTCGAACGGCACCACGACGACGCCCCGGCAGCGGGTCTCGAAGTGCGACACGATGTCATCGACCTTGATCATCTTGCCGGTCTCCCGGACCCCCGAGATCACCGTGATCGAGCGCTGCACCAACTCCGCGTACCCGTGTGCCGAGAGCCAGTCGAGCGTGGTGCTCGCGCTGCTCGCGCCGTCCACGGACGGGGTCGAGATGATGATCAGCTGGTCCGCGAGGTCCAGCACTCCGCGCATCGCGCTGTAGAGCAGACCCGTGCCGGAGTCGGTGAGGATGATCGGGTACTGCTTGCCCAGGACGTCGATCGCCCGCCGGTAGTCCTCGTCGTTGAACGTCGTCGAGACGGCCGGGTCCACGTCGTTGGCGATGATCTCCAGACCGGAGGGCGCCTGCGAGGTGAACCGGCGGATGTCCATGTACGAGTGCAGATACGGGATCGCCTGGACCAGGTCGCGGATGGTCGCCCCGGTCTCGCGCCGCACCCGGCGGCCGAGCGTGCCCGCGTCCGGGTTGGCGTCGATCGCGAGGATCTTGTCCTGCCGCTCGGTGGCGAGGGTCGACCCGAGCGCCGTGGTCGTCGTGGTCTTGCCGACGCCGCCCTTGAGGCTGATGACCGCGATCCGGTAGCAGGACAGCACCGGCGTGCGGATGAGGTCGAGCTTGCGCTGGCGCTCGGCCTCCTCCTTCTTGCCGCCGATCTTGAAACGGGCGGCGGCACCGGAGGGGTTACGGCTCGACTTGGCCTTCGGCTTGTTGTTGCGCAGCAGGCGGTCGGAGGAGAGCTCGACTGCCGCGGTGTAGCCGAGCGGCGCGCCGGCCACCGAACGCTCGCGCTGGTCGTGCGTGACGGGCGTGGGCCAGCCGGCGCCGGTCCGAGGGTCGACGGGGGCGGCAGGCTGCTGGGCGTGCTGCTGCTGCTCGGGCAGCTGGTGCTGCTGTGGCTGGGGCTGCGCCTGCTGGGCCTGCGCCTGCGGGGGCTGCGCCTGCTGTGCGGGGAGGTTCGGCGTGTGCGTGGCCGGAGGCAGGGGCGCGGGTACGCCGGGCTGGGGGAATCCGTACCCGCCCTGCGGAAGCTGCGCGTTTGGCCCCGGGACAGCGGGCGGCAGCGGCGCGGCGGCCTGCTGCTGCGGCACCTGCGGCGGCAGCGGGACGGGCGCGGCGGGCTGCGGGAACCCGTATCCGGCGGCCTGAGGCGCATGAGGGTTCGGGACAGGGGCCGGGGCCGGGGCCGGGGTTGCGTTCGGCGTGACCGCGGTCCCGGGCTGGGGCTGGGGCTGTCCGGGCTGGGGGAAGCCGTACCCGCTCTGAGGCGCGACGGTCGGGTCGGGCGCGGCGGGGGCCACGGGCTGACCCGGCTGCGGGAACCCGTACCCACCCTGCTGCGCGGGCAGATTGGGGGTGCCGGCGACCGGCTGACCGGGCTGTGGGAAGCCGTACCCGCCCTGCTGCGCGGGCAGGTTCGGCGTTTCGCCACCCGGCTGGGCGTACTGACCGGGCTGGCCGGGCTGCGACTGGTCCGCCGACTGCGGCTGTACGGGCCACTGCGGCGCGGCCGTCGGGGCGGCGGGCTGGAACGCGGGAGGCAGCGGCGGGAGATCGGCCTGCGGTGCCGTCGGCGCGGGAGCCCACGGCAGGGCGGCCACCGGAGCGGGCGGAGTGTCCTGCGGCGCGTCCACCGGCACCGAGTCCTGCGGCACCGAGTCCTGCGGGGCGGCGTCGACGGCCGCCTCGGGGATCGCGTCCGTCGGCGCGTCCGTGGGCACGGAGTCGGCCGGCGCCACGTCCACGTCGTCGGCGCCGGCCTCCTGCGCCTCGGCCTCGGGAGCGGAGGACGTGTCGTCGCCCTCCCCGGCCTCGTCGGCGGCGGGCACGGACGCGTACGCCGTCACGTCGCTGTCGGCCGAAGGCGCGTCCGCCGCATCGACGGCGCCAACGGCGTCCGGCGCGTTCTCCCCGGGCGCCCCGGGCGCCCCGGGCGCCCCGGGCTCGTCGGAGACGGAGGCAGCCGGCTCGGCAGCGGCCTTGGCTTCGGCAGCGGCCTTGGCTTCGGCCTCGGCGGCAGCAGCCGCGGCCGCCTCTCGCTCGGCCATCTCACGCTTGAGGGCGGCGGGGTTGAAGCGCATCGTCGCCCCGCTCTCCAGGTCCCCACCCCCGAACGGCTGCGGCGCATCGGCCCCCGGGCCGGCGGCAGCGACGACCGGAGCGGGCGGAGGCACCGGCGCAACAGGCGCGGGAGCGGAAACCGGCTCAGGGGCGGAAACAGGCGCCGGAGCAGGAACGGGTGCCGGAGCCGGAACGGGTGCCTGAGGGGGCACCGGGGCTTGAACGGGCGCCGGAGCGGGCGCGGGCGGCGCGGGCGCCCAGTTCGGCTCGAATCCGCTGCCCGCGGGCAGTCCCGGCACCGCGATCGGCGCCCCGGTCGGCGGCGGAGGCGTCACCCCCTGCGCACCGGCACCCGCACCAGCATTCGCACTCGCGTCCCCCGACGTGTTCTGCGTGTACCAGGCCGGCGGGGTGTAGTCGATGGTGAACTCACCCGTCAGCTCGGCGGGCTCCGCGTCGGACTGATCATCGACGGGTGTGTTCCAGCCCCCGCGGATCTCGTCCCGATCGCCGTTCACTGTGCCTCCTGTGGTCGAGCACCCTTGTGCCGTGGTGGGTGAGGGCGATCCGCGCACCTGTCGGCAGGTTCTCGCGCGCGCCCTGACCCACCCTAATCGTCAACACTGTCAGTACGGCAGGGCGGAGCGGCCCCATGGGTTGTCCCGTACGTCACGCCCTGCCCCCAAGTGACCTGGGCGCGGCGGAGCGTGAGGAACGAACCGGTCATAGCCGTACGGACCGTGTCAGCTACAGCGCCACCAGGCTGGGCCTGGGCACGCCGACGGCGGCTCAACGCAGATCGAATTCCCCGTCACGCGCGCCGAGCACGAACGCGTCCCACTCGGCCTTGGTGTAACGCAGCACGGTCTCCTTGTCCAAGGACGACCGCATGGCGACGGCTCCCTCGGGCAAGTACGCGATCTCGACCCGCTCCTCGTCCGGGCTGGTGCCGGGGGCGCCGTGCCACTCGACTCCGGAGATGTCCAGGGCGTACAGCTCGTCCTTCTCCTGTGCGCTCCCCATGAGTCACGCTTCCTTTCTGTGCTGCTCTGTGCTGCTCTGTGCTGCTCTGTGCTGCTCGGTACCGCTCAGCGCTGCTGAAACGAACGTGCCCCAGGTGGGCGGCCGGATGTCGCCCGGGTCACAACGGGCATCCTAGCGAGCCCAGTTCCGTGTGCGGCCGGGATCGCCGACGGGGGTCATCCGGGCGGATGACCCCCGCACGGGAAGTCTGTGATCCGGGAAGTGCCCTCGGTCCATCCGGCGGGCGACGCCCGGCAGCCCGGTCCCGGTGTCCGTCGCTCAGTCCATCCGGCGAGCGACGCCCAGCAGCCCGGTCTCGGCGTCCGTCGCGCTCGTCATCACCCAGTGCCGTTCACGGCCGGAGACCCAGAGCGTGACACCGTCCGCCAGCGTCGGCAGGGCCTCGCTCTCCACCGGCGAGAGACCGAGGATCTTGCCGATCTGCTGCGCCTCCTGCGGCGAGACCCGCTGGATGCCCACCAGCGTCGAGTCCCTCAGCAGCCGGGGCGCGACCGGACTCAGGTACGGCAGCAGTGTCAGGACCGACTGCCAGGGCGAGGAGACCACGCGCCCCCGCGGCGGCCGCATGCCGCAGTCCCGGATGACGACGACCGGGCTGCCCACCGTCGCACCCATCGGAGGCACGCGCCCCACGTCATGGAGGGTGATGCACTCCAGGCCCGCCCCCGCGGCCTGCGCCAGCGTGGTCCACGCCTGCGCGCGCCCGGTCTCCACCGCGACCCGGGCACCCGTGCCGGCCGCGCGCAGCGCCAGCACCTGCGCCGTCCAGAGCCCGCCGATCAGCAGCACGTCGTACGCCGTCGAACGGTGGAACCCCACCATCTGCGGGCGGCCCTCCGCGTCGTCGCCGATGACGACTCCGTCGTCCCCGACGGGCAGGGAGAGCGCACCCAGATGATCCGCGGGGATGGTGTGTCCCGCGTGGCGCGGCCCGAACAGCCCCCGAATCCCCCGCATCGAGCCCGTATCGGCCGTCGTGGCTGTCCTCATACGCGTACCCGTCCCTCTGGCCATCAGCGCGCACCTCCCAGCGGCATCGTCGCCAGCGCGCCGGGCAGCTGCTCGCGGTCCAGCCGCAGCAACCCGACCTTCGCCGACCGCGCCGCCTGCTCCAACGCCCGGCGTACGCCCACCAGTTCGGTGTCGGAGCCACCGGTGATCCGTACGTGTCCGCCCACGGTCATCGCCCCCTTGTGTGAGCCCCGCCGCACGGTGAGGCTGAACGTGGTCGCGTACGCCGGGACCGAGGTGAGCAACGACACCACCTTGGGCAGCGGCTGCGCCCCGCGCCCCAACTCCGGCCAGCGGCCGACGGCGTACGTCGTGTGCCAGCGGTCGTCGCAGCGCCAGACCCGCGAGGTCTCGGCGGTGCGCTGCTGCGGCGCCGCGTCGGGGCGGCTGGCGCGCGCCGCCGCCCTCGGGCTGGCGCAGGCCGCGGTCGCCACCGTGGAGTTCAGCTCCTCCTGGTCCAGCACCACCGCCTGGAATCCGGCTCCGGTGATGCGGCTCGCCACATGGTCCGCCACGCGCACCAGGCAGCGCTGGGCACCCTCGATCCCGCCACCGCGGGCCTCGACGGCCTCCCGGCAGAGCTCCGGGTCCAGCTTCACCGCAACCCACGTCATGCGCAGCGCCGGCGCCCCGGTCCGCTCCTGGAGCGGGGCGTACGACAGCCGCGCCACCGACTGCTGCGGCAGGTGCGGCGCCGGAGCCGAGCGCACCTGCTGCACCAACTGCACCGACTCCACCGTGATGTCGTCGACCTGGAGGGCGCCGCCCAGCAGGGACAGGGGCAGCGCCCGCGCGCCGAAGGCCGGACGCAGCGCGGAGCCGCTGGCCTCGACGCGTACGACGGCCGTAAGGAACGTGCCGTCCCCGAGCATCCCGACCGTACGCCGGTTCCGGCCCACGTAGGCGTACGGTCGGATGCCCGGCATCCCCTCGGCGATGGCGGCCAGCGACGGATCCAGGTCCGCGGGGGAGGGCACGGCGGCCCGTCGGCGGGAGCGGAGGCTGCGCGCCGTCGCCAGCCAGTCCTGTACGGCGTGACCGCGGCGGCGCAGCACGGCGAGCAGCACGAGTGCGCAGGCGACGACGGCGGTGGGGATCAGCCAGAGCGTGCCGAGCACGGCACCGACCACCACCAGCGCGAGCGCCACTTCGACCAGCACGAGCTGCCGCAGCTGGAAGGGCCCCACGCGGCTGGTGCGTGACAGGGGCCGGAGGGTGGTCGTGGCGGGGGCGGACTGCTGCGCCGCGCCGCCCGTCGCCGCCCCGCGATCGCGGCTCCGGCCGCCGCCTCGACCAGTGCCTCGGCCGCCCCGCTGATTGCTGCGTTGCCGCCGGGAAGTATCCGGGGCTCGTCCGGAAGTCCGCCCACCTCGCGCGCGCGTCGCCGTACCCATCGCCGCGTTGCCCCCTCGTGTCCGTATTTGCCAAATTCTTATGGGCGTTGACCGGGCGATCACCCTACCTGAGCAGTTGGGAGCAAGCGCCAGCAGGCATAGTAGGGGGCGGTCCGGCGGCAGTCCCCACGACGTGGGTGTGGGAACCTGACCGTCCAGCGGGGAGAGGGACAGCGGACAGATGGCATCACGACGGGACGAACTCAACGCATACACCTTCGCGAAGCGGAGATTGATCGCGCAGTTCGTGCAGCCCAACACGACCGGTTCGGAAGAAGGCGCGCCTCGTCCACTGCGCGCCGTCCTGCCCGGAACGATCGTCGGTGTGGTGGTTCTCGCGATTTTCGGGGCCTGGGGAATGTTCAAGCCGGTGGCGCCGAAGAACTGGGACTTGCCCGCCGAGAACGTCATCATCGCCAGCAAGTCGACGACGCGGTACGTCGTGTTGAAGACGGACGGCAAGAAACAGCTCCACCCGGTGCTGAACATGTCGTCGGCCAAGCTCCTCCTCGACCCGGACAAGGGCAAGGTCATCAACGTCGACGAGTCCGTGCTCGACAGCGGCAAGATCCCGCACGGCGCCACCCTCGGCATCCCTTACGCCCCCGACCGCCTGCCCGACCCCAAGGACGCCGGCGTCGCCAAGCGCTGGGCCGTCTGCGAGCGGCCGGGCGAGGGCGGCAGGGCGATCCAGAAGGCGGCCTTCATCCTCGCCCAGCGCGAGGAGAGCAAGACCGAGGGGGCGAACCGTCTGACCGGCGGCGAGCTGCTCTACGTGGAAGGGCCGGGCCCGGCGAAGACCCGCTACATCGTCGACGCCGAGGGCACCGCGTATCCCGTGAAGAAGGACCAGCTGCTCCTGCGCCTGCTGGTGGGCCAGAAGGGCGTCGCCCAGCGGGTCTCCGCCGGCTGGCTGGCGACCCTGGACAAGGGCGATGAGATCACCTTCCCCGAGGTCCCCGACACTCCGAACCAGAACGCCGGAGTCCCCGGACTGGAGGACGAGGTGAACAAGGTGGGCATGGTCATCAAGGCCACCGACGGGACCAAGACCCAGCAGTACGTCGTGCTGAAGGGCCGGGTCGCCCCCGTCACCGACTTCACGGCGAAGCTCCTGCTCGGCAGCGAGGACCTGGTCGACCTGGGCCAGGACGGCCGGGCGACGTCCGTCAGCGCCGCCACCTTCCAGCCGGGCGAGGCGTTCGGGCAGGACAAGAACTGGCCCGAGTTCGCCCCGGAGGCCGTCAACTCGGCGAGCACCACCGGAGGCAGCCGCAACACCATCTGCAACGTCCTGCGTAAGGTGGACGACGACGGCAAGACCACCCTCAGCACATGGGCGGGCACCGACTTCCCCGCGCCGCTGCCGACCGGATCCAGCAGCGCCTACGTCACCCCGGGCTCCGGCCAGCTCTTCCGCCAGGTCAAGGGCTCCACGACGGACAGCGGCTTCCTCTTCCTGGTCACCGACACGGGCCTGCGCTACGCGATGCAGTCCAACGGCGACAGCGCGACGGACGACTCCGGCATCGGCAGCTCCGGCTCGGAGCAGGAGAAGAAGCAGCGGCAGGAAGAGGCCCAGCAGGCCCAGAACCGGCTCGGGTACAAGAGCGTCGAACCGGTGCCCGTGCCCGCCGCCTGGTCCACGTTCCTGCCGACGGGCCCGCGCCTGGCGACCAGCGCCGCGCGTCTGCCGCAGGGTTCGTGACGGCATGACGTACACACATTCCGCGCGTCTGCTGGCGGCTGCGGCCGCGACGGCGCTCACCTTCATCGGCCTTCCCGTGACCCCCGCGGCCGCGGACGGGATCTCCCAGTGCACCTACCCCGGGAAGAAGTACGAAGGCACCCCCTGGGCGCTGCAGCGCGTCCTGCTGGACGAGCTGTGGGAGCAGTCGACCGGCAAGGGCGTGAAGGTCGCTGTCATCGACACGGGCGTCGACGTCAGGAACCCGCAGCTGACCCGCGCGGTGGACGTCAAGAGCGGCAAGAACCTCATGGACCCGAACGCCAAGGACGCGAACGGCAACAAGATCGAACGCGGCAAGGAGGACGGCACCACGGACACCGTGGGCCACGGCACCAAGGTCGCCGGCATCATCGCCGCCCGCCCCGCGAAGGGCACCGGCTTCGTCGGCCTCGCACCCGGCGCCACGATCATCCCGATCCAGCAGAACGACGCCGAGGGCCGCGGCACCACGAAGACGCTCGCCGCTGCCATCAACTACGCCGTCGACGAGGGTGCCGACGTCATCAACATCTCCCAGGACACGGCCAACGCGGTGGAACCCACTCCGCTGCTGAAGAAGGCCGTGGACGACGCTCTCGAGGCGAACGTCGTCGTCGTCGCCTCGGCCGGCAACGACGGCCTGGGCGGCAACGTCAAGCCGACCTACCCGGCCTCGTATCCCGGTGTCCTGGCGGTGGCGGCGTCCGACCGCAACAACGAACGCGCGGCGTTCTCCCAATCCGGAGATTTCGTCGGCGTCGCGGCCCCGGGCGTGGATATGATCTCCACGGTCCCCGGGGGCGGCCACTGCGCCGACAACGGTACGAGCTTCTCCGCGCCCTACGTCGCGGGCATCGCCGCCCTCATCAAGGCCAAGCACAAAGACTGGACCCAGAAGCAGATCGTCGCCCAGATCCAGCAAACAGCCGAACGCTCGATCGCGGGCAAGGACCGCCTCGTCGGCTGGGGCGTCGTCGACCCGGTCCGCGCCCTGACCGAGGACGACAAGCCCATCGAGGCCCCGGTCGCCCACGAGGGCATGACCGGAGCCAAGGCCCCGACCCCTGCCGAGCTCCACTTCGGCGAGACGCCGGAGGAACGCAACGCCCGACTCGCCACGTACGTCGTGGTGGGCGGCGCGGTCCTGGTCGCCGCGATCGGCGGCGGCGCGGTGGCGGCGCGCGACGCACGACGGAGGGCGAGGGGGCTGGCACCGGGGCCGGGAAGATGAGTACTTGAGCGGATAGCGGGGGCGGTCGTGATCACGTAGGTTCGGACCGGCCGTCGGTGTCCGCGTGGGGGAGTCGACAGGGAAGTCGCCTGACAGGGAACCCACTTGGGGCCTGTCAGACCCTGTGACTAGAGTGGTGTGAGTGTATGAGTAACAGATGAGTCACTTACTCGTTCACGACGACCACACTGTGTGAATCTGTGACAGCTGTAACAAACGGGGAGGAACGGGCGTGGGGAGCAGCGACTTCGAGCGCGGCGTTGGCGCGCTGAAGAAGTTTCAGAGCAGCGTCAACACGCTGCTGGGGGAGTTCGAGGGCGGCGCCGGCAGCAGCAAGAAGGTCGCTGACCAGACCATCTCGCGGGGCTCTTTCAGCGGCGCCAATCTGCCCTTCGGCGAGGCCGACGGCCTCTTCACCCAGTACAACCGGGTCCACACGGCGCTCACCACGCTCTCGAAGTCCCTGGGCGACCAGATCGAGCTGCTGAGCCTCGCTGTGCACGCTGCTGACGTCGGCTTCGACAACGTGGACGAGGACGTGCGGGCGCGCTTCCACCAGATCCAGACGCAGCTGGAGGACAAGCGCAAGGAGCAGGAGAAGGTGTACGGCGACAAGAACGCCGCGCCTGGTGAGTCCGTCAGTAAGGACAAGGCTCTGCCGAAGGACATGAGGTAATCGCTAATGAGTGACGAGAAGAACAAGCCTCTAACCCCCGAGCAGGCCGCAACCCAGCAGCAGACGGCCGACGATGCCCGCATCAAGGGTAATTTCGTCGCCACTGATGTCTTTCAGCGCATCACGGAGGTGGTCGGGTTCGGCAGCGACCCGGGTGGCATCTTCGGCAAGACGAGCTTCGAAAACGCCCAGCTCAACGCGATGATCGACCTCCTGGAGAACTCCAACCCTGCGGAGCTTGAGGGCGCGGGCGATGCGCTGGTGAAGGCCAAGGCGGCGCTCAACGCGGCCGCGAAGGAGCTTGGACAGCAGATCGACGCGGTCGACTGGAAGGGTGAAGCGGCCACCGAGTTCGGCAGGTACGGCAGCGACCTCGTTAAGTATGCGTACAGTCTGGGCACGTTCGCGAACGCTGTCGGCCAGCAGATGAGGGTTGCGAGCGAGGGCCTCACATCGGTGCGCAACTCGAAGCCGCCGCGTGACAATCGGCTGATCCAGAAGCAGGCGAAGGACTTCGCGCTACCGGAGCGTACGCAGGACAATCCGGAGTACGTCAAGGCCTTGAAGGTGGAGCAGGACCGCCAGGAGGCCATCAACCAGATGAACCGCCTGGCGTCGTTCTACGCGGTGTCGGAGGAGTCCTTGTTGGCGCAGGAGCCGCCGAAGTTCCCGGAGGCGCTGAAGGCGGCGGTGCCGCCGCCGTCAGACAACGGTGGTGGGCGACGCGTAGATTCTGACGCAGCGGGATCAGGGGGGGCAGCGGCGGGCGCTGCCAGTCCGACGACAACTCTGCCGTCGTCTGAGGTTGGTGGGGGACGTGGCGTTCCTCGGACGGACGGTCTCGGCACAGCCCCGCCCGTTCTCGAGCCGGACACCCGGACGGAGATCAACACCGTCAAGACGCCGCCTGCTCCCCCCGTAACCCCCGGCCCCGCACCGGTGGTCCCGCCGAACGCTGGCCCGCCCAACCCCACGAACCCTCCGGTTCTGCCCCCGCTGGGACCGCCGAACCTCGTGGGCAGGGACGGGCCCAGGGGAAGGGGCCCCTCGGACTTCCCCAGGACGGGCCGTGGTCCCGTTGGCCCGACGGTAACTGGACGATCCGACGGGCCCGGACGGACGCCCAGCGGCTATCGAAACGACCCCACTGCAACCGGCAGGCAGAACCCGGTGGGCCGACCGACGGGGCCCACGACGTCCGGTCCCACAACCGGCAGGCAAGGCCCGGTAGGCCGGCCGACCGGGCCCATGACGTCCGGCCCCGCGACAGGTCGGACTGCGGGCCCGAATGGTCAAGGCCCCATCACCGGTCGCCAGGGCACCCCGGGGCAGCCTGCCTACGGACGTACACCTCCGAGCACAACAGGTGGACCTCGTACTGCCCGTTCGGCCCCCATTGTGGGAGGTACGCCTCAGCGACCCACGACGGGCTCTGCCGGGTCACGTATCCCTCGCGGAACCGTGATCGGCGCTGAAGGGGCTGCTCAGGGGCGTGCTTCTGCGGCGAGACCAAGCCAGTCCGGAGTCATCGGGGCCAATCCTGGGAACCGCGCGCAGCGCCCCACTGGGAGGGGAACCCCCAGCACTAACGGAGTCGTCGGAACTCCGCGCAAGCAGCAGTCCCGTGATGAGGAGCAGGAGCGCGGCAGGTCCGTGCGTCCGGACTACCTGACGGAAGACGAAGAGACGTGGGCATCCCGACGGCGCGGTGCTGTACCGCCAGTGATCGACTAGGCACAGGGAAGGTTCGGAAGTCACGATGACAGCAGGAACGAGCCGGGCGTGGCGACGCCCCGCCCGGCGGGGCCTCACATACGTGCTGGCCCTGGTCGGCGCCTGGTCCTTCGCCGTGGCAGGTACGGCTCCGGCGGCCGTCGCTGCAGATGTGCAATCGAAGCAGTGGTATCTGGATGCGATGGGCGCCGACGAGATCTGGAAGAAGGCCACTGGCAAGGGCATCAAGGTCGCTGTCATCGACTCAGGCGTCAACCCCTCTACGCCTTCGTTGAAGGGTCGAGTTCTCGAGGGAACCGATGCCACAGACGCGCCCGGGGAAGCAACAGACGATTACAACGGGCATGGCACAACCATCGCCGAACTTATCGCGGGGACAGGGCAGGGTGGTGGTCTGCGCGGCCTGGCACCCGATGCTCAGATCGTTCCTGTGAGAGTCGCAGATGGGGAATTCGCGAAGAAGTATAAGGTGAATGCCTGGGATGAAGCGACTGCTATCAGGGCTGCTGCAGACAGTGATGCACAAATCATCAGCATGTCGTGGGGTGCCGAATTTGGGGACTACAAGATGGAGGAGGCGGTGAAGTACGCGGAGAGCAAAGGAAAGCTATTCTTTGCTGCTGTTGGAAACACCGCCAAGCAGGGCAATAAGCCTGAATATCCCGCCAACTTCCCAGAGGTCGTCGGTGTTGCTGCCTCTGATCGCGAAGGTCAGGTAGCTGACTACTCCCAGCACGGCGACTTCGTGGATATCGCCGCGCCGGGCAACGACATCCCATACTGGTGCGACAAGAGCTTCACCCGCTACTGCGACGGCGACGGCGGCACAAGCGCGGCCACGGCCCTCGCCTCCGCCACCGCAGCGCTGATCTGGTCCGCCCACCCCGACTGGACCGCCAACCAGGTCCTCCGCGTCATGTTCGAAAGCGCCGGCGCAGGGGAGGACGGCAACAAGACCGGCCGCAGTGAGTACTACGGCCATGGTGTCGTCCGCCCCAACGCCCACATCACCCGCGGCCTCGGCAAGCCCGGCGACGCCAACATCAGCCCTCTCACCAACAAGAGGACCGGCGGCTCACCCGCCTCATCCGCCTCACCGGCCCCCTCTGCACCAGGTTCGTCACAGGCTCCCAGCGGTAAGCCCGGAGGCGATGCAGTCGTGGCAGGCTCCAGCAAGAAGTCCGAGGACGGCAGCCAGTTGGGGCTCATCCTCGGCGGGGCCGCAGTCGTCGTGGTCCTCGGGGGAGTGGCCTTCGCCGTAGTCCGTCGGCGGCGCACCGCCTGATGGCGGCGGTGCGCTCCCGTACCAGAGCCCAACGGTCCCAACAGACCATCCGTGCGTGCGTGCCGGCCGGCACAAACGCAGCTCAATGAGAACCCAAGAAAGGGAGATGGACACATGGCAGTCCAGAAGGTCGGCGATCAGAGTCTCAAGGATTTCCAGGATCAGATCAGCATCCAGTTCGAGAGCTGCAAGGGACAGCTGAAGAACCTTCAGGGCGTCATCGACAGCCTCGAAGGTCACTGGAAGGGCATCGGCGCCGGCGCCTTCAACAAGAAGCAGACCGAGATCAACGAGGGCATGGTGCGCATCTCGAAGCTCCTGCTCAACTTCCAGGAAGCGATCCAGGTCACCCGTACGACCGCCAGCGGCACCGATGCCGATATCGAGGCAGCTCTCCGTGGTGTCGACGTGACCGCGGGCTTCTCGGGCGACGCGACCGCTGAGGCCAAGGCGAAGTCGAACATCGCCGGCTACTGACGAGCACGTACGCAATCCCGCAGTAAGCCAACACACAGATACATTCCGTACCAACGGCACTTGGAGGACCCGTGACACAGCCGTACGACGACACTATGGTCGTTACCTACACCTCGCTGGAGCAGGCCGCTACCACCATCGAGAAGCAGGCAAAGAGCCTGGACGAGGCCCTCGACGCCATCCAGAAGAAGATCCAGGGCGTCTCCAACACCTTCGAAGGTGAGGCCAAGACCGCGGCGGACGGCGCTCACAAGAAGTGGGACGCCGAGACCAAGGCCATTCACGAGGCTCTCAAGGGCATCGCCCGCGCGGTCCGCGAGGCGTCTCCCGCCTACGCCGCCGGCGACAAGAAGGCTGCCGGCTACTACTAAGAGCTGAGCGGTACGCATAGCAACAGGGTGGGCACGCGCGGGAGGTGCCCACCCTTCCGCGTTCCCGCACCAAGATGAGTCTGTGACAGTGATCGCCTGATAGGACGAACGTGCCTGGTGGCGCGACGCCGCTGCGTCCACGGATGTGAGCCACTGTTCAGCGTCGAGACCGCCCTCCTGGCGTCGCAGATCGTTGGCCATCACGGGTGATGGTCAGTCCGACAGACGGGCTCCCCGGCTCTCGGCGATACGGAGGGCGTCACGAAGCGCTTCGCTCAGCCGGGCGGACAGGTATCGGAGTTCGCTGGATCCGAGCTTGTGGTCATCCAGCAAATCCACCGCGTGCGCCAGTAGTTCGTTGCCCATACCGAGCTGCACGGACTCGATGTTGTCGGCGAGACGGGAGATGTAGCCACCGTGGTCGTCGGTGATGAGGACACAGGGCTTGCCGTCGGTGCCGCTCCAGGGGAGGAGTCGGGTGCTCTGCCTTCGTTCTGCTCGCATGACGCGGCTGCCTCCAGGTCCTTGGCCCCGAGCCGGTCGCACGGCTGGGGAGCCGTCGCCTTCGACGGCGCTGCAACGCTAGGGCGAGCAGAGGCCGACGCACAGTGACGCCATGTGCCACTCCACGCGGCGGCTGGGACGTGTTGTCCTAGCCGTCGATGCCGAGCCTGTCGGCGAGTTCCGTGAGAGATGACGTACGACGCCGTTCCCTCCCACGGAGCTCCGAGACAAGGCGCCGACTGGTGGAGTGATAGCGCATCCATTCAGGTGCTGTTCGCTCGGCCGTGAGCAGGGCACGTAGCGCAGCGTCGTCCTGGTTGAGGCCCGCGCCGGCGAGTGCGCAATCGACGTGGAAACGGGCGTGCCAGGTGGGAGGCAGGGAGCCAAGATCAGGGATGGTGCGGGCGGTACGCAAGGCGTCCGCGCTCTCACCCATCTCCACCAGGAAGTTGACCTTCGCCACGCCCATGTTGGTCGGCCCGAATGGGGTTGGGACCTGCTGCCCGTCGACTGCGTGTGAGTGTGTTGTGGCGTGTTTGAGTGAGCGTCTCGGTCATGAAGCTCGTGATCCCGGAGGGAATCATGTGTTCGCCGATCGAGTGTGTGACCTTTGCGTGTGGCGGTCGTTGGATGTGATGGAAGGTCTTCGGTTCGCGGGGAGGGGGATGGAGTGGGTGGGCTGCGGGAGGTTGCGGCTGCGTTCGTGGTCCCCGGCCCTTCGGGCGTCGCGATCCGGGACCGGCTCAAGCAACTGACGGCCGGGGACGAGGAGGTGTTGCGCCTGGTCGGTGACCATCTGGGTTCGCTGGCCTCTCGTGACCTGAAGGCCCGCTGCGCGGCGGGGCTAGAACACGACAGTGAGCGGTGGGCCGAGCGTAAACGGGACCTGACCTGCGAGTCGTCCTCCCGCTGGGCCGGGTCGATCACGAAGGCCACGCACGACCAGTGGGCGCTGGCCCGCCGCTGCCAGCTCGCGCACATCCAGTCCCTGGAAGCGGGCGTGCGCACGCTGACGCACCGGCTGTCCCAGCCGATTGGGGAGCAAGGCACCAAGCGGGCGCCGGGCGGCTACCGCAGCAAGCAGGAGTGGTTCGCCAAGTCCCGCCGCCTGCACGTTCTCAGCGACCGTCTGGAGCGGGAGCGGGCGGACCGTGACACCGGGCGCGTGCATGTCGTACGGGGTGGGAAGCGTCTGCTGAACACCCGCCACAACCTCGACGCCGCCGGGCTGACCGAGGCCGAGTGGCGGCAGCGGTGGGGGACCGGGCGTAGGTTCCTCGCGGCGGACGGAGAGTCCGGCAAAAGATTCGGCAACGAGACCATCCGCGTCACCCCCGACGGCGAGATCAGCATCAAACTGCCCGCCCCGCTCACCGGGTACGCGAACACCGGAAACGGCCGGTACACGCTCACCGGCCGCGTGCAGTTCAAGCACCGGGGCAGCGAATGGGCCGACCGTGTCACCGCCGACCGCGCCGTCGCCTACCGCATCCATTACGACACAGACCGCGACCGCTGGTACCTCACCGCGTCCTGGCAGCGCCCCGTTGTCAAGACGATGCCGCTGGACGCAGCCCGCGTCCAGGGCATGGTCGGTGTGGACACCAACGCCGACCACTTCGCCGCCTACGAACTCGACCGGCACGGCAACCCCGTCGGCAACCCGCAGCGCTTCTTCTTCGACCTGACCGGTACCGCCGATTGCCGTGACGCCCAGGTCCGGCACGCGATCACCCGCCTGCTGCACTGGGCCAGGCGGCGCGGTGTGGCCGCGATCGGCATCGAGGACCTCGACTTCCAAGCGGAGAAAACCCGCGAGAAACACGGGCGCCGCAAGCAGTTCCGGCAGCTGATCTCCGGCATGCCCACCGGCAGGCTCAAGGCCCGCCTCGTCTCCATGGCCGCCGAGCAGGGTCTCGCAATCGTGGCCGTGGACCCGGCCTACACCTCCAAGTGGGGCGCCCAGCACTGGCAGAAGCCCCTCACCAGCACCAAACGAAGCATGACCCGTCACGATGCCGCGAGCATCGCGATCGGCAGGCGCGCCCTCGGGCACCCGATCCGGCGACGGACGGCACCGCCCCCGCACGACCAGAGCGATCGTGCGGGGCATCGGACCGTCCAGGCCCCCTCGGGCACCCGCGGGCGTGAGGAAACCCGCCCCCGCATCCCCGGACCACGGACACGATCCGCGCGCGCCGGACGCGGAGCGAACGCGGGGGACCAGAACGCCCAACACCGTTCGGGGCGTTCGGCTGAGCATGGGTTCTGGCGACAGGACTCACTCCCGCTCAGTCTCCAGGAACGGTTGCGTAGTCCAGGCGGTCGGCACCGATTCCCGCCGCTGCGGCACTGGCCATGTTGAGCAGCTCTCGTACGACGTCCCGCCGCTCCTGCGCACTGCGGCGGTTGCCGCGCGCAGCAGGAGAACGCCCGAGAGGGCGAGCTCGACGGGCTGTGAGCGGAACCCGGTCTCGATGCGCTCGGCGGTTGTCATCGCCAACTGCTCGGCGTCGGCCAGCCGCCCCTGCTTGGTGAAAATCCAGGCCAGGCTGGAGACGCCAACCGTCACGAGGTGAGGATCATCCCCTTCGCGGGCCGCTTGCATGGAGCGCTCAAGTGCGGTGAAGGCCGCGTCTTCCTTGTGCATCAGACCGATCTCGCCCATGCGTCCTTCACGGCGGATCCGTTCCGTGGACTGCAGAGAGGCCCGCAGCTGCGCGACGGTCGGCGCTTCCTCGGGGTCGGATTCCTGGCCCAGCAAGTCGGAGACCGGTGAGACGGCCTGGCGCAGTGCCAGAACAGAAGGCTGTTCGTCGTCGGATCGCACCTCAAAGGTGGTGGGTTGAGCGACCAGGGTTGACGGCTCTACGTCCAAGGCTCGGGCGAGGGCGTTGAGTGTCGTGAGCCGAGCGGTCTGACGTACGCCTTGCTCGAGCTTGCGGATGACGTCGACGGACAGCCCGGCTCTCTCGGCGAGCCCTTCTTGTGTCAGCTTCCGGCGCATACGCAGCCGGGCGACGCGGTCTCCAATGCTGGGTTCCTCGTGGAACTGCATGACCACCCCCACGCGAAGGTCCGTCCTGCTGACCACGCTACGCCGCGTACAAGGCAGTTGCCCAACAAGCACAGCTCAGTCGCCCGGGTGCTCGTCGCTGTCAGCGGCTTTATCGCCACAACTGACCTCACCGACGCACACACGGCTCTCAACGGCATTGCCCGCGGTGCGCGAGGCGTCTCCCGCTTACGCGGCCAGCGACAAGAAGGCTGTTGACTACTACCAAGAGCTGAGCGGTACGCATAGCAACAGGGTGGGCACGCGCGGGAGGCGCCCACCCTGCCCTTTTCCTCTACTGAGCCAACGTCAAGGCGTATGGCGGCAGCGGGGACAGCGGCACGGCGGATAGACCATGCGCTGTGGCAGCGGCGTCTCCGGCCCGCTGACCACGATGACCCGGGCACGCTCCTCGACTGCCTCGCCGTCCTGATCCGCTCGGTACACGCGCAATGTCATCCGATGACGCCCGCGTTCCTCCCCTGCGCTCACCGCTGCAACTCCTCAGCTGCTCCGGAGCTCATCGTGCGGTCTCCGGGGACTGGCAGCCGTCCGCCCCGGCTTTCTGCCACCCGCAGCGTGTCGTCCAATGACTGGCAAAGCCGCAGCGAAAGCCACCGCAGCTCCCGCACAGTTGCCTCCGGATCGACCAGCACTTCCCGGGCCTGCTCCAGGACCACTGCTCCGGTGTCCAACTGCGCTGCCTCCAGCTCGTCTGCCAGCCTGTTCAGACGACTGCACGGATCGTCGGAGGACACAGATAGCACCGTTGCCCCTCCGAGCCGGCCCACGGCAAGAGTCGCAGGCGCGCGACCGCGGTCACCGTTCCACTCCGGCCTCGGGCACCAGCAACCCCTCCAGGCTGATGCGCCCAGTAGGCGTCCGGTGGGCCGCCCACGCCGTGTGCGACGCAACAGCGAGCAGTAAAGGTCGGAACGGTAGTTCGAGGGTGCGGGCGATGCGCTTGTTCATGTGCATCAGCTCCTCAGAAGCTGGTGGACCACGCCCCGGGGCCGCTGACACGGTCGCCGGGGCTTGTTACGTCAAGTCAACCGATCTTCACGGCAGGTGACTTGCACACTTCTTGCACAGTCGGCAGGCATCAACCACGCCACAGTGGAAGCATGAAGGGCATGAACGGCACAAGCGTCCCGGGCCCCGGTAGCCGTGTCGCGTCCATCCGCAAGGGACGTGGTCTGAGCCAGGTAGCACTGGCTCAGAAGGCAGGCGTGTCGGTCTCGCTTCTCAGCAAGGTCGAGGTCGGCGACCGAGTCTTGACTCAGGGCGTAGCCGCGTCGCTCGCAAGGGCAATGGGCCTCACCCTTGCCCAGATGCTGGGAAGCGCGCCGGAAGAGAATCTGTCCGCTTTGAATCACGCGATTCGACGCTTCGATCTTCCAGGGGATCGGCCCGATCTTCCTGATCGGCTCCCACGCGAGGTGGATGACCTGAATCGGCTTCGGTGGGACTCCGAACTGTCGAAGGTGCTCGAACGGCTGCCGAGGGTACTCACCGAGGCCACCAATCACGCCCACGCGGCGGGTTCGCCCGCCGCGTGGACTCTCGTGGCCGACATCTACGGCGTGGTGTATTGGCTCGCTGCTCGGCATCGGTGGATGCACCTCGCCGAGCTGGCCACGATGAAGCAACGCCTCGCGGCCGAACGAGCGGATCCCATCGCCGCGATCGTCGCCGCGCGGGATGAAGCCGGCACGTTCCTCAACTCAGGTGATTTCGCCGGAGGCCTCGCCATCGTCGACCGAGCGGTTGTCGCAGCCGAGTCAGTGCTCGGTGGCCACGAACGGGCTTTCGGGCTCGGCATCCTTCACCTGCGTGGTTTGACCTTGGCCGGCCGCTTGAAAGACAAGCAGACGATGAACCGGCACCTCGCAGCAGCCTGGCGCGTGGCGGATGAGTTCCCGTCGGACATCGCCGTGCACGGCCTCCACTTCGGCCCGGAGAACACGGCCACGCACGTCATCTCCACCGCGTCGGACATGGAGCAGCACCGCACGGCACTGAGCACAGCTGATGACCTCATCCGGGGCGGCCACTCGCTCCCGCCCACCCGCGTAGCGCCCCTCTACATGAACTTCGGACGCTCCCAGCTGGCTCTCGGGGACCAGGACGCTGCCCTCGAATCCCTTGAGGAAGCGTGGGCCTCGGCTCCCGAGATGGCCGCTGTGCACCCCACGAGCTTGGAGCTCGTACGCGTGCTCACGTCGCTGCACAAGCGGAGCAACCCACGCCTCACCCGGATCGCTGCGAGGGCAGGCATCACCATCTGATCCAGGCTGATGATCAACGCCGCCCCCAGCGCCTCTGGCGTATACAGGCACCAACCTTGAAGCGACGGCCCCGGTCGCAGGGCAGCGGGGTCTGTCGCTTGCGGTCGCGCTGTCACGCTCTGCACTGCCCTACTGGCGCCGCCCATCGACGGCGCCTCGCTTCACCGTCGGCAGGCGTAGGTCCGTGCAGCCGTGACGTTTGGCCGACCGCTCCGCGAACTCCCGGAACGCCGGCAGCCCGAAGGTCTCCTTGCCCTTTTCTCCTGGCAGCCACACCGTTGCTGCCTCAGGCGGCACGTAGCCGGTGAACAAGGCGCGCTCCGTGTCGCCGGGGCAGCGAGCGCTCGCCCACAAGGCGTTGCCGTCAGCTCCGGCGTTCTCCCGGATGTCGTGCGACATGTCCTGATCCCGCTTGCGCGGCGCGGACGGCCCGAAACGCGCGGAGAAGGTATAACGGTCGTCGAAGTAATGCGAAGCCTCAACTTCGCATCGCTCGTAGAGAGCGCTGCCGCTGGCCACCGTCTCGTGGATCGTGTCCAGCCGCTTGTCACGGGTGAAGGGCAGGCCTGCGCAGGTGCCGTTCGCGCCTATGGTCTCCTCAGGCCCGGTGACCGGGGGCAGAGTTCGCAGGACCTCACCCTCCTCGGCCTTGCAGTCCCAGCGCGCCGCGGCTTTGACGGCCGTCGCCGTGGCGAACCGGGCCCAGTACAGGTCGGCGTCGAGCCACCCGTTCATCTGCTTCTGCCGCACCTCCTCCTCGTCGGAGCCGTTCTGGCGGCGGTACGAGCCGACCGTGACGGAGACGAAGTCCTCCTTGCCCCGGCAGCTGAGCAGGACCCCTACTGATTTGCCGTCGGCTGCCCCCCGCCACCCACCGGTCAGCGGCACGGGCAGCAGGCTGCCTCTGAAGGGCGGCAGAAGCCGCCGCCCCACGTCCCTGAACTGGTATTGATCGGGACCCAGCCGCGCCACGGTCACCTCGGTACCCGTGAACCCACCCAATAGGCAGTAGTGCGCATCCGGGCCGAGGTCGTAATCGTGCGGCAGCTCCATACGGGGCGACATGCCCTCGAACAGAGAGCTCTTCTCGTAGGCCAGCAGGCCCCCGCAGTAGGCCTCCATAGCGTCCTCGAAGCGCCAGCGGGCTGCCGTGTGGCTCTCCCGCCACCAAATCCAGGCCGCCAGCAGTCCTAAAACCAGCACCCCCGCTATCCACGCCGTCCACCGAACCATCGCTGTACGCGCCATGCCTGACTTCACTGCTCCTTCTCCCGGCTCGCCGTCCCGTAAGTGGGATTGACGTGCCCTGCCTTGGACCTCTTCGGCCGACTCTTCGGCGTCACCGCCATGACCATCAGCCGCGCTCACCTGAAGCAAGATCAAGAACGCGTGTTGAAGATCTGCACGCCCTTTGTGGTCTCTCAAGACTGGGACTCGGCCCAGAAGCCGAAGATCCTCGAGAAGCCTGCCCGTACGGCGCCGCGCCGCGTGAGCACGGACCGGTCGACTCCGGAGAAGAGAGCCGCAAGGGCCACGTCGGCGGGCAGGACCTGGCCTGGCGCCTGCACGGTTACTCGTCTGCCGCTTCCGAGGCCGGATTGCCGCACCGTGATAACGACACCGGGGTCCTCGCCGTCGGGCTGCCGGGACAGCTCGTACGCCCGGCGGTTGATCGCTGTGACCCTGTACGCATCGCCCAGATACGTCATGTGCAGGGAGCGCCCCCGGTGGGTCGGCGCCCACCGGTTCCGGGTCATCCGCACGAGCCCGTCGCCCAACCGAAGTATCGCGCGGTTCAGGGTCGGCATCGACACAATGTCTGTGTGCGTGCCACGCGTCCCGCACGTGGCCGTGGGGATCAGACCTCCGCGCACCTCCGTGACGATCGCGTTCGGCACGTCCCGACCCACCGGGTACACCACCTGGATGTCGCCGAGCTCTGGAGAAGTGCCCTGCCACCCGAACTTGGTGCGTCCGGCGGGCTGTTTCTCCCTCCAGTACGCGAGCGTGAACGGGCTGATGGTCGTGTGCATGTCTTTCCCCCGCTAGTCGAACGGGTTGAAGGCGCTGCGCAGCTCCTTCGCCCCGTCGGCGATGCCGTCCCCGATCTCCGATGCCTTGTCGACTGGCCTCGGAGATCCCTGGCAGGCACGCGCCGTCAGCCTCACCAGAGCACCGGAGGTTCTCCGTGACGTGCTTGCCCCAGACGCTCTTGCCCTGGGGAACCCCCCAGCCATCAGCCGGCGATCAGCCGGGCGGCTTCGGCAAGAGCCTTGTCTGCACGATGAAGGACGCCGCCGACGCCTCGTGTGCCTCCGGGTTCTCTGACGTCGCCTTCACCGCCCCCGAACAACTCGGTCCCATCGCCCCGCGTGGGCTCAGCCCTCCTTGCATTTACCTGACGCTGGCACGGATTCACTGAAGGCGATAATGAGCTTCTCCATCTGTGACTCGGTTGGAGTGCCGCCTTCCCTCGACTTCGTTGCACCAGAGTCGGTGCGCAGCGACACGAAGACCTTCTCGCCAGTTCTCTTTTCCTCTGGGCAGGCCACGCGGCCGACGGCTCCAGTGCTTGAATAGATGTATCGATTGTCCGGTGTCATTTTGTCGAATGGGTCGACGCCGATTTCGCCCTTCGCGATCCAGGCCAATGTGGCATCCTCTCCCTTCCACCATTGAATAGAGGCGGCGAAAGCCGGATTGCCGTCGACGTCGAGGTAGCAGCGCTCTACTCCATCCGCCGAGACGGGCTGAGTGGACAGCTCATTCCCTGGCGGCAGCATGGGCTCCAAGAGGCTCGACGGGACTTTGACCCCACAGAGTGATCCCGGAGTCTCGTACTCCTTGGTCGGCCCTGCACAGGCTGACGCTGTCAGGATGAGCGCGAGCGTTCCTGCGGCGGTGGTGGTAGCGACGGTATCGAGAGTTCCGGGTCGGCTGCGGCTGGTGGAGTGTTTTTTCACCTTATTCCTTGCGATGCGGCTGCTACTTGGCATAGGTCTAGGGGGCATCTGTTACGGAATCTCGGTCACAAGGCCCTTCGCCATTTCTTGACACGCGGTGGAAGCGTCATCGAAACCGTCCTTAGTGCCGGTTCGTGTCCACTCCTCAACCTTGCTGATGTCTGGCGAACGGTGAGCCTTGGCAGCTTCTTCGGCCGCCATCTTGCTCAGCGCGATATTTACAGACTCGCTGGTTTCCCAGCGCTTGGCCGTGGTTTGTCCGGCGTCCTTCAGATTTCCCGGTTCGGAGTCCTTGAAGATCTGTTCAAGTACGACTCCGCTCACGGTGTTGGCGGCCCCGCCCACTGCCGCGCCGACGGCTGGGGTTGCGATGAAGGACGCGCCGACGCCCAGGGTGAGGCCAGCAAAGCCCGAGGCCACATTCTTCCTCTGATTCATCGCGTGCGCGAAGTCTTCGTCCGCTTGCTTCGCTTCTACGAGGACGGCTTGATTGCGTCCGAGAGTGAGAGTGCCGGCTACCTCTCCCGACCTGCGCGAGATTTCCTTGATTGTGTTCTCCGCATCCTGTGGGTACCGTTGATCGGCAGACAGGTTCGGGTTCAGGTGATAGTCCATGAGGTTGGCCATGTACGCCTTTTGTCCAACTTCGATGGTTGCGTATCCCTCGGGGTTCTTCCCTACGGACAATAGGAAACGTGTAACATCTTCGTGGCTGAGAATGGCTGGGGATCCGGTGATGGGAAAGAGCTTGGGTACGCTCTTATTGTCATCCTTGGGATCGTCTGGGTCGCCGTAGGGATTGGCAGTGGCCCTGTTGATATCCGGTAGATATTCCGACGCAATCTGCGCGATGCTATCAGACATATATCCGCGCTTCGTGAGCCGCTCAGGATCATCCGATACGGATTCGACGATGCTTTCCATAAGCTTCGCCCGCTCCCTAGTGTGCGGCGGCGTGTCCTCCGTGGGCATTTCGCCTGCCGGGTGGCCCGTCGCCGCCGCCTCCAGAGCCAGCGCCAAGTTATTGCGCCCCTCGATGCTGCGGTCCTCGCCCTCGTCTGACGTGTCCTCGGGCCAGTGCCGCTCTTCGAACAGGTACTGGAAGTTGGTAAGGCCGACCTTGCCCGTGTACTTGTCTCCGTCGGTGTCCCGTTCGAACTCGTGGTCCTCGTCCTTCGTTACGAACGTGTCGTTGAAGAAGTCGGTTGCCGCATCGGGGCTGTTCGAGAGGCCCTTCAGGAATCCGGTCATGGGGTCATAGCCGGAGTCGGATCCGGTGTGGTTGAGGAGGGGGTATGTCGGCTCGGAGGCCCAGGATGCTTTACGTCCGTTGTCGGTGTACTTCTTCTCCGCCTTGATCAGCTCGGTGCCGTATTCCTTGAGGAACTGATCGTCGTAGTTCCCCCACCGCATCAGATTGCCCATGACCTGGAACCCCAGAGTGGGGTTGTTCTTGGAGAGGGGCTGACTGCCGAGGTTCGTCATCTCACGCTTCCACTCCGACATTTCCGGAGTGTCGGCCTGAGTGGCGGCGGCCAGCGTGAGGCTCAGGTGCTTCTGCAAGTCGTCGTACTGGTCGGCACGTTTCGAACCCAGTTCCCGGATTACGTACGGGTCGTTGATCCCGGCCCAGAAGTCCAGCGTCCCCTTCGGCCCCAGTCTCTCCGCGAAGTGCTCGGCGAACAGCTCATCGCCCGTGTGCTTCTTGAGCCCGGCGTTGAGGGCGTCGAACTCCTCGGCCGTGAGATCCTGCGGGTCCTTCTTGGCAAGTGCGGCCAGCTTCTCCGCGTCCTTGAGCGAGGCGGCTGCAGAGTCGCGGTCCTTGACGTTCGCTCCGCCGAACCCGACCTTGGTCAGGTCGACGAGGGCCTTGAGGGCCGCAGCGGCCGTACTGTCGACTTCGGTGGCGCTGTTGAGGATCCCCTGGACCTCGTCGCGAAGAGCCTCGGCGTCCTTCGGGGCGTGACTGGGGACCTTGGTCCCGTCTCCGGCACTGTCGGGACGGACGTTCATCGAGACCGTGAAGCCTCCGCCGCCGGTGGACGTGACGGTGAGGTTCTTCTTCGCCCCGCGGTCGATCGCTTCGTTGAGCTTGCGCTGCCAGTCTTTGAGTTCGTCCCGTGTGTCGCGCAGGATGTTGTGGATGGACGTCGCCTGGGTGTGGGCGTCGGTGAACTCGCCGGCGGTCTTGCCGATGAACTTCCGGGACACCGCCGCGTTGACGCCGGCCCAGTTGGCGTTGACCGCCTTGGCGTGGAGGCCTTCGCGCGCCAACGCGTCCAGCTCTTTGAGCTTGCCGACCATGGTCGACCAGTCGGTCACCGCGTCGTCGAGGAGCTTGAAGTTGCCAGATCGGAGGGCTTCGAGATGCATCAGTTGTCCTCCTTCTTCTTGTCGTCCTTATTGCCGTACGCCGCGTCGTTCTTCTCGCCCGCAGGCGCGTATGACTCGTCGAAGCCCTTGTCGAGCGTGGCGATACTGCTCATCTGGCGCTTGATGTAGACCTCGTCGCCCGCATGTGCGTTCTTCGTGTAGTCCATGTGGTTCGAGATGTGCGCACAGGCGTCCATGAGCGACTTCAGCTGCTCTTCCCAGCGATTCGCGACATGCTGGACAGCCGCGCCGATGGCGAATCCCTGTGTCGTCAGATTGCCTGCGGCCGTGTCGCTCCCCGGCAGGGCGTGCCGTGCGTCCTTCCATAGCCGGTTGTACAGGCTGAAGGCCTTGTCGCCGATCGCGGCCAGGTCTGGCGCCGGAACAGCCAGATCGCCCTGCGTGTTGCCCGAGGTGGCTCTGTCCTCCGGTGGCAGGCCGTTCAGTTGCATCCGAGCGGCCGACTTCTCCGCCGCCGACGACTTCAACTGCTCCCACTCGTCCCACGCCATTCCGCGGACCACTTCCCCCGTGTCACCTTACCGATTGCATTCCGTATCAACCTATGAGCGAGGAGTGGCCATGTGCAAGGAGTGTCCGAACTGTGGCTGGATGTAGCGGCGGTCGTCGGTGCGGGCGTATCCCGGCCCCGGGGCGCCCGGAATAGCCTCGGGTGTCACTCGTCGGGAACGTGCAGCCTTTCTCGTACCCGTACTCATCCCGAATGCCTATCTCCAGATGATCTTCCGCTATGGAGCCGCCTGACCTTGCTTTCTCCTGCTCCGATTCTCTATGCCCGGTGATCTTCCCGTGACTCCCACGGTCCCCGCAGCCTCCAGCCAAGCAAAAGCGGCCACCCTCCCCGGGCCCGCGCACGGCGCGCACGCGAAGTGCGCCACCGTGCACAGCCCCAGGAGGATGGCCGTGATATTGGCGGTATTCAGACGGTGCTTATCCGTGCAGGTCCGGCATGAGCCCCGTCTGCACCAGCGGATTCCCCCGCTGTCGCGAGACGAAGAAGCCCCGCCCCGTCGGCATCCGGGCGCCGCCCATGATGTCGCCTTCCGCCGGGTCGCCGGACAGCAGCACACCCTGCGCGCCGAGCTCCATCATGCGCTGCATGAAGGCCTCGTACCCGGCCCGGCTCGCGCCGGCCGCGCCGCAAGACGTCCTTCTCTGGGAGTCTTGTCTTCACGCGCGTTGTTGATCCCAGCTGCGACAAACCACCCGCTGATCCAACCTGGTCCACCAGGCGCCGCCTAGCCCCGGTGCGGCCGGTTTGCCGCGGGATGCCGGAGGTCGCCCTCGTCTCTCGATCTTCGAGATTCCCTCCGCCATCGACTTCCCTCGGCTTGGGTTCCGTCGAAATGACTCGACCATATGCTGGGCGAATTGCCGATTCGCGGAGATCCGGTAGGAGAGGTGGAGAATTATCAGACCCGGTCCCAGTTCTCCTGGTCGGCGTCGCCGGTCTCCAGCCCCGACGCCGACTCCACGCGCTCCAAGATCGCCCTGTGGTCCGGGCCCGACTAGGAGGCAGCTGCCAGCCGCAGCAGGTTCACGGTCTGCCATGCCAGGATCGCAGCCACGCCCATCAGGGCGCCCCGCCACCACTTGATTGACGCCGCTGACGGCTCGTGAGCTTCTGGGTTCTCGAAGTGCCTGGCTCGGTAGCGCCACCACTGCCCGCGCGGATCCGCGAGGAGCGCGTAGGCGAAGAAGGAAACCGCGAAGGCCCCTGTGAAGACCGCCAACCCAATCATCCGTGAAGCTCCGGCATAAGTCCCGCCGGCACCAGCGGATTCCCCCGGTGCCGCCAGATGAAGGAGTCCCGCCCCGGCGGCATCGGTCGCGTACCACCCTGTTTGCTGCCCGGGGTGGTTCTGTCCTCCGGCGGTAGGCCGTTCAGTTGCATCTGAGAGGCCGGCTTCTCCGCTGTTGATGTCTTCAATTGCTCCCACTCGTCCCGCGCCATTCCGCGGACTCCTTCCCCCGTGCGACCCGATTGACGATCGCGTTCCTGATCAACCTAGGAACGAGTTGCGATTACATGCAAGCGCTGTCCGAAACTCTGGCTTGATGTAGTCCGGTCGTCGATAGGGGCACATCTCGGCTTAGGGACGCGCCCGGACACGTTCCTTCTGGGAGAACTTTCGCCAAAGGCGTGCCCTGCTCCAGTTTCTCCGCCGCCGATACCAGAAATTCGACGATTTATTCGTGGTCAGGGTCCGCACAGGCTCATTGCCAAAGCCGGCGATGTGATGGTGAGGAACAGCTTCACCCCGGCCGAGGGCTCGCGAGCCTCGGCCCCCGAACCCCCCGACCAGCCAAAAAAGCGGCCACCCTGCCCAGTCCACGCACGCGAAGGCGAAACACGCCATCGCGCGCAGACCCGGGAGGGTGGCCGCGACAATCAGCCGTCAGCCGTGCAGGTCCGGCATGAGCCCCGTCTGCACCAGCGGATTCCCCCGCTGCCGCGAGACGAAGAAGCCCCGCCCCGCCGGCATCGGCCGCATCCGGGCGCCGCCCATGATGTCGCCTTCCGCCGGGTCGCCGGACAGCAGCACACCCTGTGCGCCGAGCTCCATCATGCGCTGCATGAAGGCCTCGTACCCGGCCCGGCTCGCGCCGGCCGCGCTGCGGGCGATGATGAAGCGGACGCCGACGTCGCGCGCGAACGGCAGCTGTTCCGTGAGCTTCGACAGCGGGTTGCCGCTGGACGTCGACACCAGGTCGTAGTCGTCGACCACGACGAACACCGAGGGACCGCGCCACCAGCTGCGGTCGCGCAGCTGCTGGGCCGTGACGTCCGCCGACGGCGTACGGCGCTGCATCAGGTCGGCCAGCGCGTCCACGTGGTGGTCCATGTTGTTGGACATCGGGACGTACTCGGCCAGGTGTGTGGCCGGGGTGACGTCCAGGAGCGCGCGCCGGTTGTCGATCACGAAGAACTTGCAGGAGTCGCCGTCGTAGCGCTCGGTCAGCTGCTTGATGAGCAGCCGCAGCAGGTTCGACTTTCCGGACTCGCTCTCACCGAAGATGAGGAAGAACGGATCGCGCTCGAAGTCGACGAAGACCGGCTCCAGGTTGTTCTCGTCGATGGCGAAGGCGACGCCGCGCTTCGGCTCGGTGTAGCCCGCAGGCAGGTTCTCCGCCGGCAGTTCGCGCGGCAGCAGGCGCACCGCGGGGGCTCCCGGCGCGGTCCAGTGGCGGGTGACCTCCTGGGCCATGGCGGCCGTCGCCTCCGACAGGTCGCTGTCGGAGTTGATGCCGTCGATGCGCGGGACCGCCGCCATGAAGTGCAGCTTCTCCGGGGTCAGACCGCGACCCGGCACGCCCGTCGGGACGTTGACGGCGACCTTGCGGTCCAGCTCGGAGTCCATGGTGTCGCCGAGCCGGAGCTCGAGGCGGTTCATCAGGTTGTCCTTGAGGTTGGAGCGGACCTCCATCGAACGGGACGCCGTGAGGATGACGTGGATGCCGTAACCGAGACCGCGCGCCGCGATGTCGACGACGACGGGTTCCATGCCCTCGTACTCCGTCTTGAAGTTGCCCCAGCCGTCGATGACCAGGAAGACGTCACCCCACGGCTGGTCGGTGACGGAGATGTCCCCGCGTGCCCGCAGCCTGCGGTACGTGTTGATGGAGTCGATGCCGGAGCTGCGGAAGTACTCCTCGCGCCGCGTCAGGATGCCGTACACCTCGGCCACCGTCCGCCGGACCTTCTCCGGGTCGAGGCGCGAGGCGACACCGCCGACGTGCGGCAGGCCCGCGACCGAGGACAGACCGCCACCACCGAAGTCGAGGCCGTAGAACTGCACTTCGTGCGGCGTGTGGGTCAGCGCGAAGGCCGAGATGATGGTCCGCAGCAGCGTCGACTTGCCCGACTGCGGGCCGCCGATGATCTGCATATGCCCCGCGGCCCCGGAGAAGTCCCGGTAGAGCGTGTCACGCCGCTGCTCGTACGGCTTGTCGACGACTCCCAGCGGTACGACGAGCTGTCCCGCGCCCTCGAACCCGGGCTGCGTGAGCCCGCGGCCCTGCACCGGGGAGAGGCCGGGCAGGATCTCGTCCATCGACGGCGGGTTGTCCAGCGGGGGCAGCCACACCTGGTGGGCCTCCGCACCACGGCCTTCGAGCCGTCGCACGATCACATCGAGTACGGAGTCGGCCAGCGCGTCGTCCTCCGCCGGACCCGCATCCGGGACGACGGCCTGGGCGGTCGGCGCGACGTACTGCACCGGCACCGGCGCGGCCGTGAACGGCACGGGCCTGCGGTCCACCGGGAGCGGACCACCGGGCACCGCGGCCCGGTGCGCGTTCGTGCGGTACACGCCGGAGACGTACGCGGCCTTGAACCGCACCATCTCGTCCGTGCCGTACTTCAGATAGCCGGAGCCGGGGACGTTCGGCAGCTGGTACGCGTCGGGCACACCGATCGCCGCGCGCGACTCCGCCGCGGAGAAGGTACGCAGACCGATCCGGTACGACAGGTACGTCTCCAGGCCGCGCAGCCGGCCCTCCTCCAGGCGCTGCGAGGCCAGCAGCAGATGCACGCCGAGCGACCGGCCGATACGGCCGATCTGCACGAACATCTCGATGAAGTCCGGCATGGCGGTGAGCAGTTCGCTGAACTCGTCGATGACGAGGACGAGCGAGGGAATGGGCTGCAACGGGGCACCCGCCGCACGCGCCTTCTCGTAGTCGTGGATGTTGGCGTAGTTGCCCGCGTCGCGCAGCAGCTCCTGCCGCCGGTTGAGCTCACCGCGGATGGAGTCACCCATGCGGTCCACCAGCGTCAGGTCGTCCGCGAGGTTGGTGATCACCGCGGCGACGTGCGGCATCTGCGACATGCCGGCGAAGGTGGCGCCACCCTTGAAGTCCGCGAGGACGAAGTTGAGCGTCTCCGACGAGTGCGTCACGGCGAGGCCGAGTACGAGCGTACGCAGCAGCTCGGACTTACCGGAACCGGTCGCACCCACGCACAGCCCGTGCGGGCCCATGCCCTCCTGCGCCGCCTCCTTGAGGTCCAGCATGACCGGCGCGCCGTCCTCGCCGACACCGATCGGCACGCGCAGCCGCTCCGCCTGCGACCGCGGCCGCCAGGTGCGGCTGACGTCGACGGAGGCCGCGTCGCCCAGGTTCAGCAGGTCGGTGAACTCGAGGTTGGCGAGCAGCGGCTCGTCGCCGTCGTCCCCGCCCACGGCGACCCGCAGCGGAGCGAGCTGGCGGGCGAGCGCCTCCGCGGCCGCCAGGCTCAGCCGGTCGGGCAGCCCGTCGTACACGAGACCGTGACCCGACTCCAGTTGCAGGGAATCGGGGTGCACCACCACGGACAGACCACCGCGCGCCCCGGTGATCTCGCCGGGTACGACCTCGATGATGGTCACGCCCTGCAGGCCCTCGGCGGCGGCGAACGCCGACATCGGGGGCACGGACTGGCTGTCGAGTACGACGACGATGTGCGGCTGGTCCAGCAGCGGCTGGCCGCCGAAGCGGGGGCGGCCCTCCAGCCGCCCCGCGAGCAGGTCCTGCAACTCCCCTGCGTCGGTGGTGATGAGCCGGCGGCTGCCCGCCCCGTCCCCGGCGCCCGGCGCCTGGACGTGCGGAAGCCACTTCGCCCACTCCCAGTGCGGGGCCGCGTTGGACCCGGCGGCGACGGCGATGACCAGGTCCTCGGGGGAGTGCAGCGAGGCGAGCGAGCCCACCATCGCACGGGCCGAGGAACGCGCGGACTCCGGATCGCCGCTCACCGTCAGGTGGTAGAAGGCGCGCAGCGACACGGCCATCGGCAGCCCGTCCAGCGTGCTGTGCGCGGCTATGAACTTCTGCATCGCTCCCGCGGTCAGCGGCTCCAGCTCGTCCACGGGCGCGGTCTCGGGAGCGAGGAGCGGCGTGGCCAGCTGCTGGCTGCCCAGTCCGATGCGCACCTGCGCGAAGTCGTCGTCGCCGACGCGGCGCTCCCAGACCCGGCTGCCCTCGGCGACCAGCGCCCACAGCTGCTCGGGGGAGGGGTGCAGGTAGTACTGCGCGTCACGCTGCAGGCGTGCGGTCCTCAGGACCGTGCGCCTGGTCTGCGTCAGGTACTTCAGGTAGTCGCGCCGCAGATCGGCGAGCTCGCCCTGGGTGCCGCGCCGGTAGCGGACCAGCATCGCGATGGCCATCGCGACCGTCGACGCGATCATCACCATGCCCATGATCCGCATGATCGGATTCGGGGTCATGAAGAAGAACACGACGGATCCGCCCATGCCGAGCATGGGCAGAAGCTGCATGAGCGCGCCCTCCTGCTGCCCTCTCGGCAGTTCGGGCGGTGGTTGCAGCTGCACCTGCTCGCCGGGTACTTCGGACGGCAGGGCCCGTGGTGGGCGCTTGACGACGATCTGACTCACTGCTCACCAATTCCCTTGCCGGACGGAAATGTTCCTATCGGCGCCCCCGTGGCGACGGGTTCCATCCGCGGGGAGGGATCCTACTTGCGCGGTGGTGCGGGGGCGGGCGGTAGGGTGGCGCGACGCGTTTGCGCACGCATGAACTACCGCAAAAAATGGGTCATTCGGAGCGCAGCCGGGCTCGGCAGGAGCGCAAGCACGGGCCTTACGGTCCACGAGCGCAAGCCCAGGCATACGGTCTACGAGCGCAAGCCCAGGCCCAGACCTACGGTCTACGGTCCATGAACACCACGAGGGGATGCAGCAGGTGAGTATGACGGCCCCAGCGGCGGCCACCGGAACCGGTCACCCGGGTCCCGCGACTCCGTCCGGCGGCGGAACCGGTTTCTGCCGGGTCACCGTCGTCGCGCCGGACAGTCGGATCGACGTGGCGTTGCCCGACGACATCCCTGTCGCCGACCTCTACTCGGAGATCCTCCGGCTGTCCGGGCAGAGCCCCGCGGCGGGAGCCCCGGTCGGCTACCACCTGGTCCGCCGCGACGGAACCGTCCTCGACGGCGCGCGCTCCCTGGGCGCGCAGCGCATCCTCGACGGAGAGCTGCTCTCGCTGCGACCCTTCGCCGAGTCGCTGCCCCCCGCGGTGTTCGACGACGTCTCCGACGCCGTGGCCTCCGCGGTCGCCCGCGACCGCACCCTGTGGACCGACACCCTGATGCGCGGCGCCGGACTCCTCGGCGGCTCGGTCCTGCTGGTGCTGCTCGGCTTCGTCCTGTGGACCGCCGACCCCCGGCACGACATGCACGGACTGCCGGGCATCCTGGCCGCCGTCACCGCCGTGCTGCTGGTCGCGCTCGCGGGCGTACGGGCACGGGTGTACGACGACCGGGGCTCGTCCATAGCCCTCGGCATCGGCGCGATGGCGAACGCGGGCGTGGCGGGCTCCGGCCTGCTGCCGCTGGCGGCGGGGCAGGGCATCGGACGGCTCCAGTTCCTGCTGGCCTGCGCCGCCGTACTGGTCGTCGCGGTGATCCTGATGATGCTCTCCCCCAGCGGGGACGGCCCCTTCGTCGCGTTCGCCTTCGCCGCCACCATCGGTCTGCTCGTCACCTTCGTCGCGACCCTCACCGGTATGGAGGCGGCCGAGACCGCCGCGGTGTGCTCCCCGCTCGCCGTGGGGCTCCTGGCCTTCCTGCCCGGCCTCTCCACCCGTTTCGCCCGCCTCCCCATCGGGTTCGAGCCTCCGCGCACCACGATCGGCAATTACGGTGACGCCGAGCCCGCGACCCAGGGGCCGGTCGACGCCGACCGCATCGCCGCCCAGGCCCGGCGTGGTCACGAGCTGCTCGTCGGCCTCGTCGGCGGTTGCGCCCTGGTCACTGTCGGATCGTCCGCGGTGCTCGGTTTCTCCGACAACGTATGGGGGCAGCTGCTCGCCCTCACCACCGGCGTCGCCATGCTGATGCGCGCCCACCTCTTCCGCTACACGGCACAGGTCGGCTGCGCGCTCGCGGCGGGCCTCAGCTCGCTGGTACTGCTCGGGCTCGGACTCTGCCTGAACCCGCCGATCGAGCTGATGATCGAAGCGGCCAAGGGGGACGGCACGGGACTCGACATCCGTACGGTGTGGCTGTCCGCCGCGGTCGCCGGCGTCGCCGCGCTGATCACCGCGATCGGCCTGATCGTGCCGCGCAAGGGCGTCACCCCGTTCTGGGGCCGTTTCCTGGAGATCGCGGAGACCTTCTTCCTGCTGACGCTCGTACCGCTGTGCCTCGCGGTCTTCGACGTCTACCACTCGATCCGCGCGCTGACCTCCTGAGGACGCCCGGCCGGGATACTCGACCGGAGACCTCCGGCCCGGCCCCCCGACCGAGCACCGCCTCAGGGCCTCCGGCCGAGGACCCGTGGCCGACGCGGCGCTTCCGGCGCACCGACCCTCCGCGAGGGCCGGTGCGCCGAGCTGGTACGCTGTGTGACGGCCGTTTGTGTACGCGCACCCGGAATGCTCTGGGAGCAGCGCCCATCGTGCCTTCGCCTCCGAGTCACGGAAGCTCCCCTGAGACCAAGACCAGGGGCACTCGCAGGCGCATCGAATACCAATGAGGAGTACCGAGTGTCTCTCGACGCCGCTACGAAGAAGCAGATCATGACCGAGTTCGGCACCAAGGAGGGCGACACCGGCTCCCCCGAGGTCCAGGTCGCCATGCTCTCGCGCCGCATCTCGGACCTGACCGAGCACCTCAAGACCCACAAGCACGACCACCACTCCCGCCGTGGTCTGCTGATCCTGGTCGGCCAGCGCCGCCGCCTGCTGCAGTACCTGGCCAAGAAGGACATCCAGCGCTTCCGTACGCTGGTCGACCGTCTCGGCATCCGCCGCGGTGCGGCCGGCGGCGCGAAGTAAGACGCCGTGAAGGGAGCGGTTCCCACTCTTAGGGGGCCGCTCCCTTTGCTGTACGTGCGGGCCCGCGGTGAACCTCAGTAATCTGGTGACACGGCGCAGGACCGTGAAGCGCAGTACGCAGTAGCCCGCAGTACCCGATAGACAACGCCATACAGAACGAGGAGGAGCGCCCCTCCGCCGCCGGTCCTCGGTAGTGGCCCCCGGACACATCACCCGGGTGCTTCGATCGAAGACCGGCCCGCACACAAGGCGCGCTTCTCCGCCACCGTCCCCCGCCACACGGGCGAGGGGACGCAGACGAGGAGATATCGCTAGTGGAGAACGAGACCCACTACGCCGAGGCCGTGATCGACAACGGTTCCTTCGGTACCCGCACCATCCGCTTCGAGACGGGCCGCCTGGCCAAGCAGGCCGCCGGTTCCGCCGTGGCGTACCTGGACGACGACACCATGGTGCTGTCGGCCACCACCGCGTCCAAGAACCCCAAGGACCAGCTGGACTTCTTCCCTCTGACGGTCGACGTCGAGGAGCGGATGTACGCCGCGGGCAAGATCCCCGGCTCCTTCTTCCGCCGTGAGGGCCGCCCGTCCGAGGACGCGATCCTCACCTGTCGCCTGATCGACCGCCCGCTGCGCCCGTCCTTCAAGAAGGGCCTGCGCAACGAGATCCAGATCGTCGAGACGGTCATGGCGCTCAACCCCGACCACATGTACGACGTGGTCGCGATCAACGCCGCCTCCTGCTCCACGCAGCTGGCCGGCCTGCCCTTCTCCGGCCCGATCGGCGGCACCCGTGTCGCGCTGATCAACGGCCAGTGGGTCGCCTTCCCGACGCACACCGAGCTCGAGGACGCCGTCTTCGACATGGTGGTCGCGGGACGCGTCCTGGAGGACGGCGACGTCGCGATCATGATGGTCGAGGCCGAGGCCACCGAGCGGACCATCGAGCTCGTCAAGGGCGGCGCCGAGGCGCCGACCGAGGAGGTCGTCGCCGCCGGTCTCGAGGCCGCGAAGCCCTTCATCAAGGTGCTCTGCAAGGCCCAGGCCGACCTCGCCGCCAAGGCCGCCAAGCCGACCGGCGAGTTCCCCGTCTTCCTCGAGTACCAGGACGACGTCCTGGAGGCGCTCACCGCCGCGGTCAAGAGCGAGCTCTCGCAGGCGCTCACCATCGCGGGCAAGCAGGAGCGCGAGGCCGAGCTGGACCGCGTCAAGGTTCTGGCGGCCGAGAAGCTGCTCCCGCAGTTCGAGGGCCGCGAGAAGGAGATCTCCGCCGCGTACCGCTCCCTGACCAAGTCCCTGGTCCGTGAGCGCGTCATCAAGGAGAAGAAGCGCATCGACGGCCGTGGCGTGACGGACATCCGTACGCTCGCCGCCGAGGTCGAGGCCATCCCGCGCGTGCACGGCTCGGCCCTGTTCGAGCGTGGCGAGACCCAGATCCTGGGCGTCACCACCCTGAACATGCTCCGCATGGAGCAGCAGCTGGACACCCTCTCCCCGGTGACCCGCAAGCGCTACATGCACAACTACAACTTCCCGCCGTACTCCGTCGGTGAGACCGGCCGCGTCGGTTCGCCGAAGCGCCGCGAGATCGGCCACGGCGCGCTCGCCGAGCGCGCGATCGTGCCGGTCCTCCCGACCCGCGAGGAGTTCCCGTACGCGATCCGCCAGGTGTCCGAGGCCCTCGGCTCCAACGGCTCGACGTCCATGGGTTCGGTCTGCGCCTCCACCATGTCGCTGCTGAACGCCGGTGTGCCGCTGAAGGCCCCCGTCGCCGGTATCGCCATGGGTCTGATCTCCCAGGAGATCGACGGCCAGACGCACTACGTCGCCCTCACCGACATCCTCGGTGCGGAGGACGCGTTCGGTGACATGGACTTCAAGGTCGCCGGTACGAAGGAGTTCGTCACCGCCCTCCAGCTCGACACCAAGCTGGACGGCATCCCGGCCTCGGTGCTCGCCGCGGCGCTGAAGCAGGCCCGTGACGCCCGCCTCCACATCCTCGACGTGATGATGGAAGCGATCGACACCCCGGACGAGATGTCCCCGAACGCCCCGCGGATCATCACCGTCAAGATCCCCGTGGACAAGATCGGCGAGGTCATCGGCCCCAAGGGCAAGATGATCAACCAGATCCAGGAGGACACCGGCGCCGAGATCACGATCGAGGACGACGGCACCATCTACATCGGTGCCGCCGACGGCCCGGCCGCCGAGGCCGCCCGCGCCACGATCAACGGCATCGCCAACCCGACCATGCCGGAGGTCGGCGAGCGCTACCTGGGTACGGTCGTCAAGACCACCACCTTCGGTGCGTTCGTGTCCCTGCTCCCGGGCAAGGACGGCCTGCTGCACATCTCGCAGATCCGCAAGCTCGCCGGTGGCAAGCGCGTGGAGAACGTCGAGGACGTGCTCGCGGTCGGCGCCAAGGTGCAGGTCGAGATCGCCGAGATCGACCAGCGCGGCAAGCTCTCCCTCATCCCCGTGATCGCGGACGAGGACGCTGCCGACGAGGCGAAGGACGACACCGACAAGTGACGTCCCGTAGTTCCAGGACGACGGCCCGCACCTCTTCGGAGGCGCGGGCCGTCGCCCGTACCCAAACGCTTCTCAAGGGCGAGCACGGCATCGGCACGGTCCGCCGCACGGTCCTCCCCGGCGGCCTGCGCATCGTCACCGAGACGCTCCCGTCCGTACGCTCCGCCACCTTCGGCATCTGGGCGCACGTCGGCTCCCGCGACGAGACCCCCTCGCTGGGCGGCGCGACGCACTACCTGGAGCACCTCCTCTTCAAGGGCACGCACAAGCGCTCCGCCCTCGACATCTCCGCCGCGATCGACGCGGTCGGCGGCGAGATGAACGCCTTCACGGCGAAGGAGTACACCTGCTACTACGCGCGCGTGCTCGACACCGACCTGCCGCTCGCGATCGACGTCGTCTGCGACATGCTCACCGGCTCGCTGATCCTCGAAGAGGACGTCAATATCGAGCGCGGCGCGATCCTCGAAGAGATCGCGATGACCGAGGACGACCCGGGCGACGTCGTCCACGACCTGTTCGCCAGGACGATGTTCGGCGACACCCCGCTGGGCCGCCCGGTCCTCGGCACCGTCGACACCGTCAGCGCGCTCAGCCGCTCCCAGATCGCCCGCTTCTACAAGAAGCACTACGACCCGACCCACCTGGTCGTCGCCGCCGCCGGCAACATCGACCACGCCACGGTCGTCCGCCAGGTCCGCAAGGCCTTCGACAAGGCCGGCGCCCTGTCCCGTACGGACGCCGTGCCGGTCGCCCCGCGCGACGGCTTCAAGCCGCTGAAGACCGCGGGCCGCGTCGAACTGCTCGGCCGCAAGACCGAGCAGGCCCATGTCGTCCTCGGCATGCCCGGCATCCCCCGCACGGACGAGCGCCGCTGGGCCCTCGGCGTACTGAACACGGCCCTCGGCGGCGGCATGTCCTCCCGCCTCTTCCAGGAGGTCCGGGAGAAGCGCGGCCTCGCCTACAGCGTGTACTCGTACACCTCGGGCTTCGCCGACTGCGGACTCTTCGGCGTCTACGCGGGCTGCCGGCCCAGCCAGGTCCACGACGTGCTGCGGATCTGCCGCGACGAGCTCGACCGGGTCGCGAGCGAAGGGCTCCCGGACGACGAGATCGCCCGTGCCATCGGCCAGCTCTCCGGTTCCACGGTCCTCGGCCTGGAGGACACCGGCGCGCTGATGAACCGTATCGGCAAGAGTGAGCTGTGCTGGGGCTCCCAGATGTCGGTCGACGACATGCTCGCGAACATAGCCGCGGTCACTCCCGACGACGTACGGGAGGTCGCCCGCGATGTACTGGGACAGCGTCCCTCGCTGTCGGTGATCGGCCCGCTGAAGGACAAGCAGGCGGACCGCCTGCACGAAACCGTCTCGTAAGTCCGTCTCGTAAGTCCGTCCCGTAAGTCCGCAAGTCTCGTAGAGAGCGAAAGCAACATGAGCAAGCTGCGTGTGGCAGTCCTCGGTGCCAAGGGCCGTATCGGCTCCGAAGCGGTACGAGCCGTCGAAGCCGCTGACGACATGGAACTCGTCGCCGCGCTGGGCCGGGACGACAAACTGGAGACCCTGGTCGAGGCCAAGACCCAGGTCGTGGTCGAGCTGACCACCCCCGCCTCGGTCATGGGCAACCTCGACTTCTGTGTGCGCCACGGCATCCACGCCGTCGTCGGCACCACCGGCTGGACCGACGAACGCCTCGGGCATCTGCGCACGTCCCTCGACGCCTCGCCCGAGACGGGCGTGCTCATCGCGCCGAACTTCTCCATCGGCGCGGTCCTGACCATGAAGTTCGCGGCCCAGGCCGCGCGCTACTTCGAGTCCGTCGAGGTCGTCGAGCTGCACCACCCGAACAAGGCGGACGCCCCCTCCGGCACTGCCACGCGCACCGCCCAGCTCATCGCGGCGGCCCGCGCGGAGGCCGGCTGCGCCCCGCAGCCCGACGCCACCGTCACGGCGCTGGACGGGGCCCGGGGCGCGGACGTCGACGGCGTACCGGTGCACGCCGTACGGCTGCGCGGGCTGCTGGCCCACCAGGAGGTGCTGCTCGGCGGCGAGGGCGAGACGCTCACCATCCGCCACGACTCCCTGCACCACAGCAGCTTCATGCCGGGCATCCTGCTCGGCGTGCGCCGTGTGGTGGCCACGCCCGGTCTCACCTTCGGCCTCGAGAACTTCCTCGACCTCGCCTGAGCTCTGCGATGCGCGCGAAGATCTCCTACTTCATCACGGCTGCCGTCCTGGTCGTCTACTTCGTCCTGGTCGGCAGCCGTGGCGTGATGCTGATCCAGCAGGGCACCGCGCTCACCGTCACCTTCGGTGGCGCGGTGCTGATCCTGCCGGTGATCGGCATCTGGTTCCTCTGGAAGAACACCCAGTTCGTCAAGAAGGCCAACGCGCTGGCGGCCGAGCTGGACGCGGAGGGCGGGCTGCCGGTCGACGAGCTGGTCCGTACCCCGGGCGGCCGTATCGACCGTGACTCGGCCGACGCGGTGTTCGCCAAGCGGCGTGCGGAGACCGAGGACTCACCCGACGACTGGCGCTGCTGGTTCCGCCTGGCCGTCGCCTACCACGACGCCCGCGACACGCCCCGTGCCCGCAAGGCGATGCAGCGCGCGATCGCTCTGCACGAGGGGAAGCCCGTCGGCGTGTGAAGCTTGTCGCCGTGTGAAGGCCGTCAGGGTGTGAAGGCCGGGCGGTACTCCGCCGCCCACGCCTCGACGGTGTCGGCCGCGCGGTCGAACGCCTCCACCCGGGACAGGAAGTCCGCATTGCGATCGGTGAGCAGCGGCAGCGGCTCACCACCCTCCCGTACGAGCAGCAGCACCTGCCCCTGCACCGTGCGCGGCAGCCCCAGCCAGCGCACCGGCTGCTGGAGCGTACGGACCTCCGCGACCCGCCCCCAGGGCACGGTGGTCGTCGACAGGAACCCCACGCGCCGCACGCCGTGCCTGCTCACCCAGGTGCCGATACGCAGCAGCCGCAGCGCCGTGGCGATCACCAGTGCGGCGATGCCGAAGCACACGGACGCGCCCGGCAGCGCACCGGCGAAAAGGATGATCACCGCGGCGAGCAGCACGTACGACGCGAGCAGCAGAAGCATCGCGGCCGCGGCCACCCGCCACGGACCGGGACGGTAGGGCCTGCGCCACTGGTCATGGTCGTCGAAGGGCAGCGCGGCGGCTTCGTCGTCCGTCGCGTCGAAGGCGCGGTCGGCCGTCAGGAAGGGCAGGGGCACGACTGAATCCTTACTCACATCCACCACAGGGCTGTGTCCGGTGAGGCTATCGAGCTGTCCACCGCCCGACCACCTCAGGGGGCTGTACGAGTCAGCGTCGGTCGTTGTCAGTGGCGCGCCGTAGAGTGGGCGCCGCCCGTGCGACGCAACTGGAAGGACCCCCGCCGGTGACCGAGATCCCCGCCGACATCAAACCCAGCTTCCGCAGCGATGTCACCGTCGAGCTGGTGAAGCACACCGCCGGCGACTCCGACGTGCTGTGGGCCGCCAGGGTCTCCACCGCGGGCGAGCAGTCCCTAGAAGAGCTCTCGAAGGATCCGGAGCGCTCGAAGGGCCTCATCAACTACCTGATGCGGGACCGCCACGGCAGCCCCTTCGAGCACAACTCGATGACCTTCTTCATCAGCGCCCCGATCTTCGTCTTCCGCGAGTTCATGCGCCACCGCGTCGGCTGGTCGTACAACGAGGAATCGGGCCGCTACCGGGAGCTTCAGCCGGTCTTCTACGTCCCCGACGAGTCCCGCAAGCTCGTCCAGGAGGGCCGCCCCGGCAAGTACGTCTTCGTCGAGGGCACCCAGGCCCAGCAGGAGCTCACGGGCCGGGTGATGGCGGACTCGTACCGCCAGTCGTACGAGGCGTACCAGGAGATGCTGGGCGCCGGCGTCGCCCGCGAGGTCGCCCGCTCCGTCCTCCCCGTCGGCCTCTACTCGTCGATGTACGCGACGTGCAACGCCCGCTCGCTGATGCATTTCCTCGGCCTGCGCACCCAGCACGAGCTGGCGAAGACCCCTTCGTTCCCGCAGCGGGAGATCGAGATGGTCGGCGAAAGGATGGAGGAGCAGTGGGCGAAGCTCATGCCGCTCACTTACGCCGCCTTCAATGCGAATGGACGAGTTGCCCCATAGAGCACTGATGTACGGTTCAGCCTCACTCGGTGTCCGTATTGCGGCGTTTCGAGAAGTTCATCTAGGCTGATCAAACGGACCCGGCACTGCTTGAACCCCCGAGCAGGCAGTGCCGGGTTCCCCTCACCACGGCGTACGTCACGTCCCCCGAGGGGGCACCACCCGCTGAGCAGCGAGTAGCGTGTTACCCATGGCTCCGATCTCGACTCCGCAGACCCCCTTCGGGCGGGTCCTCACCGCCATGGTCACGCCGTTCACGGCGGACGGCGCACTCGACCTCGACGGCGCGCAGCGGCTCGCCACCCACCTTGTCGACGCAGGCAACGACGGCCTGGTCCTCAACGGCACCACCGGCGAGTCCCCGACCACCAGCGACGCGGAGAAAGAGCAGCTCGTACGAGCCGTCCTCGAAGCCGTGGGCGACCGAGCCCACATCGTCACCGGCGTCGGCACCAACGACACCCACCACAGCATCGAGCTCGCCCGCGCCGCCGAGCGCGCCGGCGCGCACGGCCTGCTCGCCGTCACGCCGTACTACAACAAGCCCCCGCAAGAGGGCCTGATCCGGCACTTCACGGCCATCGCCGACGCCACGGGCCTGCCGGTCATGCTGTACGACATCCCCGGCCGCAGCGGGGTCCCGATCGACACCGAGACGATCATCCGGCTCGCCCAGCACCCGCGCATCGTCGCCAACAAGGACGCCAAGGGCGACCTCGGCCGCGCCAGCTGGGCCATCGCCCAGAGCGGTCTCGCCTGGTACTCGGGCGACGACATGCTCAACCTCCCGCTCCTCTCGGTCGGCGGCGTCGGCTTCGTCTCCGTGGTCAGCCACGTCGTCACGCCGGAGCTGCGCGCCCTCCTCGACGCCTACCTGAACGGCGACGTCCAGAAGGCCACCGAGATCCACCAGAAGCTGCTCCCGGTCTTCACCGGCATGTTCCGCACCCAGGGCGTCATCACGACCAAGGCGGCCCTCGCCCTCCAGGGCCTGCCCGCCGGCCCGCTGCGCCTCCCGCTCATCGAGCTCACCGAGGCCGAGACCGCGCAGCTCAAGATCGATCTGGCCGCCGGCGGGGTAGAGCTGTAGCCACAGACTTCATAACTGAATACGAACCAACTGAATAAGAGCGACAAAACGACAACAGCAAGTGCACGAATGTCATGCGCGCCACGTGCCCAAGCGGTACGTGGCGCGTGTGGTGAGGAGAGTCTTTTGAGTCATCCGCATCCTGAACTCGGCGCCCCGCCGAAGCTGCCCAAGGGCGGCCTGCGCGTCACTCCGCTCGGCGGTCTCGGCGAGATCGGCCGCAACATGACCGTCTTCGAGTACAACGGCCGGCTTCTGATCGTCGACTGCGGCGTGCTCTTCCCCGAGGAGGAGCAGCCCGGCATCGACCTGATCCTGCCGGACTTCACCACGATCCGGGACCGCCTCGACGACATCGAGGGCATCGTGCTCACGCACGGTCATGAGGACCACATCGGCGGTGTCCCGTATCTGCTCCGGCTGAAGCCGGACATCCCGCTGATCGGCTCCAAGCTGACCCTCGCACTCATCGAGGCCAAGCTCCAGGAGCACCGCATCCGCCCGTACACCCTCGAGGTCAGCGAGGGCAATCGCGAGCGCATCGGCCCGTTCGACTGCGAGTTCGTCGCCGTCAACCACTCCATCCCCGACGCGCTGGCCGTCGCCATCCGCACCCCCGCGGGAATGGTCGTCCACACCGGCGACTTCAAGATGGACCAGCTCCCGCTGGACGGCCGCCTCACCGACCTGCACGCCTTCGCCCGTCTGAGCGAGGAGGGCATCGACCTCCTGCTGTCGGACTCGACGAACGCCGAGGTCCCGGGCTTCGTCCCGCCGGAGAAGGACATCTCCAACGTCCTGCGCACGGTCTTCGCGAACGCCCAGAAGCGCATCATCGTGGCCAGCTTCGCCAGCCACGTCCACCGCATCCAGCAGATCCTCGACGCGGCGCACGAATACGGCCGGAGGGTCGCCTTCGTCGGCCGCTCGATGGTCAGGAACATGGGCATCGCCCGTGACCTGGGCTACCTCAAGGTCCCGGCCGGCCTGGTCGTCGACGTCAAGACGCTCGACGACCTGCCGGACGACGAGGTCGTGCTCGTCTGTACGGGATCCCAGGGCGAGCCGATGGCGGCCCTCTCCCGCATGGCGAACCGCGATCACCAGATCCGCATCGTCCAGGGCGACACCGTCATCCTGGCCTCGTCCCTCATTCCGGGTAACGAGAACGCCGTCTACCGGGTGATCAACGGTCTGACCCGCTGGGGCGCCAACGTCGTCCACAAGGGCAACGCCAAGGTCCATGTCTCGGGCCACGCCTCGGCCGGCGAGCTGCTGTACTTCTACAACATCTGCCGCCCGAAGAACCTGATGCCGGTCCACGGCGAATGGCGCCACCTGCGCGCCAACGCCGAACTGGGCGCGATGACGGGCGTCCCCAAGGACCGCATCGTCATCGCCGAGGACGGCGTGGTCGTCGACCTGGTCGACGGCAAGGCCAAGATCACGGGCAAGGTCCAGGCGGGCTACGTCTACGTGGACGGCCTCTCGGTCGGCGACGTCACCGAGGCCTCGCTGAAGGACCGCCGCATCCTCGGGGACGAGGGCATCATCTCGGTCTTCGTGGTGGTCGACTCGACCACCGGCAAGATCGTGGGCGGCCCGAACATCCACGCCCGCGGCTCCGGCATCGAGGACTCCGCCTTCGACGCGGTGATTCCCAAGGTCGAGGAAGCCATCCAGCGGTCCGCCGCTGACGGGGTCTCCGAGCCCCACCAGCTGCAGCAACTCATCCGCCGGTCCATCGGCAAGTGGGTCTCCGACACCTACCGCCGGCGCCCGATGATCCTCCCGGTCGTCGTCGAGGTCTGACGCCCACCGGAGCGTGACTGGAGCGGGGCAGCCCCGATTTGCATCGGGCGCCCCGCTCCAGTACGTTTACGGCTCCGCCTGAGGGGAAGTCCGGGGCGCACTCGTGCGCTCAGAACAACCACTCAACGGGGCGGAAATTCCGACTCAGAATCTCTGATAAAGTCGGATCAGCCGAAAGGCAAAAGGCCCTCCAACGGCCACCGGAAACTAAATCCGAACCGGAAACGGAACGGAAAAGAGTCTGGTAAAGTTGGAAACACCGAAGGGAAGCGCCCGGAGGAAAGCCCCAGGGAATGTTCTGCGGGTGAGTACGAAGGAAGCGTCCGTTCCTTGAGAACTCAACAGCGTGCCAAAAATCAACGCCAGATTAGTTGATACCCCGTCTCCATCACGGAGA
>NZ_JBEPDM010000037.1:0-76493 GCF_040300305.1 Streptomyces sp. NPDC000410
CCACCGCCCCGGGCCCCAGGAGAGCGTGCAGTCCAGCAGCGCCCGGCTCTCCTGGCCCGGATCGAGCATCGTGCCGTACTCCTCCAGCGCCCCGGTGCTGTTCCCCGGCACGAAGCCCCGCAACGGCTCACGCGGCAGCAATCCCGCGCAGGACCGCTCCAGTTGATCCAGATTGGCCGCGCGCTGCTCCGCCCGACCTGCCGAGAACCACACCACGACCCCGGCGACGACGGCCGCGATCGTCCCTCCGACCATGGCGCAGAGGAGCAATGTACGCCCCCGTATACCGCGCATTCCGTGCCCTTTCCCCGCTGATCCGGCCGAGGACGCTATCAAACACGCTTGTCACGGGTGACACCTGTCCTTACGACGGCAGGCAGTGACCCGGCAGACTGCCGGATCCCGGCATGGTGACCGGGGACAGCCACTGAGAACATCACGGCGAGACCACTGTGGAGGTGGCTGTCTGGGGTGCAAGGCACATGCGACGCTGGTCGCTCTGTTGCGGAAGTGGTGTTCGGGATAGCGGGGGAACACATGGAAGATTGGGCATCGCGGCACCGTAAGTGGCTGTGGAGCCTGGCCTGTACGGGGCTCGTACTGGTCATCGTCGGGTTCTCGGTCCGTGCGCCGGTGAAGGACTGGTGGCTGGCACGTGAGGCGTGCGGGGGCGCCTTGCCCGGTGGCGACCTGACGACGGTACGGAAGGACGTGCGACTCGGCTCGGAACGGGAGTCCTTCGACAAGGATCTCGGCGAGTACCACTGCGTGCTGAGGAGCGACGCGGACCAGGTCGTGGTCGCGGTCGACGCCTATCCGCCCGGAGCGGCCCGCGACGAGGAGTTGCGGTTCGTCGGGGCCTACTATCCGCCGCACGCCGTGCTGCCGGGCGGTCTGCCCGGATTCGAGGACCAGCACAGCCGGGTCTTCCTCATGCCCGAGTGCCCGAACGGCATCAAGGGCCCGCTCAGGAAAGACCATCGGGTGCTGGTGACCACATGGACCTACTTCGCTGAGAGTCGCGAGGAGAAGGCCGCCATGCTGCGGCTCGCGGTACGGATGACGAACGAAGTGACTACGAAGCTCGGTTGTGGTGGCGAGCCGCTGCCCGCACCGAAGGACGGTGCCGTCCCGGACACCGGCCGGTTCGTGCCCCGCGCCGATGCGAAGGACACCGCCTGCAATGCGCTTGCCATCAGCCGCGTCCCGGCGGAAGGCCGCGACGGGGAGGTGCGCATCGCCATCGCGGACGGCGGCATCGTCGGACGGTGCACCCTGTACGCATCGAGGGACGAAGATTCGCACTCTAGCGACGGGCGGCGCCGGCCGCTCGTCGAACTCACCAGTTGGCGCGGGGACTGGGGCACGAACATCCGTGAGATGGGCTCCGGCCCCGATCCGCTGCCGATGGGCGACGGCGCTTGGAAGCCCGCGCTGACGGAGCACAGAGCCTGGGCCGTCGCCCGGTGCGACGGCGAGAACGCCGGATTCGCCGCGCACTGGGGCTACGACGATCGCCCCCGCGAGGAGCGCGAGCAGGGCAAGAAGAACGAGCCTCCGACCGAGGCAGAGCAACATGAGCAGCGCGTGCTGCTACGCGAGTACGTAGCTGCGTTCGCGAAGGACCAGGTCAGGCGCGGGCACTGCACCGGGTTGGAACTGCCTGAGAGTCCGTGAGGCCCGTTTTCGCACTCCCCGGCGCGGCATCACGGTGGCCGACCTTCAGCGGAGGAGCGATCAGTATGTGCACCCGTACGGAGGGCGAGACGAGGCAGGCGTAAGTGGCACCCCCCTCGCGCCGGCGTTCCAGGTTCGGGCTGGGATGGGCGACGTCGGATACCTCGCGGTGTGGTCCTGTCGGCCTGCTTCCGGCAGCACTGTTCGCCGGGCTGCCAAACCGGCACCGTCAACGCGGGTGGGACCTCCTGTCGCCATCCGGGCGTCCTGACCGCAGACCGGGCGGTACGAGTCGGTTGCGTCCTGGTTCCGGTGGGTAGGTGGTGGATAGGTCCCCCTGAGGGAGGCTGATTCGATGCCGTGGTTCGTATGGCTGCTCGCCGCCGCGGCGTTTGGTGCTGCGGAGTTTTTCACCCTCACGCTGGTTTTCGGGTTGCTGGCGGGCGCTGCTCTGGTCACCGCCGTGGTTGCTGGTGTGGGCATCGGCCTTCTCGGCCAGCTCGTGGCGTTCGGGGTAGCAGCGGCAGCGGGTCTCCTCATCGTCCGTCCTGTCGCGCTGCGGCAAATGGCGAGCGCACCCCTCACGCGTGAGGGCAGCGATGCGCTGATCGGCAGGCGGGCCGAGGTCACGGAGGAGGTCACCGCGACCCGCGGTCTGATCAAGGTCTCTGGTGAGGAATGGTCCGCCCGCGCTCTCGACGAAAGCCTGGTGATCCCAGTGGGAGCGCTGGTGGACGTCATGGAGATCGAAGGCGCGACGGCCGTCGTCTACCCCCGCGAACTCCTTCCATGAACGGCTGAACACGTCTCAAGGGAGGAATGGTGGATCCGATTGTCATCCCGTTTCTCGCGGCGGCGATCGTTGTCGTCTTCCTCGTGGCCGCCACCGTCCGGATCGTCCCGCAGGCACGTCGTTACAACATCGAGCGGTTCGGCCGGTATCGGCGGACGCTCCAGCCCGGCCTGAACTTCGTCGTGCCGGTGGCAGACCGTGTCAACACCAAACTCGACGTGCGCGAGCAGGTGTACTCGTCCGACCCCAAACCGGTGATCACCGAGGACAACCTCGTGGTGAACATCGACACGGTGCTCTACTACCAGATCACCGACCCGCGCGCGGCGGCGTACGAGGTCGCTGACTATCTGCAGGCGATCGATCAGCTCACCGTGACCACCCTGCGGAACGTCATCGGCTCCATGGATCTGGAGGAGACCCTCACCTCACGTGAGGAGATCAACGCCCGGCTTCGCACCGTCCTGGACGATGCCACCGGCAAGTGGGGCATCCGGGTCAACCGCGTCGAGATCAAGGCCATCGATCCGCCGGCCACCATCAAGGAGGCGATGGAGAAGCAGATGCGGGCCGAACGTGACAAGCGCGCGGCCATCCTGCACGCCGAAGGGGAGCGGCAGGCCAAGATCCTCACCGCGGAGGGCACGAAGCAGAAGGACATCCTGGAAGCGCAGGGCACGCAGCAAGCCATGATCCTGCGGGCGGACGGTGAGGCGAAGGCGGTGGAGCGGGTTTTCCAGGCCGTCCATCGCAACAACGCCGACCCGAAGATCCTGGCCTACAAGTACCTCGAGACGCTCCCGCACCTGGCGAAGAGCGACAACAACACGTTCTGGGTGATCCCGGGGGAGCTGACCGAAGCGGTTCGCGCCGTCACCCACGCATTCGGCGATCAGTCAGTGATCGGTCTTCCCGCATCCGCGCAACCGGAGGAAGAGACCACTACCGGTGCCGACGGCGCGCCGGACGAGGGCGGGGCGCCGGAGCTCGAGGCAGGCTCGCCGCTTCCGCTCGACGCTGCCGCGGCTGCCGATGAGGTCGCGAAGCAGGCCGCCGCTGTAGTGAGCGACGCGAAGGCCGAGGCAGAGGCCGCGAGGGCGCCCGAGGCGCCGGGCCGGGGGCAGATCTCCGGCGATTGAACGCCGACAGCGAGGCCCCGGGTTCACCCATGTGGCGATGTACCTGGCCGAGATCGCTGTCCGCGAAATCCTCGGCCGGCCAGGACCGGACGCCGACTACCAGGCCCTGCCCCGCGTCACCTTCACCGACCCCGAGGTCGGCTCAGTGGGCCTGGCCGAACGCGCCGCTCGCGAGCAGGGCCGTCGCGTACGGACGGGAAAGGCTCGGGTGTCGGCCTCGGCACGCGGCTGGATCCACAATGTCGGCAACGACGGACTGATCAAACTCGTCGATGAAATCGACCGCGGCATCCTGGCCGGCCACCTCCGCCGGCCCGGCGGGTGGCGGAGTTCTCTACGGGCTGGCCATCGCCGTGCAGAACGAGATCCCCGTCGAGCGGCTGCGCCACATGATGTTCGCCTACCCCGCCTTCCACCGCGCCGTGGAGGACGCCCTCACGCACCCGGGGCACGACTGACTCATGCACGCGTACCACTTGAGCTGAGGACGGTCAGCACCGTCGACCGGTCAACGGTCGGGCGCCATTTCCGCGCCTTCAGCTGTGAGGAGGAGGCAGCCAGCAGAACACCGCGAGCTTGAGCACCTTGACCAGCCAGTCGCCCACACGATCACGCACCCGCGCCCATCCCGTGGCACCCCGGTACGGGGCCGCATCCGTCGGCGTCGGCGAGCCGACCAGCACTGCACCCGGCTCTTCCTGAGTCCCGGCCCGCCGGACCATGTCCTCGAGCCCGCGCTCGCCCGAGTGCCTATCAGCGTGCCGGTGCTCCATGAACTGCTGCCGTTCCGACGGGCAGCTTCGCTTCTTGGCCATGACCAACTGCCTCCTTCCGGCGGCGATGCATCGGGATGCACCGCCGGCACCCCACCTCCACGGCCGGCCGCCGCGATACGGCGAGCCGCTCACGGCAGGGCCGCACGCTGCTCGGCCTCCTGCCGGACCGAGGACAGGGACGCGGCGACGGTCGCCTCCCATCGTGGGGCGACCAGGCCGCCCCACCACTGCCCGGCCCGCCACAGATCGGTGGCGAGCTCACCCTCGTACACCAGCCGCGTACCGGGCCCGTGCTCGGTGAGGGTGAACGATTCCGTGACGGCCGGGACAGGCCCGCGCACCAGCCGGAAGTCGACCCGCTCCGGCCGGGTGAACCGCACCGTCTCCACCGTCGTCGCCGTCAGCTGCCCGCCCGCGAGCGGGGTGCGATGGGCGGCGAGCACCATGTCGGACCCCCGCTCCACGACCAGCACCTTCTCCCTCATTGCCCGGGTGGCCCGGCCCAGATAGGGCTGGGTGATGACGTCGAAGACGGCCTCGCGCGGGGCCGCGATGTCGACGGTTTGCGGCCCGAGCGGGCGTGAGCGCCTTCCGACTCCAACGTCCAGCGCAAGGGCCCCGGTCACCAGCCCCAGATACCCGGCAGCGGCGCCCGCGCCCGCCACCGCCGTCGCCACCGCCGCGCCGATCCACACCATCGCCCCGACCTCTCCAAACGTCCGTATCCTGCTCCGGATGACGCTAGGCCCCGGAACCCCGGCGATGAGTGAGCGCGCTCACCTTCGTCGGCCTCTACTCTCAGCGCTATCAGCGCACGGAGCACACAGGAGAGCGTGAGGCGTGGAGTCCGTATCCGATCTGGCCGACAGCCGCACCGCCACCGACGTGCTGCTGGCCGAACTGCACGACGGGCACCTCGCCCCGGCCGCCGCCGTCCGCTTCCTCAGCCAGGCTGCCCGCCGGTCGCTCCACCAGGCCGCCCGACGACCGCAGGCCCTGGCCGAGCTCACGGCGCTGCACGGCGTCCTGTTCGCACTGGCCGCAGGCCGACGGCCCGGACGGTGCTGGGTGACCGCCAGCTGGGCCCTCGCCGTACTCCACCTCGGCATGCTGGAGCACCGCGACCGCCTGGCCGCTGCGGACGTGCTGACGCTGATGCGCGCCAATCTCCCCGCCCTGCCCGGCGGATCCAGCCGCGCGTCCGGGGTGCTGGCGATCGGCCTCGATCTCGCCGACGGACGCCTCGCCCGTCACCAGGGCACGACCTCCCCCTTCGGGGAGTACGCCGACACGTTCGCCGACACCGCGTACTGGACCTGGCTCACCCTGCGCCACGAGCCCAGCACCGCCGTACGCGTGGCGGCGGTCGCCGCCTGGGCACTCCCCGTCGCTGCCGTCACCGGTCTCGCCGTGTACCGAGGCAGCATGCCCGAGCGTCCGCGCCCCGTTCTGCTGCGGCCGGCCTCCGCCCTCCAGGCCGTCGTCGCGCTCCGACACCTCACCTGCCACCGAGGGGTCCTGGCTTCCCCTCGCCCTGTGTGGGCTCCGGCTCCGGTGTGCCCTCCACGCGTACGCCCCTCCAGAAGGCGACATGGTCCTTGATCTTCCGGGCCAACGGGCTGGGCCTGGGGTAGTACCAGGCGGCATCCGGATTCCTCAGTCCGTCGACCTCCAGGCTGTAGTAGCGGGCCACCCCCTTCCAGAAGCACAGCGACCAGGTCCTGCTCGGCGTGACGTACTGCCGGTTGAGCGCCTCGGGCGGGAAGTAGTGGTTGCCCTCGACGACCACCGTGCGCGAGGTCTCCGCAATCACGGCGCCGTTCCACACCGCACGCAGCATGGCCTGCTCCTCACCGTGAACGGGGACGGGGGCATGCCCCGTGACCTTCACGCTACGCGGGCGCGGCAGGGCCCTTCGGTGACGGCGCTCACCTTCCACGAAGGCCGTTCGCGCCTGTGAGGATGCGGCACACGTCGGAGTCGGTGCAGTCGGCCCGCTCGGTCGCGGCGGCCCGCTCCGCCAGGCGCGGCAGGATCACCTTCGTGGCTTCGAGCTCGGCCAGGCTCAAGGTACCTACCGACGAGCGCGGTGGCATGTGGCGCAGCGTGTGCCGAGTGGCGCTGGCACCCTGCCGCAGAATGCCCAAACACTTGATATCCGACGCAAGGAGCAACGACCCGCCAGACCGCTTGCGTTTTGACGGGCCGACGACCGCGTTCGCGCAGGTCACGCCCGTGAGCGAGGGAAGCGGCGCCACTCGGGCGTACGATTCGTCATATCGTCGTGATTTGGCGGTGGGTGAGGCTCGGCGCCTTCAGTGGATGGCCGCTGACCTGCGAGAACATCGCCTGACGAGACGCTCGTGGCCGCGCGGGACTCTGCGAATCGGGAGAATAGCAACGGTCGAAAGACCGTTTACGTTTTGGCATGTGCGAGAAAGGCCCTGACCGGCGTTTCCGCTGGTCAGGGCCCTCTTTCCGGAAGTGCCCCCGGCAGGATTCGAACCTGCGCACACGGCTCCGGAGGCCGTTGCTCTATCCCCTGAGCTACGGGGGCGTTCGCCGCTCTCGGCGGCGACGGGTAGAACCCTACCAGCTCCGATGGGGTGGCTGTGAACAGGTATTTCCGCACCGTGTTCGGGTGGCTCCCGGGGCCCTCCGGACGGGTCGGCCGTGGTGATCCCTCGCACGGGTCGGAAGTGGGGAAAACCCGGACGCGACGGCCCGTGGAGACCTACTCTCGAGTTGTGTCGGGCGTCTCCGGCCGGGTGCTTGTTGTCGATGACAACAGGGTCATCCGGCAGCTGATCAGGGTCAATCTCGAGCTGGAGGGCTTCGAGGTCGTGACCGCGGCCGATGGTGCCGAGTGTCTGGACGTCGTGCACCAGGTGGCGCCGGACGTGATCACGCTGGATGTGGTGATGCCGCGGCTCGACGGCCTGCGGACCGCCGCGCAGCTCCGGGCGGATCCGCGGACCAGGAGTGTCCCGGTCGCGATCATCAGTGCGTGTACGCAGTACGAGGTGGAGACCGGCATCGCCGCCGGGGTCGACGCCTTTCTCGCGAAGCCGTTCGAGCCGACCGAGCTGGTGCGGCTCGTACGGCGGCTGATGCACAGGGAGCGCGGCGACCGCAGGGAGGGCCCGCCGTCAGTAGACGGCAGGCATGGCGCCGGGCGGGCCGGCAGCACCCGCGGCTGACCCCGGGGCTCGGCCGGGGGAGTGCCCGATGCCAAGTCCGGGCCGAGCAGGGGGTGACCCCTGGGGCTGGGCCCGCGAGGACCTGCGGCTGACCCCGGCGCCGAGCCGGGGGAGCGCCCAGGGGGGCACCCGGGGGAGTGGCCAGGGTGGCACCCAGGCCCCCAGGAGAGCACCCGCGCTGACCGCATCGCGAAACCGGTTCGCGATCACACCCCCTTCCTCCCATACGCTTGTCCCGTGACCCCCGCAGATCTCTCCCGTACCGTCCTGGGCGCCGTGCGCCGTGCGGTCGAGGAGGGTGCCCTGCGGGTGGCGGCCGTGCCGGAGCGGGTGCGGATCGAGCGGCCCCGGCCCGGGGGGCGCGGGGACTGGGCCACCAGTGCGGCGTTGCAGCTCGCGGGGCCCGCGGCGCTGCCGGCCGGGAAGGTCGCGGAGATCCTGCGCGAGCAGCTGAGCGGCACGCCCGGGATCGCGCGGGTCGAGATCACCGGACCCGGGTTCCTGAACTTCACCCTGCGCCAGGACAGCCGCGCCGCCCTCGTCCGTACGGTGCTGGCCGCCGGAGAAACGTATGGGCACGGGGACGGGCTCGCCGGGACCCGGGTCCGCTTCGCGCCCGTCGCCGGGATCCGGGGCGACGTGTGGGTCCGTACGGTCGTCGCGCTGCTGCGGACCCAGGGCGCGACCGCCGATATAGGGGACCACGGGGGCGAGCGCATCGCGCCCGTGCCCGCGCCCGAAGGCATCGAGCGGCTCGGGGCCGACGCCTCCCGCTGGGCGCTCCTGCGGGCCGCCGCGCACGACCGGCCGTACGCAGACAGAGAACTGCTCGTGCAGGGGGAGAGCAATCCTCTCTTCCGGGTCCGGTACGCGTACTCCCGCACTCGCGCGCTCACCCGCGGCGCGGCGCGGCTGGGCTTCACCGGCGCGTACGAGGACGACGTCGACGCGCCCGCCCTCTTCACCGCCCTCGGCGACCACCCCGCCGTGCTGGAGGCGGCCGCCCGCCATCGCGCCCCCGACCGGGTCGCCCGGCATCTGGAATCCACCGCGGACGCGCTGCTGGGCTTCCAGCACACCGTGCTGCCGCGCGGTGACGAGAAACCCTCGGCCGCCCACCGCTCCCGGCTCGCCCTCGCCGAGGCCGCCGGGACGGTGCTGGCCGGCGGCCTGGCCCTGCTCGGCATCAGCGCACCCGAACACCTGTAGATGTGAGAGAGACAGAATGAGCCGTTCCGCGCACCCCGCCGGGCCCCGTCACGGAGACGTCCTGCCCGAGGGCCACTACACCGCCCCGCCCACCGACCTCAATGTGCTGGACGAGAAGGTCTGGGCCCGGACCGTCACCAGGAACCAGGACGGTGCCGTCACCGTCGGCGGAATCGAAGTCACCCGGCTCGCCGAGGAGTTCGGCACCCCCGCCTACTTCCTCGACGAGACCGACTTCCGCGCCCGCTGCCGCGCCTGGGCCGAGGCCTTCGGCAAGGACGCGGACGTCTTCTACGCCGGGAAGGCCTTCCTCAGCCGCGCCGTCGTGCGCTGGCTCAAGGAGGAGGGGCTCAACCTGGACGTCTGCTCCGGGGGCGAGCTCACCACCGCCCTCGACGCCGGAATGCCCGCCGAGCGCATCGCCTTCCACGGGAACAACAAGTCCGAGGAAGAGATTCACAAGGCCGTGAGCGTCGGTGTCGGGCGCATCGTCCTCGACTCCTTCCAGGAGATCGTGCGCGTCGCGCACATCGCCCAGTCCCTCGGCAAGCGCCAGCGCGTCCAGATCCGCGTCACCGTCGGCGTCGAGGCGCACACCCACGAGTTCATCGCCACCGCGCACGAGGACCAGAAGTTCGGCATCGCCCTCGCGGGCGGGGAAGCCGCGGAGGCGGTCCGGCGTGCGCTGAAGCTCGACGGGCTCGAGCTCATCGGCATCCACTCGCACATCGGGTCGCAGATCTTCGACATGGCGGGTTTCGAGGTTTCCGCCAGGCGTGTCGTCCAGCTGCTCGCCGAAGTTCGCGACGAGCACGGCGTCGAGCTGCCCGAGATCGACCTCGGCGGCGGCCTCGGCATCGCGTACACCTCCGAGGACGACCCGCGCGAGCCGCACGAGATCGCCAAGGCGCTCGGCGAGATCGTCACCCGGGAGTGTGAGGCGGCCGGTCTGCGCACCCCCCGGATCTCCGTCGAACCGGGGCGCGCCATCGTCGGCCCCACGGCCTTCACTCTGTACGAGGTCGGCACGATCAAGCCCCTCGAAGGGCTGCGGACGTACGTCAGCGTCGACGGCGGGATGTCCGACAACATCCGCACCGCGCTCTACGACGCCGAGTACAGCGTGGCGCTCGTCTCGCGCACGAGCGACGCCGAGCCGATGCTCGTACGCGTCGTCGGCAAGCACTGCGAGAGCGGCGACATCGTCGTACGCGACGCCTTCCTGCCGGCCGACCTCGCGCCCGGTGACCTCATCGCCGTGCCCGCGACCGGCGCGTACTGCCGCTCGATGGCCAGCAACTACAACCACGCACTGCGCCCGCCCGTCGTCGCGGTCAAGGACGGCGAGGCGCGCGTGATCGTCCGGCGTGAGACGGAGGAAGATCTCCTGCGTCTCGATGTCGGCTAATGAAATATATGTCTCAGGATCCGGACGAAGGACAGAAACCTCCGTCCGGTGAGTGAGACTTGTTCGCACCCGCTTAATGGAACGAAACGAGGTCGGATGATGCGTACGCGTCCGCTGAAGGTGGCGCTGCTGGGCTGTGGAGTGGTCGGCTCAGAGGTGGCGCGCATCATGACGACGCACGCCGACGACCTCGCCGCGCGGATCGGCGCCCCGGTGGAGCTCGCCGGGGTCGCCGTCCGCCGCCCCGACAAGGTGCGTGAGGGCATCCCCCGGGAGCTCGTCACCACCGACGCCAAGGGGCTCGTCGCGCGCGGCGACATCGATGTGGTGGTCGAGGTGATCGGCGGGATCGAGCCCGCCCGCGCCCTCATCACCAGCGCCTTCGAGAACGGCGCCTCCGTGGTCTCCGCCAACAAGGCACTGCTCGCCGAGGACGGCGCCACGCTCTACGCCGCCGCCGAGAAACACGGCCGGGACCTGTACTTCGAAGCCGCCGTCGCCGGCGCGATCCCGCTGATCAGGCCGCTGCGCGAGTCGCTCGCGGGCGACAAGGTCAACCGCGTCCTCGGCATCGTCAACGGCACCACGAACTTCATCCTCGACAAGATGGACACGTCCGGAGCCGGTTACTCCGAGGCGCTCGACGAGGCCACCGCCCTCGGCTACGCGGAGGCCGACCCGACCGCCGACGTCGAGGGCTTCGACGCCGCCGCCAAGGCCGCGATCCTCGCCGGAATCGCCTTCCACACGCGCGTACGCCTCGACGACGTGTACCGCGAGGGCATGACCGAGGTCACCGCGTCCGACTTCGCCTCCGCCGCGCGGATGGGCTGCACCATCAAGCTGCTGGCGATCTGCGAGCGGGCGGCGGACGGCAAGTCCGTCACGGCCCGCGTCCACCCCGCGATGATCCCGCTCAGCCACCCGCTGGCCTCCGTCCACGAGGCGTACAACGCCGTCTTCGTCGAGGCCGAGGCCGCCGGACAGCTCATGTTCTACGGCCCCGGCGCCGGTGGCTCCCCCACCGCCTCCGCGGTCCTCGGCGACCTCGTCGCGGTCTGCCGCAACAAGCTGGCCGAGGCCACCGGCCCCGGCGAGTCCGTGTACACGCAGCTGCCCGTGAGTCCCATGGGCGAGGTCGTGACGCGGTACCACATCAGTCTCGACGTGGCCGACAAGCCTGGCGTACTCGCCCAGGTCGCGACGGTCTTCGCCGAGCACGGCGTATCCATCGACACGGTGCGCCAGCAGGGCCGTCCCGACGGCGACGGCGAGGCATCGCTCGTCGTCGTCACCCACCGCGCGCCCGACGCCGCCCTTTCCGGGACCGTCGAGGCGCTGCGCAATCTCGACACCGTGCATGGTGTCGCCAGCATCATGCGGGTTGAAGGAGAGTAAGCACCCATGAGCACTCGCACTCACCAGTGGCGCGGCATCATCGAGGAGTACCGGGACCGGCTCCCGGTGACGGACACGACGCCGGTCGTCACGCTCGGCGAGGGCGGCACGCCGCTCGTGCGCGCCCACACCCTCTCCGAGGCGACCGGCTGTGAGGTGTACCTCAAGGTCGAGGGCGCGAACCCGACCGGCTCCTTCAAGGACCGCGGCATGACCATGGCCATCACCAAGGCCAAGGAGGAGGGCGCGAAGGCCGTCATCTGCGCCTCCACCGGCAACACCTCCGCGTCGGCGGCGGCCTACGGCGGCCGCGCCGGGATGGTCTCCGCCGTGCTGGTCCCGCAGGGCAAGATCGCGATGGGCAAGCTGGGGCAGGCCCTCGTCCACGGCGCCAAGATCCTCCAGGTCGACGGCAACTTCGACGACTGCCTGGTGCTGGCCCGCAACCTCTCCGAGAACTACCCGGTGGCGCTGGTCAATTCGGTCAACCCGGTCCGCATCGAGGGCCAGAAGACCGCCGCCTTCGAGATCGTCGACGCGCTCGGCGACGCCCCCGACATCCATGTGCTGCCCGTCGGTAACGCCGGCAACATCACGGCGTACTGGAAGGGTTACAAGGAGTACGCGGCGGACCGGCTGTCCACCCACACCCCGCGCATGTGGGGCTTCCAGGCCTCCGGCTCCGCGCCCCTCGTGCGCGGCGAGGTGGTCAAGGACCCGTCGACCATCGCCACCGCGATCCGGATCGGCAACCCGGCGTCCTGGGACTTCGCGCTGGCGGCCCGGGACGAGTCGGGCGGCTTCATCGACGAGGTGACCGACCGTCAGATCCTGCGCGCCTACAAGCTGCTGGCCTCGCGCGAGGGCGTCTTCGTGGAGCCCGCCTCCGCCGCGTCCGTGGCCGGTCTGCTGAAGGCCGCCGAAGAGGGCAAGGTCGACCCGGGGCAGAAGATCGTCTGCACGGTCACGGGCAACGGTCTGAAGGACCCGGACTGGGCGGTCGCCGGAGCGCCCCAGCCGGTCACCGTCCCGGTGGACGCCGCCGCGGCGGCCGAGCGCCTGGGCCTCGCGTAACCCCGAGGGTCTTGCGTAGGTCCCGGGGGCCTCGCATGGCCCTCCCAGGGCCTCCCGGGACCCGTGAGGGCCCTGAGTCCGCCTTGAGGGTCTCGCGTAAGTCCTGAGGTCAAGTTCTGAGGTCTTGCGCGGCCCCTGAGCGGAGTGCGTACGTACGCCCACCGCGTACGTGAAAGCCGTAACGCCTCCCATGCGCGTCCAAAGGCGCATGGGAGGCCTGCGACACGCATCGTGCGCCTCCTGTGCGCCCTATGTCGCCGCAGAACCATCCTTCGATAGGCTGTACTGACCCGCCCCGCCGCATGTGCCGCGGTGTTGCCGCCTTCATGGCCGCCCGGGTCTTCACCAGCCTCTCGAAACCTCTGAAACCCCCAACCTCGTAGATCAGTACAGATCAGAACCAAGGAGTGTCGTCGAGCGATGGCCGGTCCCGCATTCCGAGCCGCCGCCGTCCGGGTGCGCGTCCCCGCCACCAGCGCCAATCTGGGTCCGGGCTTCGATGCCTTCGGCCTGTCGCTGGGGCTGTACGACGACGTCGTCGTCCGGGTCGCGGATTCCGGTCTGCACATCGACATCGCGGGCGAGGGCGCCGAGACGCTGCCCCGCGACGAGAGGCATCTGCTCGTACGTTCGCTGCGCACGGCCTTCGACCTGCTCGGCGGGCAGCCGCGCGGCCTTGAGGTCGTCTGCGCCAACCGCATCCCGCACGGCCGCGGCCTCGGCTCCTCCTCCGCCGCCATCTGCGCCGGCATCGTCGCCGCGCGCGCGGTGACCATAGGGGGCGACGCCAAGCTCGACGACGCGGCGCTGCTGGAACTGGCGACCGAGATCGAGGGGCACCCGGACAATGTCGCCGCCTGTCTGCTCGGCGGCTTCACCCTCGCGTGGACCGACGCCGGAGCGGCGCGCGCGATCAGGATGGATCCCTCGGATTCCATCGTTCCGGTGGTTTTCGTACCGTCGAAGCCGGTGCTGACGGAGACCGCCCGCGGGCTGCTGCCGCGTACGGTCCCGCACGTCGACGCCGCCGCCAACGCGGGCCGTGCCGCACTGCTCGTCGAGGCCCTGACCAGGCGCCCCGAGCTGCTGCTGCCCGCCACCGAGGACCGGCTCCACCAGGAATACCGTTCCCCCGCGATGCCGGAGAGCGTGGCTCTGGTGAACCGATTGCGCGCGGACGGCGTACCCGCTGTTATTTCCGGTGCGGGCCCCACGGTGCTCGCACTGGCCCAGGGCGACGCCGCCGACAAGATCGCCGGACTGGCGGGCGAGGGCTGGGCGGCGAACAGGCTGGCCCTGGACGCCGCGGGAGCGAGTGTTCTGCCGCTCGCCTCGTAGCGACACGGGATTGCCGGTGATGGAGAGGGGGAATGTTTGTTGGAGCCGGTAGTGTTAACCTCAAGTACGCAGCCCACATTCTTGTGGTGCGGTGCTTTGTGTCCCTTTCCGGGACCACCATTCTTCCGAGAGCCTCCCCAACTGCCTGAGCAGCCTGCCTGAGCAGTTTCGAGCACGCTCCGGAACCGGCACGGAACCCCTCGCTTTTCCCGGGTGAGGGCCGAGCAGGGGGAACTCGGGCCGGGCTTTGCACGTACATCTCTTCCGCCGTACCCGGCGGGACCACCGCCCCGGCACGGTCCGCGATCCGCAAGATCTCGGAACGCCGTCGGACAGCACAACCGGTCGCCGAGCCAGATGGCCGACGTCCGCTCCAGGGAAGGACCCTTCGTGAGCGACACCACCGATCTGATGGGCGTGACTGCCGACAACAGTGTCGACACCGCCGCGCCCGCCGCAGGTGCTGCCACTGGCACCACCTCACGGCGCCGCCGCTCCGGCACCGGCCTCGAGGGCATGGTCCTGGCCGAGCTGCAGCAGGTCGCGTCCGGCCTCGGCATCAGGGGCACCGCGCGGATGCGCAAGAGCCAGCTGATCGAGGTCATCAAGGAGGCGCAGGCCGCGGGAGGCGCGGCCCCGGCGAAGAGCGCCGACGCGGCCGAGGCCACCACCAAGCCGAAGCGGCGTGCGACCTCCAAGGCCCGTACGGGTGACGAGGGCGCCGCGGCAGCCGAGCCGAAGGCCGAGAAGGCCGTCGCCCAGCAGCAGATCGACATTCCGGGTCAGCCGGCTGGGGGCACCTCCCAGGCCGCAGGCTCTGGGGGAGAGGACCAGCCGGCCGGCGAGCGCCGCCGTCGCCGGGCCACCGCGCCCGCCGGCAGCCCCGAGGGCGAGGCCGTCAAGGCCGAGCCGAAGGGCGACGTCAAGACCGAGGCCCGGACCGAGGCCAAGGCCGACGCGCAGCCCGAGGCCAAGGCCGAGGCGGCCACCGACACGGCCGAGGGCCGCCGTGGTGACCGTCAGCGTGACCGTGGTGAGCGCGGGGAGCGCGGCGACCGTCAGCGCGACGGCCGGCGCGAGCGTGACCGCGACCGCCGTGGTGGCAAGGGCGACGACCAGCAGGGCGGCCAGCGTCAGCAGCCGGCCGGTGGCCAGCAGCAGCGCCAGGGCGGCGGCCCGCAGGACGACTTCGACGACGACGGCGGTCGGCGCGGACGCCGCGGCCGTTACCGCGACCGCCGTGGGCGCCGTGGCCGCGACGACTTCGCCGCCGAGCCGCAGGTCGCCGATGACGACGTCCTGATCCCCGTCGCGGGCATCCTGGACATCCTCGACAACTACGCGTTCATCCGGACCTCCGGCTACCTGCCGGGCCCGAACGACGTGTACGTGTCGCTGGCCCAGGTCCGCAAGAGCGGGCTGCGCAAGGGTGACCACGTCACCGGCGCGGTCCGTCAGCCCAAGGACGGCGAGCGCCGCGAGAAGTTCAACGCGCTGGTCCGCCTGGACTCCGTCAACGGCATGGCCCCCGAATCCGGCCGTGGCCGCCCGGAGTTCAACAAGCTGACCCCGCTCTACCCGCAGGACCGGCTCCGCCTGGAGACCGACCCGGGCGTGCTGACCACCCGCATCATCGACCTCGTGTCGCCGATCGGTAAGGGCCAGCGAGGCCTGATCGTGGCCCCGCCGAAGACCGGCAAGACCATGATCCTCCAGGCGATCGCCAACGCGATCACCGTCAACAGCCCCGAGTGCCACCTGATGGTCGTCCTCGTCGACGAGCGTCCTGAAGAGGTCACCGACATGCAGCGGTCGGTCAAGGGCGAGGTCATCTCCTCGACCTTCGACCGCCCGGCCGAGGACCACACCACGGTCGCCGAGCTGGCCATCGAGCGCGCGAAGCGTCTCGTCGAGCTGGGTCACGACGTGGTCGTCCTGCTGGACTCGATCACCCGTCTGGGCCGTGCGTACAACCTCGCGGCCCCGGCCTCCGGACGCATCCTGTCCGGTGGTGTCGACTCGACCGCGCTCTACCCGCCGAAGCGCTTCTTCGGCGCCGCGCGCAACATCGAGGACGGCGGCTCGCTGACCATCCTGGCCACCGCGCTGGTCGAGACCGGCTCGCGCATGGACGAGGTGATCTTCGAGGAGTTCAAGGGCACCGGCAACATGGAGCTCAAGCTCGACCGGAAGCTCTCGGACAAGCGCATCTTCCCGGCGGTGGACGTGGACGCGTCCAGCACCCGCAAGGAGGAGATCCTGCTCGGCAGCGAGGAGCTGGGTATCGTCTGGAAGCTGCGCCGGGTGCTGCACGCGCTCGACCAGCAGCAGGCGATCGAGCTGCTGCTCGACAAGATGAAGCAGACGAAGTCGAACGCCGAGTTCCTGCTCCAGATCCAGAAGACGACGCCGCAGCCGGGTAACGGCAACGACTGACGTCGTATCAGGAACCCCTGGAACCGCCCCCGTCACAGCAGTGACGGGGGCGGTTCCGCGTTGTACGATCGGCAAGTTGTGTGGGGGGGAACGTATTTCTGAATACGCCCACTGAGTTGAGCGGAGCCATGCCCTGGATCGGTCCGGGCGCGGCTTCGCCGTCGTGATCGGTCCGATCCTTCCAGTGGGACTTTCTCTCTCCTTCGAGCGCAACATCATCGATAGGAGAACTGAGTGACAGCTCACAGAAGGGCGCGGACAGCCCTTCCCGCGGCCGCGATCGCACTGGCGCTGGGGGGCGCGGTGCTGGCCGCCGTACCCGCCCAGGCGGCGGACATCTCGCCGCAGCCCCAGGCCGGCCAGAACCGGCCCACGTCCGTCTCCCAGGCCGAACTCCAGGCCCGGGTCGACGGAGTTGAGGCCGTGTTGAAGAACAAGGCCCAGCAGAACGGCGGTTCGGAGACGGACGCGACCGGCGAGGCGGCCTCCCCGGCGCCCAGCCGTACCGGCACGGCCGACCCCAAGATCATCGGGGGGGTCGACGCGGCGATCAGCGAAGCACCGTGGATGGTGCAGCTGTACTACTTCAACGATCACAGCAACACCGACCCGGCCGACGACGAGGGCTACTTCTGTGGTGGCACCCTCGTCGCCCCGGCCAAGGTCCTGACGGCGGCGCACTGCGTCGACGGTCTGGACTTCACGAAGCACGGGACGGTCATCGGCGGCACCAGCAAGCTCTTCACCTCCGGTGAGGGCACGGCCGTTGGCGTATGGCGCCAGTGGCAGAACCCCGGGTACAACAACGTCACCCTCAAGGGTGATGTCGCCGTCCTGACGCTGACCGACGCGCTGCCGTACAAGACGCTGCAGCCGGCGCCGTACGGGACGTCGTACGCGGCCGGCACCCCCGGCACGGTCTACGGGTGGGGGCGCACGACCTCCACCAACGAGGACATCTCGCAGACCCTGAAGAAGGCGACCATCCCGGTCCAGGCGGACTCGACGTGCACGTCCGTCTACGGCTCCGAGTTCGTCCCGGGCCAGATGCTGTGCGCGGGCAACGCGGCCAGCGGCCAGGACGCCGGTACGGTCTCGCCGTGCAACGGTGACTCCGGCGGTCCGCTCGTGGTCGGCGGTCGGGTCGCGGGCGTCGTCTCGTGGGGTGTGCAGGACTGCGTCGAAACCGGCGCGCGCAGCGTCTTCGCCAAGACCAGCACCTTCGCCGGTCTGATCAACCCGCGGATCGACGACGCGAACCTCGATTTCGACGACAAGGCGGACCTGTTCGTCCGGAAGTCGTCGACGAACGAGGCCTTCGCGTACCACTCGACCGGCACCGCGCTCGGCGGCGCGCAGCCGCGCGGCGACTTGCGGGGCGTCAACCTGATTCGCCAGGCCGATGTGAACCGGGACGACTACCAGGACATCGTCTACCGCACCGACGCCGGCGAGCTGTACTGGTGGGGTAACGACGCGGCCGCCGGCAACTACACCGATCACCTGATCGGCTCGGGCTGGGGCAGCTTCAAGAACATCGCCCTCACCGGCGATGTCACCGGCGACGGCTACGCCGACCTGACCGCGAACGACTCGGCCGGCGCCCTGTGGCTCTGGACGGGCCGCGGCAACGGCACGTTCAACGCCCGGAAGAAGATCGGCTCCGGCTGGAGCACCTACCAGGTGTACGGCAAGGGCGACTACAGCGGCGACGGCCGGCCCGACCTGCTGGCCCGGGACGCGCAGGCCCGCCTGTGGGTCTACAAGGGCACGGGCAACGCCGGTTCCCCGTTCTCCGCGCGGGTCCAGGTCGGCAGCGGCTGGAACTTCACCGCGTACGCCACGACCGGTGACCTGACCGGTGACGGCCGTGCGGACTTCGTCGTCCGTGACTCGGCCGGCGCGATGTGGGCGTACAAGGGGACGGGTTCGGCCACGACCCCGTTCATCACGTCCCAGCGGATCAAGGTCGGTTCCTCCGGCTGGAACGCGTTCAACCTGTTCGGCTGACCGCGGCCGTGGCGGGGGGAGACCTTCGCCACAGCACCGGCGTCCGGTCCTGAGCCCGTGAGGCGCTCATGACCTGCGCGAACAGCGACTGTGCCCACCGTGTCACCCACGGTGGGCACAGCGTTTTCTCAGCTACTTCTCAGGACCCCGTGCAACGGTGCCTGCCGCCCCTCCGTCTCACCAGTGGCGCAATCACGCTTGACAGGTGGGACAAACCGTGTCTGAACGCCACGGCTCAGGGGCAGGAGGACCGACGAGGACGTGAGGGGAAAATGGCCGAGCAGAGCAGCAGGGTCAGCCGAATACGCGGCAACGGCCGACGCCGCAAGCCGGTCACCGCACGGCGCAGGGCCGCGACCGTCGCCGCCTGGACCACTGCCGGTCTCGTCCTCGTCGGGGGCGTCGGATTCGGCTACGTCTACCTCAAGATCAACGGCAATATCCAGGGCGTCGACATCAACGCCCAGCTCGGCACCGACCGTCCCGACAACGTCGACAACGGCTCCATGGACATCCTCGTCCTCGGCTCCGACTCCCGCGCCGGCGCCAACGGCACCTACGGCACGGACGAGGGCGGCGCCCGCTCCGACACCGCGATGATCGTGCACGTGTACGAGGGCCACAAGAAAGCCGCCGTGGTCTCCATGCCCCGCGACACCCTCATAGACCGGCCGCGGTGCGCCGACAGCGACGGCAGGCCCGTCGAGGGCGAGCGCCGCGCCATGTTCAACACGGCGTACGAGGTCGGCGGCCCGGCCTGCGCGGTCAAGACCGTCGAGAAGATCTCCGGCATCCGGATGGACCACTACATCGAGGTCGACTTCACCGGCTTCAAGAAGATCATCGACGAGCTCGGCGGCGTCCGGATCACCACCACCAGGGCCATCGACGACGAGAAGAGCCGACTCGACCTCGCCCCCGGCACCCACACCCTCACCGGCGAACAGGCCCTCGGTCTCGTACGCACCCGCAAGTCCGTCGGCGACGGCAGCGACCTCGGGCGGATCCAGCTCCAGCAGGCCTTCATCAAGGCGCTGATCCAGCAGGTCAAGGACGTCGGGGTGTTCAGCAGCCCGAAGAAGCTGTACAGCCTCGCCGACAGCGCCACCAAGGCGATCACCCCGGACTCCGAGCTCGACTCGGTCAAGGAGCTCATCGGCTTCGCGAACGGGCTGAAGGGCCTCGGCGCCGACGACGTCAACATGCTCACGATGCCGGTCGAGTACGACCGGACCGACCCCAACCGCGTGGTGCCGCTGGAGAAGCAGTCCCAGCAGGTCTGGGCGGCCCTCAAGAAGGACCTGCCGATCCCCGCCGCCGCGACCGAGGACACCATCGACGGCCAGGCCGGCGGCCTGGTGAAGTAGCCGGGAACAGCTCCTGCCCCACCCCGGCCCCTCGCCGGGAGCGGCTGCCCCCACCCGGGCCCTTCGCCGGGAGCGGCCGCCGCCCCGCCCCGGAGCCGGGAACAGCTCCTGCCCCACACCGGCCCCTCGCCGGGAGCGGCTGCCCCCACCCCGGCCCCTCGCCGGGAGCGGCCGCCGCCCCGCCCCGGAGCCGGGAATAGCTGCGTCCCCACCCCGGTTTTGGGAGATACGGCCGGTCCTGGCAGACTGGTACGTCGGCCCCGGTTCACGCACGCGCAGCCCGCGCGGGCGACCCGGTGCCCTCCCGAAACTAGGAGACACCTTGAAGCGCGACATCCACCCCCAGTACGTCGAGACCCAGGTGAGCTGCACCTGTGGCGCGTCGTTCACCACCCGCAGCACGATCGAGGCCGGCAACATCCGCGCCGAGGTCTGCTCCGAGTGCCACCCGTTCTACACGGGCAAGCAGAAGATCCTCGACACCGGTGGCCGTGTGGCCCGCTTCGAGGCCCGCTTCGGCAAGGCTGCCGGCTCCGCCAAGAAGTAGCGAGCCACTGCGCCGGTCTTCGGCTGCCCCTGCGCGGGGCGGCCGGGACCGGCGCTTTGCTCTCTCTCCTTCTCTCCCCGAAGCAGCCACCCCAGCGTCACGAAACCCAGGAGCCCCCGATGTTCGAAGCGGTCGAGGAACTGATCGGCGAGCACGCCGATCTCGAGAAGCAGCTCGCCGACCCTTCGGTCCACGCCGACCAGGCGAACGCGCGCAAGCTCAACAAGCGGTACGCCGAGCTGACCCCGATCGTCGGCACGTACCGCTCCTGGAAGCAGACCGGGGACGACATTGAGACGGCCCGCGAGTTCGCCGCCGACGACCCGGACTTCGCGGCCGAGGTCAAGGTGCTGGAGAAGCAGCGGGAGGAGCTCACCGAAAAGCTCCGCCTCCTGCTCGTCCCGCGCGACCCGAGCGACGACAAGGACGTCATCCTGGAGATCAAGGCGGGCGCGGGCGGCGACGAGTCGGCCCTGTTCGCCGGTGATCTGCTGCGGATGTATCTGCGCTACGCCGAGCGCGTCGGCTGGAAGACCGAGATCATCGACACCACCGAGTCCGAGCTGGGCGGCTACAAGGACGTCCAGGTCGCGGTGAAGACCAAGGGCGGCAACGGCGCGACCGAGCCCGGCCAGGGCGTCTGGGCGCGGCTGAAGTACGAGGGCGGCGTGCACCGCGTCCAGCGGGTGCCGGCCACCGAGTCCCAGGGCCGCATCCACACCTCCGCCGCCGGTGTCCTCGTGACCCCGGAGGCCGAGGAGGTCGACGTCGAGATCAACATGAACGATCTGCGGATCGACGTGTACCGCTCGTCGGGCCCCGGCGGCCAGTCCGTCAACACCACCGACTCCGCGGTGCGCATCACGCACGTCCCGACCGGTGTCGTCGCCTCCTGCCAGAACGAGAAGAGCCAGCTCCAGAACAAGGAGCAGGCCATGCGTATCCTGCGCTCCAGGCTGCTCGCCGCGGCACAGGAGGAGGCCGAGCGGGAGGCCGCGGACGCCCGCCGCAGCCAGGTCCGTACCGTGGACCGCTCCGAGAAGATTCGTACGTACAACTTCCCGGAAAACCGCATCTCCGACCACCGGGTGGGCTTCAAGGCGTACAACTTGGACCAGGTGCTCGACGGTGAACTGGATCCCGTGATCCAGGCCTGCGTCGACGCCGACTCCGCCGCGAAGCTCGCCGCGGCGTAAGACGCAGTCAACGACCCTGCTCAGCCCGGAGGACCAGCGTGCAGTCGCTCCCCGGGGGACGACCCCCGTACCCCCGCTCCTTGCTGCTTGCCGAGGTGGCTCAGGCCACCCAGCGGCTGGCCGACGCCGGCGTACCCTCGCCGCGCTTCGACGCGGAGGAGCTCGCCGCGTTCGTCCACGGCGTCAAGCGCGGAGAGCTGCACCTGGTCAAGGACGCCGACTTCGACGCCCGCTACTGGGAGGCCGTCGCCCGCCGCGAGGCCCGCGAGCCGCTCCAGCACATCACCGGGCGCGCGTTCTTCCGCTATCTGGAGCTCCAGGTCGGCCCCGGCGTCTTCGTGCCCCGCCCCGAGACCGAGTCGGTCGTCGGCTGGGCCATAGACGCCGTAAGGGCCATGGACGTCGTCGAACCGCTCGTCGTCGACCTGTGCAGCGGCTCCGGGGCCATCGCGCTGGCCATCGCGCAGGAGGTGCCGCGCTCGCGCGTGCACGCCGTGGAGCTGTCCGACGACGCGATCGGCTGGACCCGGAAGAACGCCGAGGGGTCCAGGGTCACCGTCCACCAGGGCGACGCGCTGACCGCCCTCCCGGAGCTCGACGGCCAGGTCGACCTGGTCATCTCCAACCCGCCGTACATCCCGCTCACCGAGTGGGAGTACGTCGCCCCCGAGGCCCGCGACCACGACCCGCAGATGGCCCTGTTCTCCGGCGAGGACGGCCTCGACACCATCCGCGGGATCGAACGCACCGCACACCGGCTGCTGCGGCCCGGCGGCCTCGTCGTCGTCGAGCACGCGGACACGCAGGGCGGCCAGGTCCCGTGGATCTTCAACGAGGAGGCCGGCTGGGCGGACGCCGCCGACCACCCCGACCTGAACAACCGGCCGCGGTTCGCGACCGCCCGCAAGGCAATGCCATGACGACGCACGTGTACGTGTATCTGTACGAGGAGGCCATGTAATGGCACGGCGATACGACTGCAACGACGCGACGGATCGCACCACCGGTCTGCGCGAAGCCGCATCCGCCGTCCGTCGCGGCGAGCTGGTCGTGCTGCCCACCGACACCGTGTACGGAATCGGGGCGGACGCGTTCAGCTCGGAGGCCGTGTCCGACCTGCTGGAGGCCAAGGGGCGCGGCCGCAACATGCCCACCCCGGTCCTCATCGGCTCGCCGAACACCCTCCATGGGCTCGTCACCGACTTCTCCGAGCAGGCCTGGGAGCTCGTCGACGCGTTCTGGCCGGGCGCGCTGACGCTCGTCGCGAAGCACCAGCCGTCGCTCCAGTGGGACCTCGGCGACACGCGCGGGACCGTCGCGATCCGGATGCCGCTGCACCCGGTCGCCATCGAGCTGCTGACGGACGTCGGCCCCATGGCGGTCTCCTCCGCGAACCTCACCGGGCACCCGGCGCCCGAGGACTGCGACGCCGCGCAGGAGATGCTCGGGGACTCCGTCTCCGTGTACCTCGACGGCGGGCCGACGCCGGGCATCGTGCCCTCCTCGATCGTCGACGTGACGGGCAAGGTCCCCGTCCTGCTGCGTGAGGGCGCGCTCTCCCCGGAGGAGCTCCGGAAGGTCGTACCCGACCTCGAGGTGGCCAATTGACCGCCCCTGAGGGGCGTGGCATAGGCACGGAGAGTACTTTCCGCATCCTCCACGTCAGCACCGGCAACGTCTGCCGCTCGCCGATCACCGAGCGGCTGACCCGCCATGCCCTCAGCCACCGCCTCGGGGATCCCCTGACCGGCGGGCTGATCGTGGAGAGCGCGGGCACGTGGGGCCACGAGGGGGCCCCGATGGAGGCCAACGCCGAGACCGTCCTCACGGACTTCGGCGCGGATCCGAGCGGCTTCGTCGGCCGGGAGCTGCTGGACGAGCACGTCATCCGCGCGGACCTGGTGCTGACCGCGACCCGCGATCACCGGGCACAGGTCATCTCCATGGGCCACTCCGCGGGCCTGCGCACGTTCACGCTGAAGGAGTTCACGCGCCTCGTCCGCGCGATAGACCCGGCGACGCTGCCGGACGCGTACGACGACGGCGTGGTCGAGCGCGCCCGCGCGCTGGTGCGGGCGGCCGCGGCGCTGCGGGGATGGCTGCTGGCGCCGAGCGCGGAGGCGGACGAGGTGTACGACCCGTACGGTGCGCCGATCACCTTCTTCCGCTCGATCGGCGACGAGATCAACCAGGCCCTGGACCCGGTGGTCACGGCCCTGACGGGTGTCTCGGCCCGCCGAAGCTGAAGGGCTGCGCCCAGCCCCCGTTTGCGGGGGCTCTGCCCCCGGACCCCCGCGCCTCCAGCGCCGGCGGGGCTGGGAAACCCAGTCCGTCTGGGGGTCCCCCCACGCCCGCCAGGGCATAGGGGGAGTTTGAGGACACGGCCGGAGGCCGTACGGGGGTCCGGGGGCTTGCCCCCCACGCGGCGGAGGCGCACATCGACACTGCGGGAAGGGGCGGGTAGGGGAGAGAAGCCCGCCGCAGGCGCCCCCACTTGCCCCGTACGCCAGGCACGCCCCCGCCCCCCGGCCTACATTGGAGTGGCCGAAAACCACCCGAGGCCGGGAGCCCGCCATGCCGGTCAGGACCGCAGCCACCGCCACTGCCACCGCCCCCGTCACCACCGCCCCCGCCGACTTCGACGCGCTGCGCCGGCAGGATCCGGAGATCGCCGAGGTGATCCTCGGCGAGACGAACCGGCAGGCGGACAGCCTCCAGCTCATCGCCGCGGAGAACTTCACCTCACCCGCCGTCCTCGCCGCCCTCGGCTCCCCGCTCGCCAACAAGTACGCCGAGGGCTACCCCGGCGCCCGCCACCACGGCGGCTGCGAGCTGGTCGACGCCGCCGAGCGGATCGCCATCGAGCGGGCGACGGCGCTCTTCGGCGCCGAGCACGCCAATGTGCAGCCGCATTCCGGCTCGTCCGCCGTGCTCGCGGCGTACGCGGCGCTGCTGCGCCCGGGGGACACCGTCCTCGCGATGGGGCTCGCGTTCGGCGGGCATCTCACGCACGGCTCCCCGGCCAACTTCTCGGGGCGCTGGTTCGAGTTCGTCCCCTACGGCGTCGACGCCGAGACCGGTCTCCTCGACTACGACCAGGTGCGCAGGCTCGCCCGCGAGCACCGCCCGAAGGCGATCGTCTGTGGCTCGATCTCGTACCCCCGTCACCCCGACTACGAGGCGTTCCGCGAGATCGCCGACGAGGTGGGGGCGTATCTGATCGCCGACGCCGCTCACCCGATGGGACTGATCGCCGGGGGAGCGGCCCCGAGCCCGCTCCCGTACGCCGACGTCGTCTGCGCGACGACGCACAAGGTGCTGCGCGGCCCGCGCGGCGGCATGGTCCTGTGCGGCAGCCATCTGGCGGAGCGCATCGACCGGGCGGTGTTCCCGTTCACGCAGGGCGGCGCCCAGATGCACACCATCGCCGCCAAGGCGGTCGCGTTCGGCGAGGCGGCCACCCCCGCCTTCGCGGCGTACGCGCATCGGGTCGTCGCCAACGCCAAGGTCCTCGCCGAGGGGCTGGCCGCGGAGGACTTCGCGATCACCACCGGCGGTACGGACACCCACCTCATCACCGCGGACCCCGCACCCCTCGGCGTGGACGGCCGCACGGCCCGCGGCCGGCTCGCCGCGGCGGGCATGGTGCTGGACACCTGCGCGCTGCCGTACGGCGACGGACGCGGCATCCGGCTCGGCACCGCGGCCCTCACCACCCAGGGCATGGGCGAGCCGGAGATGGCCCGGATCGCCGCGCTGTTCACCGCCGCGCTGCGCGCGGAGGGTGACGAGACACACCGCGTTCGCCGGGAAGTACGGGAACTGTCGGAGAGATTTCGCCCGTATTAAGGGTTGATACGGCTCGACGGGAGGGCTCGGGAACCGTTCCGGCCGTCCGTATGTCCTCAAGCATGTGGTCAACGAAGCTAGGGTGTGGGGCTGAGATGGCCAGCGATTCCTGTGGGGCAGCCCGTGCGTGATTACCTGCTGACGCTCTGTGTCACGGCCGCGGTGACCTATCTGCTGACCGGTCCGGTGCGGAAGTTCGCCATCGTGACCGGAGCGATGCCGGAGATCCGTGCCCGCGACGTACACCGAGAACCGACACCACGGCTCGGTGGCATCGCCATGTTCTTCGGGCTGTGCGCGGGGCTCCTCGTCGCCGACCACCTCACCAATCTCAACAGCGTCTTCGAGCGCTCCAACGAGCCACGGGCCCTGCTCTCCGGCGCCGCGCTGATCTGGCTGATCGGTGTCCTGGACGACAAGTTCGAGATCGACGCGCTGATCAAGCTGGGTGCGCAGATGATCGCCGCGGGCGTGATGGTGGTGCAGGGTCTGACGATCCTGTGGCTGCCGATCCCCGGTATCGGCACGGTCGCCCTCACTCAGTGGCAGGGCACGCTGCTCACCGTCGCCCTGGTCGTGATCACCATCAACGCGGTGAACTTCGTCGACGGTCTGGACGGTCTGGCCGCAGGCATGGTCTGCATCGCCGCCGCCGCGTTCTTCCTGTACGCGTACCGCATCTGGTACGGCTACACGATCGAGGCCGCCGCCCCCGCCACCCTCTTCGCCGCCATCCTCATGGGCATGTGCCTGGGCTTCCTCCCGCACAACATGCACCCGGCGCGGATCTTCATGGGTGACTCCGGCTCGATGCTGATCGGCCTGGTACTGGCCGCGTCCGCCATCTCGGTGACCGGCCAGGTCGACCCGGACGCGCTGAAGCTCTTCGAGGGCGGCACCCGCGAGGCCACGCACGCGGCGCTGCCGGTCTTCATCCCGCTCCTGCTGCCGCTGACGATCATCGCGATCCCGGTCGCCGACCTGCTGCTGGCGATCGTGCGCCGTACGTGGAACGGAAAGTCGCCGTTCGCCGCCGACCGCGGCCACCTGCACCACCGGCTGCTGGAGATCGGACATTCGCACAGCCGCGCGGTGCTGATCATGTATTTCTGGTCGGCGTTGATCGCCTTCGGTGTCGTCGCGTATTCGGTGCATTCGGCGTCGATGTGGATCGTGCTCGGGATCGTGGCGCTGAGCGCGATCGGCCTTGTGCTGCTCCTGCTGCCCCGTTTCACCCCGCGCGCCCCGCGCTGGGCGGAGGCCTTCGTGCCGCCCCGCTACCGGCGCCGCAAGCGGGTGGAGACCGTGCCGTCGGCGGTCACGTATGAGGGTGAAGTGCCGGAGGAGCGCGTTCAGGTTCCGGCGGGCGTCAACGGGGCGACCGCCATCGGGGCCCGTTCCCGCTTCCCGGAGCGGCGTAAGGCCGGTACGCGCGGTTGACGGGCGCCACATTCTTGGCGTAATCCGGCCCAATACCAGACAAAGCGGCTTGGAGTCCTGCACACACGCGCAGGGTCACTCTCATGTGTGAGAGTTGGCACACCTCTGGGTAAAGACCTATTCAAATAGTTTGTGATACGGTTCACGAGAGCCGGAGACAGAGCCGAAAGACCGTAGTGCGACGGTCTATTGGCCACGAGACCCACCTCGAACCGGATCTACGCTCGTCCATGACGACACCACTTGCCCCCACCACGTAAGCGGAGCTGCCGCCATGCCGTCCAACGACGCCCGCACCCTCCTTCAGGCCGCCGTACCCACCGCTGCCGCCGGCGCTATCGCCGCCGTCGTCAGCGGAGTGGTCGCCGGTGGCAAGGGGGCGGTCGGGGCGGTCGTCGGCACCGCGCTGGTCGTTCTCTTCATGGGAATCGGCATGGTGGTGCTGCAGCGCACGGCGAAGAACTTCCCGCAGCTGTTCCAGGCCATGGGGCTGATGCTCTACACGGCACAGCTGCTGCTGCTTTTCATCTTCCTGGCCGTGTTCAAGGACACGACCCTGTTCAACCCGAAGGCGTTCGCCTTCACCATCCTCGCGACGACCATTGTCTGGGTCGCCGCGCAGGCCCGTGCCTACATGAAGGCAAAGATCCTCTACGTAGACCCCGAGTCCTCGAAGGGCGAAAAGCCCGAGAAGACGGGGTCTTCCTCATGAGAGGTAGGGCCGGGATAAATGCCCGTTCGCGATCCTGCTATCGTCCGGTGCCAACTGCGGCACTGCGGGCGCGGGTGTCCGAGCTGACGCCTGTCCCAGCGCGAGGCTCGACGCCGAACCGCCGCCCCCTTATCCGTAAGACCACCAGTCCAGTGCCGACCCGCGGCTGCGCGCCGCGCCGACACAACGAGGTTGCCGTACCTATGCGCCACGCTGAAGGAGCCCGCGGTGAGTGCTGACCAGACGCTTGCCTTCGACCCGAGCTGTCACATCTTCACCGGATGCGGCTTCCCGGCTCCGGGCCTGCACACCTTCCTCTACGAGCCCATCGCCACCTGGGGCGGCTTCGAGTTCACCAAGCCGATGCTGCTCGCGCTGCTGGGCTCCGTCGTGGTCGTCTGGTTCTTCTGGGCCGCCTTCAGCAAGCCCAAGCTGGTCCCGGGCAAGCTCCAGATGGTCGGCGAGGCCGGTTACGACTTCGTGCGCCGCGGCATTGTCTACGAGATCATCGGTAAGAAGGACGGCGAGAAGTACGTGCCGTTCATGGTCTCGCTGTTCTTCTTCGTGTGGATGATGAACCTCTGGTCGATCATCCCGCTCGCCCAGTTCCCGGTCACCTCGCTGATCGCCTTCCCGGCCGGTCTCGCGCTGATCGTGTACGTCATGTGGGTCAGCCTCACCTTCAAGAAGCACGGCTTCGTCGGTGGCTGGAAGAACATCACCGGCTACGACAAGTCGCTCGGCCCGATCCTGCCGCTGATCGTCGTCCTCGAGTTCTTCTCGAACCTGATCATCCGGCCCTTCACGCACGCGGTCCGACTGTTCGCGAACATGTTCGCCGGTCACCTGCTGATCGTGATGTTCTCCCTGGCCACCTGGTACCTGCTCAACGGCATCGGCGTCATCTACGCCGGCACGTCGTTCGTGATGGTCGTCGTCATGACCGCCTTCGAGCTCTTCATCCAGGCCGTCCAGGCGTACGTCTTCGTCCTCCTGGCCTGCAGCTACGTGCAGGGCGCGCTCGCCGAGCACCACTGAGCCGCGCTTTCCCGTCCCACCTCCATCCACACCTCCGGTGGCCAACCCCCACCGGGTCCTTGAAAGAGAAGGAAGAACCGGCATGTCCACTCTCGCCGCTGTCACCGGCAACGTCGCCTCCATCGGTTACGGCCTTGCCGCCATCGGCCCCGGCGTCGGCGTCGGCATCATCTTCGGTAACGGCACCCAGGCCCTCGCCCGTCAGCCCGAGGCGGCCGGCCTGATCCGCACCAACCAGATCATGGGTTTCGCCTTCTGTGAGGCGCTCGCCCTCATCGGCATCGTCATGGGCTTCGTCTACCCGTCCGCCTAAGACGGACTGACGGCCCATACCCCTTTCACGGAAGGCACTGATGTGAACGCTCTCCAGCTTGCGGCGGAGGAAGCTCAGAATCCTCTCGTCCCGCATCTCGACGAGCTCGTCATCGGCCTGATCGCCTTCGTCATCGTCTTCGGCTTCCTCGCCAAGAAGCTCCTCCCGAACATCAACAAGGTTCTGGAGCAGCGTCGCGAGGCCATTGAGGGCGGCATCGAGAAGGCCGAATCGGCCCAGATCGAGGCCCAGAGCGTGCTTGAGCAGTACAAGGCTCAGCTCGCCGAGGCCCGCCACGAGGCTGCGCGTCTGCGCCAGGAGGCGCTGGAGCAGGGCACCGCGCTCAAGGAAGAGCTGCGCGCGGAGGGTCAGCGGCAGCGCGAGGAGATCGTCGCCGCCGGCCACGCCCAGATCGAGGCCGACCGCAAGGCCGCCGCGCAGGCGCTGCGCCAGGACATCGGCAAGCTTGCCACCGACCTGGCCGGCAAGCTGGTCGGTGAGTCCCTCGAGGACCACGCCCGCCAGAGCCGCACGATCGACCGCTTCCTCGATGAGCTCGAGGAGAAGGCCGAGGCCGCGCGATGAACGGAGCGAGCCGCGAGGCACTGGCTGCCGCACGCGAGCGTCTCGACGCGCTGACCGACAACACCTCGGTCGACGCGGCGAAGCTCGCCGAGGAGCTGGCCGCCGTCACCGCGCTGCTCGACCGCGAGGTGTCGCTGCGTCGGGTCCTGACCGACCCGGCGCAGGCAGGCGAGGCCAAGGCCGAGCTTGCCACGCGACTGCTGAGCGGTCAGGTGGGCGGCGAGACCGTCGACCTGGTCTCCGGCATGGTCCGTTCCCGCTGGTCGCAGTCGCGCGACCTGGTGGACGCGCTCGAGGAGCTGGCGGCCACCGCCGACCTCACCGCGGCCCAGCAGGCCGGCGGGCTCGACGATGTCGAGGACGAGCTGTTCCGGTTCGGCCGGATCGTCGTCTCCAACGCCGAACTGCGGTCCGCGCTGACGGACCGCGCCGCGGCGGCCTCCGCCAAGGGCGAGCTGCTGCGCAGCCTGCTCGGCGGCAAGGTCAACCCCGTCACCGAGCGTCTCGTGGTCCGTCTCGTGACCGCGCCTCGGGGACGTAGCCTGGAGGCGGGACTCGAGTCCCTGTCCAAGCTCGCCGCAGCGCGCCGGAACCGCACGGTTGCCGTCGTGACCTCGGCGGTGCCGCTCAGTGACCAGCAGAAGCGGCGCCTCGGAGCCGTACTGGCGAAGCTGTACGGCCGCGAGATGCACCTGAACCTGGACGTGGACCCCGAGGTCCTCGGCGGGATCACGGTGCGCGTCGGCGACGAGGTCATCGACGGGACCATCGCGGAGCGCCTCGAAGAGGCCGCTCGGCGCGTGTCCGGCTGACCAGCCACCAACACAAGACGCATGACCAACGGCCCGTGTTGGGCCGTGCAGAGATTGCAGAAGATTCCTGGGGGTCGCCCCCAGACCCCCAAAGAAACTTCGGGCCCAACAAGGAGAGCAGGGAACCCAGATGGCGGAGCTCACGATCCGGCCGGACGAGATCCGGGACGCGCTGGAGAACTTTGTCCAGTCGTACAAGCCGGACGCGGCCTCGCGCGAGGAGGTCGGTACGGTCAGCCTGGCCGGCGACGGCATCGCGAAGGTCGAGGGTCTGCCCTCGGCCATGGCGAACGAGCTGCTGAAGTTCGAGGACGGAACCCTCGGTCTCGCCCTCAACCTCGAGGAGCGCGAGATCGGTGCGATCGTTCTCGGCGAGTTCAGCGGTATCGAGGAGGGTCAGCCGGTGCAGCGCACCGGTGAGGTCCTCTCCGTCGGTGTCGGCGAGGGCTACCTCGGCCGCGTTGTCGACCCCCTCGGCAACCCGATCGACGGCCTCGGCGAGATCGCGACCGAGGGCCGCCGTGCCCTCGAGCTGCAGGCCCCGGGCGTCATGGCCCGTAAGTCCGTGCACGAGCCCATGCAGACCGGCTACAAGGCCGTCGACGCGATGGTGCCGATCGGCCGTGGCCAGCGTCAGCTGATCATTGGTGACCGTCAGACCGGCAAGACCGCCCTGGCCGTCGACACGATCATCAACCAGCGCGACAACTGGCGCACCGGCGACCCGAAGAAGCAGGTCCGCTGCATCTACGTCGCCATCGGCCAGAAGGGCTCCACCATCGCGTCCGTGCGTGGCGCGCTGGAGGAGGCCGGAGCGCTCGAGTACACGACGATCGTCGCCGCCCCGGCGTCCGACCCGGCCGGCTTCAAGTACCTGGCGCCGTACACCGGTTCGGCCATCGGCCAGCACTGGATGTACGACGGCAAGCACGTCCTCATCATCTTCGACGACCTCTCGAAGCAGGCCGACGCCTACCGCGCCGTCTCCCTGCTGCTGCGCCGCCCGCCGGGCCGTGAGGCCTACCCGGGTGACGTCTTCTACCTGCACTCGCGTCTGCTGGAGCGCTGCGCCAAGCTCTCCGACGACATGGGCGCCGGTTCGATGACGGGTCTCCCGATCGTCGAGACCAAGGCGAACGACGTGTCGGCGTTCATCCCGACCAACGTCATCTCCATCACCGACGGCCAGTGCTTCCTGGAGTCCGACCTGTTCAACGCCGGCCAGCGTCCGGCCCTGAACGTCGGTATCTCGGTCTCCCGTGTCGGTGGCTCCGCCCAGCACAAGGCCATGCGGCAGGTCTCCGGCCGTCTGCGTGTGGACCTCGCCCAGTACCGCGAGCTGGAGGCGTTCGCCGCCTTCGGTTCCGACCTGGACGCGGCCTCCAAGGCGCAGATGGAGCGCGGCAAGCGCATGGTCGAGCTGCTGAAGCAGGGCCAGTACCAGCCGATGCCCGTCGAGGAGCAGGTCGTCTCCATCTGGGCCGGCACCACCGGCAAGATGGACGACGTCCCGGTCAACGACATCCGCCGCTTCGAGGCCGAGCTGCTGGAGTACCTGCGCCGTGAGCGCAAGGACCTCCTGACCAGCATCGCCGAGGGCGCGAAGATGTCGGACGACACGATCCAGTCCGTCGCCGACGCGATCTCCGGCTTCAAGCGGCAGTTCGAGACCTCGGACGGCAAGCTTCTGGGCGAAGACGCGCCGGTCAGCACCGCCAAGTGACGACGGAAGGGACCTGACTCATGGGAGCCCAGCTCCGGGTCTACAAGCGTCGCATCAAATCCGTCACCGCGACCAAGAAGATCACCAAGGCGATGGAGATGATCGCCGCCTCGCGCATCGTCAAGGCGCAGCGCCAGGTGGCGGCGTCGACGCCGTACGCGACCGAGCTCACCCGTGCGGTGACCGCGGTGGCCACCGGCTCGAACACCCAGCACGCCCTGACCACCGAGGTGGAGACCCCGGTCCGCGCCGCGATCCTGCTCATCACGAGCGACCGCGGTCTGGCCGGTGGCTACTCCTCGAACGCTCTCAAGGCGGCGGAGGAGCTCACTCAGCGCCTCCAGGGCGAGGGCAAGGAGGTCGATGCGTACATCGTCGGCCGTAAGGGTGTGTCGTACTACAACTTCCGTGAGCGCAAGGTCACGGAGTCGTGGACGGGCTTCACCGACAACCCGACGTACGCGGACGCCAAGGCTGTCGCGGCCCCGCTGATCGCGGCGATCGAGAAGGACACCGCCGAGGGCGGCGTGGACGAGCTCCACATCGTCTTCACCGAGTTCATCTCGATGCTCACGCAGACTCCCGTGCAGAGCCGGCTGCTGCCGCTCAAGCTGGAGAAGGCTGTGGAGGAGTCGGAGAAGAAGGGCGAGATCCTTCCGCTGTTCGACTTCGAGCCGTCGGCCGAGGACGTCCTCGACGCCCTGCTGCCGCGCTACGTCGAGAGCCGGATCTACAACGCGCTGCTTCAGGCCGCTGCCTCCAAGCACGCCGCCACCCGCCGCGCGATGAAGTCGGCGACCGATAACGCCGGTGAGCTCATCAAGAGCCTCTCCAGGCTTGCCAACGCGGCCCGCCAGGCCGAAATCACCCAGGAAATCAGCGAGATCGTCGGTGGCGCCAGCGCCCTGGCCGACGCGACCGCGGGGAGTGACAAGTAATGACGACGACAGTTGAGACGGCCGTTGCCACGGGCCGCGTCGCCCGGGTCATCGGCCCGGTCGTCGACGTGGAGTTCCCCGTCGACGCGATGCCGGAGATCTACAACGCGCTGACCGTCCAGGTCGCCGACCCGGCCGAGGAGGGCGCGCTCAAGACGCTGACCCTCGAGGTCGCGCAGCACCTCGGTGAGGGCCTGGTCCGCGCCATCTCCATGCAGCCCACCGACGGTCTGGTCCGCCAGGCCCCGGTGACCGACACGGGTGACGGCATCACCGTCCCGGTCGGCGACTTCACCAAGGGCAAGGTGTTCAACACCCTCGGTGAGGTGCTGAACAAGCCCGAGGAGAACGCCAACATCGGCGAGCGCTGGGCGATCCACCGCAAGGCCCCGACCTTCGACCAGCTCGAGTCCAAGACCGAGATGTTCGAGACCGGCGTCAAGGTCATCGACCTTCTCACCCCGTACGTCAAGGGTGGAAAGATCGGTCTGTTCGGTGGTGCCGGTGTCGGCAAGACCGTTCTGATCCAGGAAATGATCTACCGCGTCGCCAACAACCACGACGGTGTGTCGGTGTTCGCGGGCGTCGGTGAGCGTACCCGTGAGGGCAACGACCTCATCGAGGAGATGTCGGACTCCGGCGTCATCGACAAGACGGCGCTTGTCTTCGGCCAGATGGACGAGCCCCCGGGAACGCGTCTGCGCGTCGCCCTGGCCGGTCTGACCATGGCGGAGTACTTCCGCGATGTGCAGAAGCAGGACGTGCTCTTCTTCATCGACAACATCTTCCGGTACACCCAGGCCGGCTCCGAGGTGTCCACCCTGCTCGGCCGTATGCCGTCCGCGGTGGGTTACCAGCCGAACCTGGCCGACGAGATGGGTCTGCTGCAGGAGCGCATCACCTCGACGCGTGGTCACTCGATCACGTCGATGCAGGCGATCTACGTCCCCGCGGACGACCTGACCGACCCGGCCCCGGCCACCACCTTCGCCCACCTCGACGCGACGACGGTTCTCTCCCGTCCGATCTCCGAGAAGGGCATCTACCCGGCCGTGGACCCGCTGGACTCCACGTCCCGGATCCTGGACCCGCGCTACATCGCGCAGGACCACTACGACGCCGCCACGCGCGTCAAGGGAATCCTGCAGAAGTACAAGGACCTCCAGGACATCATCGCGATTCTCGGTATCGACGAGCTGGGCGAGGAGGACAAGCTCGTTGTCCACCGTGCCCGTCGCGTGGAGCGCTTCCTGTCGCAGAACACCCACGTCGCCAAGCAGTTCACCGGCGTGGACGGTTCGGACGTGCCGCTCGACGAGTCGATCGCCGCGTTCAACGCGATCTGCGACGGTGAGTACGACCACTTCCCCGAGCAGGCGTTCTTCATGTGCGGTGGCCTGGAGGACCTCAAGGCCAACGCCAAGGAGCTCGGCGTCTCCTGAGTCCCGTGACTCGTGAAGGGGGGCGGGTTCGCTCCCGCCCCCCTTCTCACGCCCGTCCCGGGCCCCCGGGACAGGCCCGTGCGTTCGCGCGCGCGGACCCCGCTGTACCCCTCGGGGGACAACCCCCGGACCCCCGGCCGAGAGGCACGGGGCGGGCCCGTGCGTTTGAGCGCCCGGACCCCTACTAGACTTATGACCCAACACCCGGCATGACCGCCGGGTGGTGACCCGAGGAGCCACCCTTGGCTGCTGAGCTGCACGTCGAGCTGGTCGCCGCCGACCGCCAGGTCTGGTCCGGCGAGGCCACCCTGGTCGTCGCGCGCACCACGTCCGGCGACATCGGCGTCATGCCCGGTCACCAGCCGCTGCTCGGTGTGCTGGAGTCGGGCCCGGTGACCATCCGTACGAGCGAGGGAACGGTCGTTGCCGCTGTGCACGGCGGCTTCATCTCGTTCGCCGACAACAAGCTGTCACTGCTGGCGGAAATCGCCGAGCTGGCGGACGAGATCGACCAGCAGCGCGCCGAGCGTGCGCTGGAGCGCGCACAGACGGAGTCGGACGCCGCCGCCGAGCGGCGCGCCGATGTCCGGCTGCGCGCGGTGGCGGTGCGCTGAGCGCACCCCGCCGATGGACCACCCTCAGCCGCGGCCCGAGCTGGACTTCTCCAGACCGGGTCGCGGCTGAGGCGATGCAGGTGAATCTGCATATGCAGGCGCAGAGGGTTTTCCGCTACGGGACGAAGCGAGGAGGTCGGTGGAGATGTTCCTCGCTCTGCTTGTGAGCTGTCTGGTCGTCGCACTGGTGGTGATCGGGCTCTTCGTCTTCGGCCTGCGCCGCCGGCTGATCCAGCGCTCGGGCGGCACGTTCGACTGCAGCCTGCGCTGGAACGTACCGGAGGAGAGCGATCACTCCGGTAAGGGCTGGGTGTACGGCGTCGCACGCTACAGCGGTGACCGGATCGAATGGTTCCGGGTCTTCTCGTACGCGCCCCGCCCGCGCCGGACGCTGGAGCGCGCCGCGATCGAGGTGATCGCGCGGCGGATGCCCGAGGGCGAGGAGGAGCTGGCGCTCCTCTCGGACTCGATCGTGCTCGGCTGTCAGCACAAGGGGACCCGCCTGGAGCTGGCGATGAGCGAGGACGCTCTCACCGGCTTTCTCGCATGGCTGGAGGCGGCGCCTCCCGGGCAGCGAGTCAATGTGGCATGAAAGAGGCGTGTCGCTGGATGGGGTCCCCCCAGGCGAAGCTCCGGGGGAGGGGCGACGTCGCGTGACCGACGATCCCGCGCTGGTGGGACCGGGGGAGTGCCACGTCTGGTCCGCCGAGGCGCACTGGGCGCCGGAGCTGATGGAGCTGCTGGACCTGCTCGACGAGAACGAGCGGGCGCGGTGCACGGGCTTCCGCCACGACGAGTCCCGGGCGCTGTATCTGACTGCCCACGTCCTGGCCCGCAGGGTCGTCGCCGCCCAGCTCTCGATCGCCCCGCGCGACGTGGTCGTCGTACCCGTCTGCAAGCACTGCGACGGGCCGGACGACAAGGGACCGCACGGCAAGCCGACCCTCCCCGGTACCCCACTGGAGCTCTCGCTGTCGCACTCGGGCAGCCGGGTGATGGTCGCGCTGACGACGGCCGGTCCGGTCGGGGTGGACCTGGAGGAGATCGTGCCCTGGCAGGACCTGCTGGCCGACGCGCTCTCCGCGGCCGAGCAGCGTGAGCTGGCCCTGGTTCCGGAGGCGGGGCGGGCGCGTGCCTTCACGCGCTACTGGGCCCGCAAGGAGGCCGTGCTGAAGGCCACCGGCGACGGTCTGATGGTCGAGCCGGCGACGCTGACGGTGTCCGCGCCCGGCCTGCCCGCCGAGCTGCTGGAGTGGCACGAACGCCCCGAGCCGCACCTCGCGGTGCGGCTCGAGGACGTCGACGCCGGGGAGGGCTACCGGGCCGCGGTCGCCGTCGTGGGGTCCGGCGACCGCGTCCGGCTGGTACGACACGAGGCCGTACCGGTCATCTAGGTCCTGTCCGGCCGATCTTGCCGGGCTCGCGTGCCCTGGCACGCACTCCCCCAGAGCTGCGCCTGGGGGTGCCCCCAGCTGCGTTGTCGTCGGTCACCGACTCCCCCGTAGCCCTTCGGGCACGGGAGGTGCCGCCACCGCGTCGATTCCCTCCGCCGCCTTGCAGCTGCACGCACCGGACCCTCCCCCCTATGCCCTGCGGGCGTGGGGGGACCCCCACTCGCTGATTCGGCCTGATCGACCGGACAGGACCTGAGCGGGCCGGCCGCTATCCCAGTCCGCTGTTGATCGCGCTCACCAGCTCGCCGTTGGTGGTGTCACCGCTGAACTCCCAGAAGAACGCTCCGCGCAGCCCCTGGTTGTTCGCCCAGCCCATCTTCGAGGTGACGGTCGCCGGGGTGTCGTAGCTCCACCAGTTGCCGCCGCAGTGCGCGTACGCCGTACCGGCGACGGTTCCGGTGGCCGGGCAGCTGTTCCTGAGGACCTTGTAGTCCTCGATGCCCTGCTCGTACGTGCCCTGCGCGGGGCCGGTCGCGGTGCCGCCCGGCGCCGACTGGGTCACTCCGGTCCAGCCGCGCCCGTAGAAGCCGATGCCGAGCAGCAGCTTCGACGAGGGCACACCCTTGGCCTTGAACTTGGCGATCGCCTCGGCGGAGTTGAAGCCCGCCTGTGGGATGCCGGCGTACGAGGTCAGCGGGGAGTGCGGGGCGGTCGGGCCCTGGGCGGCCCAGGCGCCGAAGAAGTCGTACGTCATCACGTTGTACCAGTCGATGTACTGGGCGGCGCCCGCGTAGTCGGCGGCGTCGATCTTGCCGCCGGACGAGGCATCGGCCGTGACGGCCGCGGTGACCAGGTTGTTCGCACCGAACTTGGCGCGCATCGCCTGCATCATGTTCCTGATCGCGGCCGGACCGCTGGTGTCGCAGGTCAGACCGCACGCGTTCGGGTACTCCCAGTCCAGGTCGATGCCGTCGAACACATCGGCCCAGCGCGGGTCCTCGACCAGGTCGTAGCAGGACTGGGCGAAGGCCGTCGGGTTCGCCACGGCCTGGCCGAAGCCGCCGGACCAGGTCCAGCCGCCGAACGACCAGAGCACCTTGATGTGCGGGTACTTGGCCTTGAGCTTGCGCAGCTGGTTGAAATTGCCGCGCAGCGGCTGGTCCCAGGTGTCGGCGACGCCGTCGACGGACTGGTCGGCGGTGTAGGCCTTGTCGTAGTCGGCGTAGGCGTCGCCGATCGTGCACTTGCCGCCCTGGACGTTGCCGAAGGCGTAGTTGATGTGCGTGATCTTCGCCGCGGAGCCGGAGGTGACGAGGTTCTTCACGTGGTAGTTGCGTCCGTAGACGCCCCATTCGGTGAAGTAGCCGAGCTTGACCTTGGTCCCGGGGTTGGGGTTCGGGTTCCCGCCGGTCGTCCGGACGGCGCGGGCGCCGCTGACGGGGCCGGTCTGGTCGGCGGTGTCCCGGGCCTGTATCGCGTACGAGTAGTCCGTACCCGCGCTCAGGCCGGTGTTGGTGTACGTGAGGCCGGTGACGGTGGCGACCTTCGTGCCGTCGCGCAGTACGTCGTAGTTCTTGATGCCCTTGTCGTCCGTCGCGGCCGTCCAGCTCAGTGTCACCGCGCTGTTGGTGATGTTGCTCGCGGTCGGGGTGCCGGGGGCCGAGGGCGCGTTGTCGCCGGGGACGGTGCCGCCGTCGCAGGAGGCGCCGTTGAGCTTGCAGTTGCCCGGGGAGCCGGAGCCCGCGCCGTTGAAGCCGAAGGAGACGGAGGCGCCGGGGGCGAGGGTGCCGTTCCAGCTCTTGTTCTTGGCGGTCCAGTGGGTGCCGGAGCCGGTGACATCGGCGTCCCAGGCCGAGGTGACGGACGTACCGGAGGGGAAGTCCCACTCGACGGTCCATGAGGCGATCGAGGTGGTGCCGGTGTTCTTCACCGTCCATTTGCCCTCGAAGCCGCTGCCCCAGTCCTGGGTCCGGGTGTACGTCGCCGTGGCGGAGGTCGCCGCCTCGGCGGGGGCGGCGAGGCCGACCATCGCGGCGAGAGGGAGGAGCAGGGCGGTGAGTCCCGCCGTCGCTCGTGATCTGAATCTGCTTCCGGTGCGGGGGGTTCTCGTGCTCAAGGGTGCTCCTCGAGTTGCGGACGGACAAAGGGGGGACGGTCCGTGCCGGCGATCCGCAGGGCTCACAGCGGTATGCCGTGCGGCGAGACTAGGAAGGTCTGGACCAATCGTCAAGAGGTCCAGACCTTAGGTGTACATGCTGTGGCCGCAGCCGTGCTCAGATCCCCAACTCCTGGGCGAGCACCGCCGCTTGGACCCGGCTGCGCAGCTCCAGCTTCCCCAGCAGCCGGCTGACATGCGTCTTCACCGTCGCCTCCGCCATCTCCAGCCGTACCGCGATCTCGGCGTTCGACAGCCCCTGCCCCAGACACGCCAGCACCTCGCGCTCCCGCCGCGTCAGAACGTCCAGCACGGCGGGGTCCGGCGCGTCCGCCGACCGCAGAGGCCTCGGCGACGCGAACTCGGCGATCAGCCTGCGGGTCACGGCCGGAGCGATCAGGCCCTCGCCGCGCGCGACCGTCCGTACCGCTTCGATCAGATCTCTGGCCTCGGTGTTCTTCAGCAGGAAGCCCGCAGCGCCGGCGCGCAGCGCCCCGAACACGTACTCGTCGAGATCGAAGGTCGTCAGCACGAGAACGTCGGCCAGGCCCTCGCCGACCACCTGCCGTGTCGCCGACACCCCGTCGAGCCGGGGCATCTGGACATCCATGAGCACCAGATCGGGACGCAGCTCCCGGGCCCGCGCGACCGCCTCCTCCCCGTCCGCCGCCTCGCCGACGACCTCGATGTCCGGCGCGCTGCCCAGGATCAGGACCAGCCCGGAGCGTACGGCGCTCTGGTCCTCCGCGACCACGACCCGAATCGTCATGAACTGCTGTTCCCTTCCTCGACGGGCAGCCAGGCCCGTACGTGCCAGATCTTCGTGCCGTCCGCCGCCGTGGCCGGCCCCGACTCGAACCGCCCGTCCAGCAGCGCCACGCGCTCGCGCATCCCGACGAGCCCCGCACCGGACCCGGGCGCCCGCGGTCCGGGCCGCTCGCCCTGATCCCCGTACGGGCTGGTCACCCGCACGGTGAAGCTCTTCGCGTCCTGGGCCAGGGCGACGCTCACCTCGCCGGGCGACGCGTGCTTGAGCGCGTTGGTCAGCGACTCCTGGACGATGCGGTACGCGGCGAGTTCGACCGGGGCCGGCAGCGGAAGGCCCGGGGTGCGGTCGTCGTCGAGGGCGAACTCCAGCCCGCTGGAGGCCCCGTTGGTCCGTGCCTGCGCGAGCAGCGCGTCCAGCCCGGACAGGGTGGGCGAGGCCGTGGGCTCCGCGTCCTCGCCGCCCTCCCGCAGCAGCCCGATCAGCCTGCGCATCTCGGCCAGCCCGTCGACGCTGTTCTCGCGGATGACGGACAGGGCGTCGCGGGTCGTCCTCGGGTCGTCGAGCGAGAGCGCCGCCGTGGAGTGGATGGCGATGGCCGACAGATGGTTGGCGACCATGTCGTGCAGCTCGCGGGCCATCCGGGCCCGCTCGGCCGTGACCGCCTGGGTACGGTCCAACTCGGCCAGCAGCGCGGTCTGCTCGGCCCGCAGCGTGGCCGCCTCGGCGGCGTCGCGATGGTTGCGCACGCTGATCCCGGTCCAGGCGGGCGCCACCGTGATCAGCCCGAAGACCAGGCCGAACAGCACGGCCTCGGCGTCCTGATAGACCACCAGCGCGGTGACGGTCACGACCGCCGTGCCGACCTCGGACAGGACGGGGATACGGCGGGCGTCGGCAGGGCTGCCGTAGAGCACGGCGGCGTACACCAGGTCCGTGAACAGCCCGATGGTGGCGATGGATCCCACGGTGAGGAACTGGTCGGCGGTCAGCGCCAGGCAGCCGATGACGAGTGCGGTGCGCGGCATGGTGCGGCGCAGCAGCGTCGCCCCGGACGCGGCCGCCAGCGGCACGAGCGCCAGCCAGCGCGGGGCCGGCAGGCCCTGCCCGGGGTGGGAGTCGAGCCTCAGCAGCCACAGCAGCAGCCCGCCGAGGAACCCGGCCACGCAGATGAGTACGTCGTCGCGGTGCGGGCGGGGGATGGTCACCGTCCCATCAAACACGGTCCGGGCCGCGCGCCGCCTGCACCAGGCCCCAGGCCACGAGCACACCGCCGGCGACCATCATCACGACACCGACCTTGGTCAGGGTGATCACCGGGGTGTCGACGCCGGCCGTGAACAGCTTGAGGGCCAGGCCGACCAGGAAGGTGAGGGCGCCCTCGGTCAGGTTCTTCGTCGCGGGAGTCATGCGAGAAGCCTAGGAACGGCGTACGGGCCGGGTCTTCCGTCCGGTGGACGAGGTGCGGGGCGCCTGCGGTACATCGAAGTGTGCAGCGCGCGTTCCTTCGTACCGCCGACGAAATCGCCGGCCCCGGCCCGGAGCATGGAGGGAAACGCCGGAAGGAAGAAGGGAGCGCGGCAGTGATCGTCATGCTGATCGCGATCTGTGAGATCGGATTCTGGGTACTCCTGGCCGCCGGACTCGCCGCCCGCTATCTGCTGCGGATGCCGCGCACCGGAGCCGCGCTGCTGCTCTGCGAACCGCTGCTGGAGGTGGTGCTGCTGGTCGTCACCGCGCTCGACCTGAAGAACGGCGCCGACCCGAGCTGGAAGCACGGCCTCGCCGCGCTCTACATCGGCTACACGGTCGGCCACGGCCACCGCACGATCACCTGGCTCGACGGCCACGCCGCCCACCGCTTCGGCGGCGGCCCCCCGCCGGTGAAGCCGCCGCGCTACGGCATGGCGCGCGCCCGCCACGAGGGCAAGGTGTGGCTGGGCACCGTCGTGGCCGCCGCCGTCGCCACCGGGCTGCTGCTGATCGCGATGTGGTACGTCGGCGACGCGTCCCGGACCACGTCCCTGACGGGGTGGATGGGCTTCGCCTGGCGGGCGGTGTTCTTCCACGGCCTGTTCGCGCTCAGCTACGCGATCTGGCCGAGGAAGAACCCCGAGTCCGCGTCAGCGCTCCCCGCCCGGGACCCAGAGGATGTCCCCGATCTCCTTGTTGGCCGTACGGGCAAGGATGAACAGCAGGTCTGACAGCCGGTTGAGATACGTCGCCGTCAGCGCGTTCATCGTCTCGCCGTGGACCTCCATCGCCGCCCACGTCGAGCGTTCCGCCCGCCTGACGACCGTGCACGCCTGGTGCAGCAGTGCCGCGCCGGGCGTGCCGCCGGGGAGGATGAAGGAGCGGAGCTTCTCCAGCTCCTCCAGGAAGCGGTCGCAGTCCGCCTCCAGTTTGTCGATGTACGACTGCTCGACCCGCAGCGGCGGATACTTCGGGTCCTCCACCACGGGCGTCGACAGGTCCGCGCCCACGTCGAACAGATCGTTCTGTACGCGGACCAGGACCTTCACGACCTCCTCCGGCAGCTGCCCGAGGGCGATGGCCGTGCCGATGACGGCGTTGGCCTCGTTGGCGTCGGCGTACGCCGAGATCCGCAGATCGGTCTTGGCCGTGCGGCTCATGTCGCCGAGCGCCGTCGTGCCCTTGTCGCCGGTGCGTGTGTAGATGCGCGTCAGATTGACCATGCGGCCAGCCTAGGCCGGTCCCGCCCCCGCTACGCCCCGGCCTTCCGGAAGACCCGCGTGCCGACGGTCACGGCCGGCGCCGCGAACCCGGCCGCGACGAGCACCCCGTACAGCATCGACACCGTCGCGTACTCGCCGACGTACGCGTCCCGCACCGCGTCCACCAGGTAGCGGAACGGCACGAAGTGCGAGAGCACGTCGAGCCAGCCGGGCGCCAGCCCCATCGGCAGCATCAGCCCGGACAGCAGCATCGACGGCATCGACACGGCGTTGATGACCGGCCCGAACTCCTGGGGTGAGGAGAGCTTCAGCGCCAGCGCGTAGGACAGCGGCGCGAGCGCGACCGTCAGTACGGCGACGAAGGCGAAGCCGATCAGGATGCCGCCGAGCGGCGCCCGCAGCCCCATCGCGACGGCCGCGAGCACCAGCAGCACCGCCTGGAAGACGAACAGCGCGGCATCGCGCAGGACCCGGCCGAGCAGCAGCGCGAGCCTGCTCACGGGAGCGACCAGCATCCGCTCGACCACGCCCGACTGCTGGTCGAGGATGACGGCGAAACCGGCGAACGAGACGCCGAACAACCCGAGTTGGAGCAATAGCCCGGGGACGAGGACCTGCCAGGAGTCGCCCTTGGAGCCGAGCGGGAGACCGGTCAGCAGCGGGCCGAAGAAGAGCAGGTACAGCAGCGGCATCAGCACGCCGAAGAGGATCTGGAACTTGGACCGCAGGGTCGCGCGGGCGTACCGGCCGAAGATCAGCGCGGTGTCGTGGATCAGCAAAGGGGGCTCCTGACAGGGCCTAGACGGCGAGGGGGGTGGCGTCCACCGGGGCGGGGCCGCGCCCGGTGATGGCGAGGAAGGCGTCCTGGAGGGAGGCGGTGGCCGAGCCGACGTGCCGCTCCTTGAGTGCGGCGGGGGTGCCGTCCGCCACCACCACGCCCTTGTCGACGACGAGCCGGTCGGAGAGCTCGTCGGCCTCGTCGAGGTAGTGGGTGGTGAGAAAGACGGTGGTGCCGTGCTCGTCACGCAGCCGGCGGACCAGCTTCCACAGCTCGGCCCGGCTGCCCGGGTCGAGACCGGTCGTCGGCTCGTCGAGGAAGAGCACCTCGGGCCGGTGCGTCAGGCCCATCGCGATGTCGAGCCGCCGCCGCTGCCCGCCGGAGAGCGCCGCGCACGGGCGGTCCAGCAGTGCGGTCAGGCCCAGGTCGCGGGCCAGCTCGTCGGCGCGGGCGAGGGCCTCGGCCTTGGGGGCGCGGTGCAGCCGTGCCTGCGTGACCAGCTCCTCGCGTACGGAGAGCTGCGGGTCGACGCCGCCGGTCGGCGGCAGCAGCGTGGTGAGCATCCGCAGGGTGGTGGTCTTGCCCGCACCTCCCCCATAGCCCTTCGGGCATGGGAGGTGCCCCCAGGCCGAGGAAGCCGACGATCTCGCCGGAGCGCACGGTCAGGTCGATGCCGCGTACGGCCTCGACCGTGCCGTTCCTGGTGTGAAAGGTCCGGGCGAGCCCGGCCGCACTGATTGTCATACCGTCAGGAAAACAGAGTCACTTGAAATTTGCAATGACTCCAAGTTTTCATCGGGCCCAGTGATGCCTCTACGATGGGGCCATGGCAGAGGGGTTGAGGGAACGCAAGAAGCGGCAGACCAGGCAGCACATCTCGGATGTGGCCACCGGGCTGTTCCTGGAGCGCGGCTTCGACGCCGTGACCATCGCCGAGATCGCCGAAGCCGCCGACGTGTCCGTCAACACCGTCTACAACTACTTCCCGGCCAAGGAGGACCTCTTCCTCGACCGCGGCGCGAGCATCGTCGACCGCCTCGCGCGGTACGTACGCGGCCGCCGCAAGGGAGAATCCGCCTGCGACGCCGTCCTGCGCGAACTGCGGGAAGCCGCCGAGAGCGTCGCGCCGTCCATCGGGCTCTTCGAGGGCTACGCCTCCTTCATGCGGGTCGTCCAGGAGGCCCACACGCTGCGCTCCCGGCTCTGGCGGATCCAGCAGGACCAGCTGGAGAACCTGGAGGAGGCCCTCAGGGAGGAGACCGGCGCCGCCCCGGACGACCCGCTGCCCACCCTCGTGGCCGGTCAGCTCTCCTGGATCCACAGCACCCTGATGGGGTGTATCGGGCGCGAGATGGTCGCCGGCCGCAAGGCCACCGTCGTCTCCCGCGAAGCCCTCGTGCTCCTCGACGAGATGGAGGAGCTGCTGGGGGAGAAGGTGCGGACCTATGCCGTACGGGCGGCGGAGTGACCCGCGCACGTGTCCATCGGTGCCGCACCGGTGTGATGTCCGTCATGTGAGACGTGACGCGTATCTCTTCGTCGCCACAGCGCGCCTCACGGGCGCTAACCTCCGGCAGAGATCCGATAGGTAAACGTCTGTTAAGGGGTGCAGTAGTGGCCAGGAAGCTCGCCGTCATCGGCGCCGGACTCATGGGGTCCGGTATCGCGCAGGTCTCCGCCCAGGCGGGCTGGGACGTCGTCCTGCGTGACGTCACCGACGCGGCCCTGACCCGCGGCACCGACGGCATCAAGGCCTCGTACGACAAGTTCGTCGCCAAGGGCAAGCTCGAAGCCGCCGACGCCGAGGCGGCGTTGGCCCGCATCACCACGACCACCGACCTCGACGCCGTCGCCGACGCGGACATCGTCGTCGAGGCGGTCTTCGAGAAGCTCGAGGTCAAGCACGAGATCTTCCGCGCCCTCGACAAGCTCGTACGGGACGACGCGGTCCTCGCCTCCAACACCTCCGCCATCCCGATCACGAAGATCGCGGCCGTGACGGAGCGTCCGGAGCGCGTCGTCGGCGCGCACTTCTTCTCGCCCGTCCCGATGATGCAGCTGTGCGAGCTCGTCCGCGGCTACAAGACCAGCGACGAAACCCTCGCCATCACCCGCGAGTTCGCCGAGTCCGTCGGCAAGACCTGCATCGTCGTCAACCGCGACGTCGCCGGTTTCGTCACCACCCGGCTCATCTCGGCCCTCGTCGTCGAGGCCGCGAAGCTGTACGAATCGGGCGTCGCGACCGCCGAGGACATCGACATCGCCTGCAAGCTCGGCTTCGGGCACGCCATGGGCCCGCTGGCGACGGCCGACCTGACCGGCGTCGACATCCTGCTGCACGCCACCAGCAACATCTACACCGAGTCGCAGGACGAGAAGTTCGCCCCGCCGGAGCTGATGCGCCGGATGGTGGACGCCGGTGATATCGGCCGCAAGAGCGGGCAGGGGTTCTACAAGCACTGAGCACGTACCGGACCGGCTGAACCGGTGGCGAACCGGTACTGAACCGAACTGGGCCATGAGGTATCACCCCATGGGGTGAATTCGGTATCGGTTCGCTTACAGGCGGCAACTTCTGGACCCACACGACAGTCAGTTGTGGAAAGCAGTAGTTGAAGCATCTGACCAAACGGAGCACTCTCGGGGAGCGCATATGCACATCAGGGGCGACCATGCCGAGCTGGTCGTCGGGGGCCGCCTCGACGTCCGCAGCGCGGCGGACGCCCGTACGGTCCTGCACTCGGCCGTCGACGACGGAGTCGGTGACCTCGTGCTCGACCTGACCGGTCTCGACTCCTGGGACGCCACCGGGCTCGGGGTCATCATGGGCGCGCACCGGCGAGCCGGCCGCTGCGGCAGGCGGCTCGTCCTGCGCGGCGTACCGCCCCAGATGCAGCGCCTCCTGGTGGCCACCCGCCTGCACCGGATTCTGGCCATCGAGGGTGGAATCGCCGCAGAATCCTTGCCTCGGGTCTGACGGGGCCATCCAGGCAGGACGCACAATCCTCACGAGACTGTGACGTCCTGGGCGGCACGGCACCCCGCCTGTTCCCGGATACTGACCCAAGGTCTAGGGTGCGGTGGCCTGCCGATTGACGGACCCATACGGCGGGCACCGGACCAGAAGCGACAGCGGAGCGTGCAGACAGGCCGGGAGGGGCTTCTCAACACGCCACGCCATCTGGGGGGCTTTGACCATGGACCCGATGAACCGGGGGCCGGAATCGTACGGCCATGACAACGACCGCCTCGACGACGCCGAGGGCGTCGCCCCGCGCGCCCCGCGCGACCCGGCGACGGCCGACTTCGGGCAGCAGAAGCCCGCGCTCGCCCGCACCGCCCGGCTCGTCTCCGGCGACTTCCTGCTCACCGTCAACCCCATCGACGGCAGTGAGATAGAGCCCTGCCCGCCCGGCGAACAGCCCGCCGCTCCGGTCCGCCACAGCGCCGACGAGCGCGACGAGATGCGCCGCGCGGCCAAGCCGCCGCTGCCGCCGGGTCCGTCCGGCCCGCCGCTGCCGCTGCTGGAGCGCGGGGAGGAGCGAGAGCGGCTGGTACGGCTGCTCGGGCGCGGCCGCTCGGTCCGGCTGACCGGCCCCGCGGGCTCCGGACGCACGGCCCTGCTCGACGCGATCGCCACCGACTGCGCCGACCTCGCACCCGACGGGGTCGTCCGTCTCTCCGGCTACCACCGCACGCCCACCGAGCTGCTGTACGAACTCCTCACCGCCGTCCACAGCGCACCGCTGCACCGCCCCGACCGGGCCGGACTGCTCGAGCTGGTCCGTGACATCGGCGCCGTCGTCGTCCTCGATGACCTGGAGTTCGGCGGCACCGCGCTCGACGAGCTGCTCGACGCCACCCCCGAGTGCGCCTTCGTGCTCGCCGCCACCCCCGACGTCGCGGCGCCCTCGGCCGACTCGCACCTCGAAGAGGTCTTCCTCCAGGGGCTCGGCCGCAGCACCGCGCTGGAACTGCTGGAGCGGGCCGTCGAGCGGCCGCTCACCGACGACGAGGCGAACTGGGCGGGTGACCTCTGGTTCGAGTCGGAGGGCCTGCCGCTGCGGTTCGTCCAGGCCGGTGCGCTGCTGCGGCAGCGCGACGCCCTGCGCGCCCCGGACCCGGACGGCGACGGGGACGACGTGTTCGCCGACGGGCACGACGTCCCGCTGCCGACGCTGGGGGAGGGCGCCGCGCCCGCCGCGCTGCTGGCCTCCCGGCTCAGCGAATCGGCGCGCGACACCCTGCGGTTCGCCGTCGCGCTCGGCGGCGAGATCCCGCACCAGGCGCATCTGCCCGCGCTCGTCGGGGACACCCACGCGGACGCGGCGCTCGGCGAGCTGACCGGCTCCGGACTGCTCACCCCCGTCGGCTCCCGCTACCGGCTGGCCGCGGGCGTCGCGGCCCAGCTGGTGGCCGCCGGCTACGGCGAGGGCTCGGTCACCCGCGCCCACACCGCCGCCCAGCACTACGCCTGGTGGGCAGGCCACCCCTCGGTGGCGCCCGAGCGGGCCGCCGCCGAGGCGGACGCGGTCCTCGCGGCGATGACCGCGCTGGTGCCGGGCCGCGACGCCGGGCACCCCAGCGCGGCCGTCCTGCTCGCCCGCAGCGCCGCCCCCGCCTTCGCGGCGGGGCTGCACTGGGGCGCCTGGGAGCGCGCCCTGCGCACCGGCCAGGAGGCTGCCAGGCTCGCGGGTGAGGTCGCCGAGGAGGCGTACTTCCACCATGAGCTGGGCGTGCTCGCACTGTGCTCGGGGAACCTCGACCGGGCCCGCGCCGAGCTGGAGGCGTCCATCGCGCTGCGCGGCGCGCTCGCCGACAAGCGCGGTACGGTCGCGGGCCGACGGGCCCTCGCCCTGGTCGCGGACCGCGCCGGAGGCCCGGTCCACGGCGGTCGCACCCCGGCCGGCGAGGAGGTTCCGGCCGCGCGCTACGAGGAGTCGGCGTCCCCGCCCGGGGGCGTTCCGGCCGCGCTCGGGCTGCCGCCGCGGCCGGACGAGACCCTGGTCACCCGCCGCGAGACGCCGCCGCCGGTGCCCGTGGGCGCCCGCCGCACGATCTTCTCCGGCGCCCGCCGCAACCTGATCGCGGCCGGCGCGGGCGCGCTGCTCGCCGCCGTACTCGGCACGGTGGTGACGCTCGGGGCGACGTCCGGCGAAGGCGACGGGCCCGCGAAGCAGGTGACGAACGAGCAGTCGGCGAACGAGGACACCGGCAGCGACGGCCTCAACGCCGACGAGCCCGCCAAGGACTCCACCCACAGCCCCGACGACGGCACGACGGGCGGCGGTACGGGCGGCTCCTCCGACGACCCCTCCCGCACCCCGTCCGACGTCCCGCCCAACGTCCCCGCCAAGCCCGGCGAGAGCGGCTCGGCGGGCGACCCGACGACTCCGGGTGGCGGCAGCACGTCGACGACGGGCGGAAGCGGAAGCGCCAGCGGGAGCGGCTCGTCGTCCACCACGGGTGGCACGACGGGCGGCACGTCGACGACGGGCGGTACGACCGGCTCGCCGTCGAGCGGTGGCACGTCCACGGGCACGTCGACCGGTTCGACCGGCACGCCGAGCAGCGGGGGCACGTCGACGGGCACGACCACCGGCACCACGGAGGGCGGTACGTCGACCGGTTCGACCGGCACCCCGACCAGTGGCGGTACGTCGACGGGTACGACCACGGGCAGCACGGAGGGCGGCACCTCCACGGGCACGACCACCGGCACCACGGAGGGCGGCACGACCACCGGCACCACGGACGGCGGCGCGGGCAGCCCCAGCGGCTCGGCTTCGAGCAGCTAGCGCGAACTGAAACGCCGGACCGGCTCCTTTGGAGCCGGTCCGGCGTTCGAAGGACACGGCCGAAGGCCGTACGGGGCCGCCCCCGCCCCGCCCGTCAGAACAGACGAAGCTTGTCGTCCTCGATGCCGCGCAGGGCGTCGTAGTCCAGCACCACGCACCCGATGCCCCGGTCCGTCGCCAGCACCCGCGCCTGCGGCTTGATCTCCTGGGCCGCGAAAACGCCGCGGACCGGCGCGAGATGGGGGTCGCGGTTCAGCAGGTCCAGATAACGGGTGAGCTGCTCGACGCCATCGATCTCACCGCGTCGCTTGATCTCCACCGCCACCGTCGCCCCGTCCGCGTCCCGGCACAGGATGTCCACGGGGCCGATGGCCGTGGGGTACTCGCGCCGGATGAGGCTGTATCCGTCGCCGAGTGTCTCGATCCGGTCCGCGAGGAGCTCCTGGAGGTGCGCTTCCACGCCGTCCTTGATGAGGCCGGGGTCGACACCCAGCTCGTGCGACGAGTCGTGGAGGATCTCCTCCATCGTGATGATCAGTTTCTCGCCCGCCTTGTTGACGACCGTCCAGACGTCAGTTCTGTCGCCGTCGCCCTCCTTCAGCGTGCACGGCGGCGACATCCAGTTCAGTGGTTTGTACGCCCGGTCGTCGGCGTGGATGGAGACGCTGCCGTCTGCCTTGACCAGGATCAGACGGGGCGCGGAGGGCAGGTGGGCGGTGAGCCGGCCCGCGTAATCCACGGAGCAGCGGGCGATGACGAGACGCATGGGGCGCAACGCTACTCGACTCATGAGGCTCCGCGCGATTCCTCACTCCCCACCCGTCACGGCACCCTCGCCGCGCCTGGCCGAGACCCTTCGGGTCGCCCGTCTTGTCCCCCTTCGTTAATGGCCGGTTGTGTTCCCAATCTCCTGGTGCGGACCAGACAGCGCGCTTAACGTGGAAGCAGGAGGTCGTCGGCCGTGCACTCTGCGTTGCCATGATCGGCCGTGCTCAGCCGTGCGCCGACGCCCTCCTTCCCTGCCCGTAAGACTCCGGTACCCGGGGTCGCGAGAGGAGAACCCATGTCGCTCGACGTCTCACCGGCGCTGTTGGAACAGGCCGAGCGAGGCGAGGTCGACGAAGCTGCATTCGTCGACTGCGTCCGGACCTCCCTGCCCTTCGCATGGGAGATGATCAGCTCTCTGGTGGCTCAGCTGAAGGTGGACGGCGGCGACTTCGCCGACAACCAGACGCCTCCGCCGGACGAGCAGGCACGTGGTCAGCTGTTGCGCGCGCTCGCGAGCGACGCCATCCGGGGGGCCCTTCAGCGGCACTTCGGCGTACGGCTCGCATTCCAGAACTGCCACCGCGTCGCGGTGTTCCCGCTGGACCCCTCGGTGGACGAGCGGCTCGCCCGCTTCACTTCCGCACGGGCCCAGCTGCTCAACCAGTCGCCCGAACTGCGCGACTGCTGATGTCTTGTGCCGCCGTATCCCGGCACGGAACTACCCCGCCCGGAGGCTCCTGGCACGGAATCTCCCGGCCCGGAGCTTCCCGGCGCGGAGTGGCGGCATCAGCCGGATGACGGGCCGGCGCGGGAGTGCGGGCCGTACGAGAGTGCGGCCCGCACCCTTAGGGGGTGTCCGGCGGACCAGGCTGGGCTCGCGACGCCCTGCGACCCCGTCTCCTGCGTTGTCGTCAGTCGGCATGGCTCCGCCATGCCTCCCTCCTCCGCCTTGGATCCGAAGCCGCATGCCGCCGCTCGATGATCCAGCCTGGTCCGCCGGACACCCCCTACACGAGCAGCGGCAGTACGTCGCTGCCCAGACGCCGGACGTTCTCCTCCGTCGCCGCCAGATCGCCGGAGCCCTCGACGAGCAGCGCGAAACGCGTGATGCCGGTGCGCTCCGCGGTGGCGGCGAGCCGGTCGGCGGCCAGCCGCGGCGGGCCCACGGGATGCAGTCCGCACAGCAGCTCCGTGTACGCCACGGGATCGCGCATCGAGCGCCGGCGGCCGTCGACCGTGACATGGGCGTCGAGCCCCTTCTTCAGCCACCCCGGCATCGCCTTCAGCAGGGTCTCCTCGGCCTGGGCGCGGGTATCGGCGATCTGCGCCACCCCGGCCGACACATGCCCGGCGCCCGCGACGGCCTCCGGCGCGTGGCCGGCCGCGAGCGCGTGCCTGCGCCACAGGGCGACCATCTCCGCCTTGTCGTCGTCGCCGCAGTGCATGCCGAGGAGCATGGGCAGCCCGCGCTCGGCGGCCAGCCGTACGCTCGTCGGGGACGTACACGCGACGATCACCTCCGGCCCCTCGCCCGCACCGCCGATGAGTTCGTCCGGCCTTGGTACGACGGCGACTTCACGGAAGCTGAATCGTTCTCCCTGGGCGGACACCCGGGCATCGCGCAGCCATCGCCGCAGCAGATCCAGCGACTCGGGGAAGCCGTCCTCGTACGCCGGGAGACCGGAGCCGAAGACCTCCAGATCGACCCAGGGCCCGCCCCGGCCCACTCCGAGCGAGAACCGTCCCCCGGATGTGAGGTGCAGCAGAGCGGCCTGCTCGCCGAGCGCCACCGGGTGGACCGTCGGCAGCACGCTCACCGCCGTGCCCACCCGGATCCGCTCGGTGCGGCCGAGCAGCAGCGCGGCCAGGGTCACCGCCGACGGGCAGACGCCGTACGGCACGAAGTGGTGCTCGGCCAGCCAGACCGAGTCGAGTCCCGACGCCTCGGCGGCCTCGGCGGACCGTACGGCCCGGTGCAGTGCCTCCCCCTGGCCCTGGCCCGGGAACTGGGCGGCCAGTACAAAAGCTCCAACGCGCATCGCCTTCTGCCTCCTTGCGGCCGACGCGGCACTCCCCCCTCGCAGGCAACAACGCCCCGCACGTGCCAAAGGCACGGCCACACGTGAAGTTGTTGCGATTTTCCGGTAACTGGCCCCTACGGGTGCCGTGCTCCGGGCCGATGGGAGGCGCCTACCCGCCGCCGCGGACCGTACGCTGGAGGGAACTGTCCGTTCTGCCCGTGAGGTGTTCACGTGTCCCCGCGCCGCAACCGCCCCCGAGGCGGCGAGAATCCGACCGACCGCGCGAGCGAGCCGGGCGACCGCTACGGCGGTGTGCAGCGCACGGAGAGCTGGCAGGGCGAGGAGTGGTGCGTACGTCATGTCGCCGGAGCGAGCGCCGTCGGCAAGCGCTATCGCTGCCCCGGATGCGACCAGGAGATCCCCTCAGGCACGCCGCACGTGGTGGCCTGGCCCGAGTACGGGGGTGTGGAGGACCGGCGGCACTGGCACAAGGCGTGCTGGAACGCGAAGGACCGCCGCACCTCGCGGGTGCAGCGGTCCCGTAACGCGCCGAGGTACTGAAGCCGCTCAGACGTCGCGGCTCTGCAGCGTGAGGTACGCGCCGCCCATCGCGACGGCGGCCGCCCCGAGCATGATCCACATCGGCTCCCAGCCCGCGGGGCCGGTCCCGTCCGGCGTGGCCTCGCTGTAGAGCGCGATGATCTGGCTCGGGATCGAGTAGTCCAGCAGCACCCGCTGGATCTCCACCAGCGACTCCGAGAACATGAACATGGCCGCCACCAGCGGGAGCAGCATCAGACCGATCATGAGCGTGATCGCGCCCGCCGAGTGACGGATCATCGCCCCGACGGCCAGGGCCAGCAGCCCGAGCAGCGCGATGAACAGGCCCACACCCACGGTCGCGCGCAGCCACTCCTGGCCGGTCGGCTCGGCGGCGTCCACGAGGGCCACCTGGACCACGGCGACGAAGCCGGCGGTCAGCGTGGTGACGGTGAAGACCAGCAGGAAGAAGACGAGCGCCTTGGCGGTCAGCACCCGGGCGCGGCTGGGGCACGCCGTCAGCGTCGTACGGATCATGCCGGTGCCGTACTCGGAGGCGATCGTGAGCACGCCGAGCGTGATGACACAGATCGATCCGAGCAGCACACCGAAGAAGCCGAGGGGGAGGGCCGACTCGCCCTCGGTGCTGACGCCGGAGCTCGCGACGATCGCGGCGAAACCCAGACCGATACCGGCCATCAGGAGGATCATGACGCCGAGCGTCCACATCGTGGACCGCACGGACCGGATCTTGGTCCACTCGGAGGCGAGGGCGTCGCCCAGGTGCGCCTTGCGCACCGGGATGGGCGAGGCGTAGCCGACGCCCGGCTGCTGCTGGTGATGGGTGGGGGCGGTCATCGGGCGTCCTCGGGCTTGGTCAGGTCGGCGGCGGGCGCGGGCGCGGGCGGGGCTTCGGCGGGGGCGGCAGGCGGCGCGACGGGCGGGGCGCCGACGGGTGCGCCGGGGGCGGCGTACGGGTTCTGTCCGGGCGGCGGCGGGGCGTACCAGCCCTGCTGCGGTACGTCGGGGGCGGCGACGGGCTGCGCCGCGTACCCCATCGGCTGCTGCTGCATCAGACCGGCCCGCTGGTCGTTCGTCGAGCGGTAGTCCACGGCGCCCTGCGTCATCCGCATGTACGCCTCCTCCAGCGAGGCCTGGTGCGGCGAGAGCTCCCAGAGCCGGACATCGGCCCCGTGCGCCAGGTCGCTGATCGTCGGCAGCGCCAGTCCGGTCACCCGCAGGGCCCCGTCCGCCTCCGGCATGACCTGCCCGCCGGCCTCGGTGAGGACGCCCGTCAGCTTCTCCCGCTGCTGCGGCTCGGTGTGCGGCGTACGCACCCGCGCGAAGTCCGCGGAGTTGTTCGAGATGAAGTCCTTGACGCTCATGTCCGCGAGCAGCTGCCCGCGCCCGATCACGATCAGGTGGTCGGCGGTGAGGGCCATCTCGCTCATCAGGTGCGAGGAGACGAAGACGGTACGGCCCTCGGCGGCCAGCTGCTTCATCAGGTTGCGCACCCAGAGGATGCCCTCGGGGTCGAGGCCGTTGACCGGCTCGTCGAAGAGCAGCACCTGCGGGTCGCCGAGCAGCGCCGCCGCGATGCCGAGCCGCTGCCCCATACCCAGCGAGAAGCCCTTGGAACGCCGCTTCGCGACATCCTGCAGACCGACGACGCCGAGCACCTCGTCGACCCGGCGGGCCGGGATGCCGGAGAGCTGCGCGAGCGACAGCAGATGGTTCCGCGCGCTTCGCCCGCCGTGCACGGCCTTGGCGTCGAGCAGCGCGCCGACCTGACGCGGTGCGTTCGGCAGCTGCCGGAAGGGGTGGCCGCCGATCGTGACGTGGCCGGAAGTCGGTGCGTCAAGACCGAGGATCATGCGCATGGTCGTCGACTTGCCGGAACCGTTGGGCCCGAGAAAGCCGGTGACGGAACCCGGCCGCACCTGGAAGGAAAGGTTGTACACGGCCGTCTTGGCGCCGTAGCGCTTCGTCAGGCCGACTGCCTCGATCATTCTCCAGCCCCATCGACAGTTCAGGTCGTCGGGGCACTGACCGCAGCCGGCCGCACGCCCCCGTAAGAGTTAGGAGGATATCCAGCTCTTGACGGTTCCGCCCAAGCCGATCCTGTGCTGTGTCACGCATCCCGCTTCTTGAGGACCACGAACCCGCCGATGAGCGCGCCCGCGACCCAGAGCAGCATGATGCCGAGCCCGCCCCACGGTCCGTAGGGGGCCTCCTCCGTGTTCAGCGCGGACGGCACCACCTGCATGATCTTGGATCCGGCCTGGTCGGGGAAGTAGCGGGCGACGTCCTTCGCGTACGGGACCTGCGACAGGATCTGCGAGACCAGGAAGAAGAACGGCATCAGGATGCCCAGCGACAGCATCGAGCTGCGCAGCATCGCCGCGACCCCCATCGAGAAGACCGCGATCAGCCCCATGTAGAGCCCGCCGCCGACCACCGCGCGCAGGACGTTCTCCTCGCCGATGGTCGTACGGTGCTCTCCCAGCAGGGCCTGGCCGAGGAAGAAGGTGAGGAAGCTGGTCGCGAGGCCCACCGCGAGCGCCAGCAGCCCCGCCACCGTGATCTTGCTGAAGAGGAAGGTGGCGCGCTGCGGAACGGCCGCCAGTGACGTACGGATCATTCCGGAGCTGTACTCCGTGCCGACGACGAGGACGCCGAAGACGACCATCGCGAGCTGCCCCAGCACCATCCCGGAGAAACTGATCAGGGTCGGGTCGAACGTGGCCTGCTCGAGCTCCGACATGTCGTCGAACGTCGCCGCCACCAGCGCGCAGAGCGCGGCGCTCAGCGCGACCGTCACGGCGAGGGCGCTGACCAGGGTCCAGGTGGTGGAGGAGACCGTACGGATCTTGGTCCACTCGGACTGGAGAACGGCGGGTACCGATGCCATGGGTCAGGCTTCCTTTCCGGTGCCGATGCCGGTTTCAGCGGCCGTGCCGGTGCCGGTTTCGGTGGAGTGCGCGTGGTACTCCACCGAGCCCGCCGTCATCTGCATGAACGCCTCCTCCAGCGAGGCCCGCTGAGCGCTCAGCTCGTGCAGCACGATCCGGTGCCGCGCCGCCAGTTCGCCGAGCTCCTCGGTCGTGGCGCCGTCGATCTCCAGCGTGCCGTTGCCCGATTCGATGGCGGTCAGGCCGGATTCGTGCAGGATGTCGCGCAGTCGTTCCTGCTGAGGCGAGCGGAGCCGGACATAACTGCGGGAGTTCTGATGGATGAAATCCGCCATTGACGTATCGGCGAGCAACCGGCCCTGGCCGATCACGATCAAGTGATCGGCCGTGAGTGCCATTTCGCTCATCAGGTGAGACGAGACGAAGATCGTTCTACCCTCGGCGGCGAGCTGTTTCATCAGATGGCGGATCCAGTGAATTCCCTCGGGGTCCAGACCATTGGCAGGCTCGTCGAAGAGCAGTACGCGCGGATCACCGAGCAACGCGGCGGCGATTCCCAGCCGCTGGCCCATACCGAGCGAGAACCCCTTGGACTTCTTCCTGGCCACCGCCGTCAGCCCGACGATGTCGAGCACGTCCGCCACGCGCTGCGCCGGGATCCGGTTCGCCTGCGCCAGACAGAGCAGATTGTTGTACGCGGTGCGGCCGCCGTGCATGGCCTTCGCGTCCAGCAGCGCGCCGACGTACTTGAGCGGCTCCTGAAGCTCCCGGTAGTGCTTGCCGTCGATGCGGACGGACCCGCTGGTGGGGTTGTCCAGATCGAGCATCATGCGCATGGTCGTCGACTTGCCCGCTCCGTTCGGCCCGAGGAAGCCGGTGATGACACCGGGCCGGACGTGGAAGGAGAGATGGTCGACCGCGACCTTGTCGCCGAAGTGCTTGGTGAGGCCTTCGAGCTCGATCATGCGTTCACGTTACGGGCGCGGGGTGGCCGCCGCTACCGGATCCGCCTGATTTGGTACACCCGCACACACGTGTGCCCGGCACCATGACGGTGCCGGGCACACGAGGTTCGTACGAGGCTGCCGACAGGCGACTAGCGCGACTGCTGGGCCGGGACGCCCCGCGAGATCGGCTCGTCGTCCGCCGGGGTGCCCGCCGCGGCGACCGCGGCGCCCGTCAGCGTGGCCAGCATCTCGCGGACGTTGGTCAGCTGCGCGTTGATGGAGTCGCGGCGGTTCGTCAGCGCCGCCAGCTCGCGCTCCGATTCCGAACGGATCCGGTCCGCCTTGGCGTTCGCGTCGGCCACGATGTCCTCGGCCTGCCGCTGCGCCGTCTCCACCGTCTGACGGGCCCGGCGCTCCGCGTCCGTGCGCAGCTTCTCGGCCTCCAGGCGCAGCTGCTCCGCGCGGTGCTCGATCTCCGCGAGCCGCTTCTCCGCCTTCGCCTGACGCGACGCCAGGTCCCGCTCGGACTGCTCCCGGCGCTTCGCCAGGTTCGTCTCGAAGTCGGCAGCGGCCTGCGCGGCCTTCGCGCGGGTCTCCTCGAAGAGGGCGTCCGCCTCCTCGCGCTTGGACTGCGCGTCCTTCTGCGCCTCGGCACGCAGCGAGTTCGCCTCGCCCTGGGCCTTCTCGACGATCCGGACGCCCTCGTCCTCGGCCTTCGCCTTGCGGTCCGCCGCGAACGACTCCGCGTCGTTGCGCACCTGCTGCGCGGCCGACTCGGCGAGCTCACGGTGCTGCTCGGCGGCGCGACGGGCCTCCTCGCGCAGGTCCTTCGCCTCCTCCTCGGCGAGACGGAGGATCTTCTCGACACGCGCACCGAGCCCGGCGTACGACGGCTCGGCGTCGGTGACCTGGGCCTGGGCATTCTGCGTTTCGAGGTGGAGCTCCTCGATGCGCTTTTCCAGAGAGGTGATCCGTGCGAGAGCACTGTCACGGTCGGCGACGAGTTTGGTAATGCGGTCGTCCACCTGACCGCGGTCGTACCCACGCCGCACGAGCTCGAAGCCGAAGGGGGAGGAAGTGTCGCTCATGGGGTTCCTGTCGAATGAGACCGGTGAGGTGATAGGGGGAATCCTAGGGGCCGAAGCGGCGTGTCATCGAGCGGATGCCCGTTTGATATGGAGAATGTCCAGCCTTTTGAGTGGCTAGCTCTCGGACGACTTGCCGCTCGAACGTGTAACCCCCGCTGCCGCGCCCGCTTTGGCCCCGTCCGCGGCGGAGCCGCTCATGGATGCAGCCTTGGCCGAGGTCGGCGCCTCGAATGACTCCAAAGCCTCCAGTACGTCCTGGACGCGCGAGATTTCCGCCTGAATGTCCTCGCGCCTGCGCACCAGTACGTCCAGCTCCCGCTTGCCCTCGGAAATCATGCGGTCGGCCTCGCGCTCCGCGTCCGCCTTGATCTTCTCGGCCTCGCGGCTCAGGTCGGCCTTCTTCTGCTCGGCCTCCTTGAGCAGCGCCTCGGCCTTCTTCACCGCGGCGATCCGCACCTTGCCGGCCTCCGAGTTGGCGTCCGAGACCAGCTCCTTGGCCTTGGCCTCGGCCTCGGCCTGTTGCGCCGTGGCGGCCTTCACCAACTGGTCACAACGCTCGCCCGCCGCCTTCATCTGCTCGGCCGACTCCCGGCGCGCCCGCTCGTGCAGCTCCTCGATCTCGCTCTCGATACGGCTGCGCAGCTCCTCCGCACGCTCCCTTATGGCCGTCGCGTCGCTCCGCGCCCCCACCAGCAGCTCATCGGCGTCCGTACGGGCCTTCTCGACCAGCGAGTTGCCCTCGACGGTCGCCTCGGCGACCAGCCGCTCGGCCTCCTTGCGGGCCACGCCGACCATCGTGTCGGCCTGCTCCTCGGCCTCGGTGGCCGCGCGCAGCGCTTCCTCCTGGGCCTTGGCGATGAGCTGGTCGGCCTGCTCGGCCGCGTCCGCGCGCCGCTTGGCCGCGTCACGACGGGCCGTGTCGAGCGTACGGTCGGCCTCCTCGCGGGCCTCCCCGCGCATCTGCTCGGCCGCGCTCTCGGCGTCCCGCCGCAGCCGCTCCGACTCGGACCGGATGCGGTCCGCGGCCTGCTGCGCCGAGCCCACCGTCTCGGCCGCCTCGGCGCGCATCTGCTCGGCCTCGCCGGCCGCCTCGGCGCGAAGCCGCTCGGCCTCCCCGGCCGCCTCGGCGATGAGCTGGTCGGCCTGCTCGGCCGCGTCCGCGCGGCGCTGGTCCGCGGCCTTGCGCGCCTCGTCGACCGTCTCCGCCGCCTCGGCGCGCAGCCGCTCGGCCTCCCCGGCCGCCTCGGCGATGAGCTGGTCGGCCTGCTCGGCCGCGTCCGCGCGCCGCTTGTCGGCGGCCCCGCGGGCCTCGTCCAGCACCTGCTCGCCGTCCGCGCGGGCGGCCGCGCGCAGGCCCTCGGCCTCCGCCTCACCGTCCGCCTTGACCTGCTCGGCCTCGGTGCGCAGCCGTGCCGCGTCCCGCTCGGCCGTGGACAGCAGCTCCGCCGCCTCCGCGGTGATCCGCTCGGCCTCGCCCGACGCCTCGCCCACCAGCCGGTCGGCCTGCGCGGCGGCCTCGGAGCGGATGCGGTTGGCGTCCTCGCGGGCCTCCGCGCGGGCGCGCGCCGCGTCCTGCTCGGCCGACGCGAGCGCGTCGGCGGCCTCCGTGCGCATCCGCTGCGCGTACTCGGCGCTGTCCGTACGCAACCGCTCGGAATCCGCGATCGCGTCGGCCATGGTCCGCTCGGCGAGCGCCTTGGCGGCCTCAGTCTCCTCGTCGGCGCGGGCGCGGATCCGGCCCGCGTCCTCGCTCGCCCGCTCCCGCTCCGCGTACGCGTCGGAACGGACCCGGTCGGCCTCCTCCTGCGCCTCGTTCCTCGTCCGCTCGGCCGCGTGCTCGGCGGCGCTGCGCAGCCCGGCGATCTCCTCCTCGGCCTGCTCCTGGAGACCGGCGACGGAGTCCCGTACCTGCTGGGCGGTCTGCTCGGCGGCCGACACCATCTCGGTGGCCCGCCGGTCCGCCTCCTCCACGAGACGCTGCGCCTCGGTCTGCGCCTCCTCGACCCGCTTACGGGCGGAGGCCAGCAGCTCCTCGCTCTGCTCGCGGGCCCGCTCGCGCTCCTGGTCGGCCTCCGTGCGGGCGCCGCTGAGGATCTCCTCGGCCTCCCGGCGGCGCCGGCCGGCCTCTTCCTGGGCGGCGGCGAGCGCCTCCGTGGCCTCCGCGCCGACCCGCTCGGCGGCGGCCGCGGCCTCGCTCCGTACCCGGTCGGCCTTCTCCTGCGCCTCCGACCGCAGCCGCTCGGCCTCCGTGGCGGCCTCGGTCCGCAGCCGTACGGCCACGGCCTCGCCCTCGGCACGTGACGCCGAGGCGTCGGACGCAGCCTCGGACCGCAGCCGCTCGGCCTCCTGCTCGGCCTGGGCCTGGAGCGTACGGATCCGCTCGGCCGCCTCGGACCGCAGCCGCTCGGTCTCCTCCCCGGCCTCCCGGCGCAGCCGCTCGCCCTCGGCGCGGGCGTCGGTGAGCGCCTGCTCGGCGGCGTCGCGCCGGGACTCGGCCTCGGTGTGCAGCCGGGTCAGCTCGTCGGCCGCCTCCGCCTGCCGCGCGGCGACCGCACGTTCCGTCTCCTCGCGCAGCGCGTCGGCCGCCTGCTCGGCGGCGGCCCTCGCCTCGTCCGCCTGCTCCTCGGCCTCGGCGCGCAGCCGGTCGGCCTCGGCGCGGGTGCGCTCCAGCGTCTCCTCGGCCTGCCGACGCAGCGTCGTGGCCCGCTCGATCGCTTCCGTACGAACGCGCTCGCTCTCGGCGGTCGCCCCGGAACGGACCTCGTCCGCGTCCGCCTTCGCCTTGGTCAGCAGCTCCTCGGCGGTACGGGCCGCCTCCTCGATCTGCTGGACGGCCTCGCGGCGCGCCTCGCTCCGGATCCGCTCGCCCTCGGCGACGGCCTCGGCGCGCAGCTGCTCCGCCTCGCCGCGCAGCCTGCGCGCCTCCTCCTGGAGCTCGACCGTCTTGGCCCGGTACTCCTTGGTGTCGTCCTTCGCGGCGCCCTTGAGCTCCTCGGCCGTGTCATGGGCCTCGGCCCGCAGCCGGTCCGCCTCGGACTCGGCCTCGCCGCGGATCCGGTCGGCCTCCTCCTTGGCCTTGAGGGTGGTCGCCTTGGCCTCCTCGGAGGCCTTGTTCAGGACTTCCTCGGCGGTACGGGCGGCCTTCGCGAGCTGCGCGGCCGAATCCTCGGCGGCGACCGTACGGGCCTTCTCGGCGGCCTCCGAGACCAGCTTCTCCGCCTTGGCGCGGGCATCCTCGAGGGCCTGCTCCGCCTCGGCCTTGAGGGCCTCGGACTCCTTGGTGGCCTCGCCGACGAGCCGCGCGATCTCCGAGCGGGCGGTGCGGGTGCGCTGCTCGTTCGCCGACTCGGCGCTCGCGAGCGTCTTGCCCGCGGAGTCCTTGGCCTCGGTGAGGACCTTGTCGGCCTCCGCGCGGGCTTCGCGCAGCTTTTCGTCCGCCTCGGCCAGTCGCTGTTCGGCGGCGCGGCTGAGCTCGGCCGACTGCTGGCGCGCCTGGTCCGACTCGGCGGTGGTGGTGGCGCGCAGTTGTTCGGCGTGGCTGGTGGCCTCCTGCGCCTGCGTGGAGGCGGCGTTCAGGAGCCGCTCGGCGTCCTTGCGGGCGCGCAGCAGGATCGCTTCGGCTTCGGTACGGGCCGCCTCGGCCTCGGAGCCGAGCCGCTGCCGGGCCTCCTCGGCGACCCGGGTGGCCTCGGCGCGGGCGGCGGCCAGTCCCTGCTCGGCCTCGGCGCGGGACTCGTCGAGGAGCCGGCGGGCCTGGGACTCGGTGCGGGCACGCAGCTGTTCGGCCCAGGCGACGTTCTCGTTGACGTGCGCCTCGACGGTCTGGCGGCGCTCGGCGAGCTCCTGGTCGAGCCGCTGGCGGCGCTGGTTGGCCTCGGCGTGCAACTCGGCCTGGAGGCGGGCCTGGTGCTCGGCGTGCTCCTGGAGGATGCGCTGGGTCTGCGCGCGGGCCTCGCGCAGCTCGCGCTCGGCGTCGGAGCGCAGCTGGTCGGCCTGGATCTGGGCGTTACGGAGCAGCTGCTCGGCCTGGTAGCCGAGGTCGGCGCTGTCGTACGCGGGCCGGGTCGCGAGAGCGCGGCGCGCCTCGTGGAGCTTGGCGCGCAACACCTCGACCTGGTACCCGAGGTCCTCGGCGTGCTGGACGGCCTTCTCCCGCTCGGTCTTCAGCCGGTCCATCTCGGCTTCGAACCGCGAGAGGTGGTCGTCGTCAGCTCGGTGGCTCTCCTGGCGTTCGTAGCCCCGCACTGCGCGGTCCCATCCGTCCCCTGGTCGGTAACTCTCTACAGATGAGCACCGTTCGCGGTGAACGGCCCCCCGGGGAATGTTGGCAGACAGCACGTCGCCAACAGACAGCGCCCGTGGCGCGGCCCCGTTCCGGCCCCGGCCCGGAGCCGCCCACTCTACCGGGCCGGGAATCCGGAGGTCAGTGCTCCGCCGAGGACGGGTCGGTGGACGGGGCGGCGGAGGTGACGAGTTCCGTCAGGACGCCGTGGCAGTCCTTGGGGTGCAGGAACGTGATCCGGGAGCCCATCGAGCCGATGCGCGGCTCGTCGTAGAGGACGCGTACGCCCTTGTCGCGGATGGACTGGGCGTCGCCGTCGACGTCCGCGGTGCCGAAGGCGATGTGGTGCACCCCCTCACCGTTCTTGGCCAGCCACTTGCCCACGGCGGAGTCCTCCCGGGTGGGCTCCAGGAGCTGGAGGTAGGAGGCGCCGCCGTCCGAGGTCTCATTGATCTTGAGCATGGCCTCGCGCACGCCCTGTTCCTCGTTGACCTCGCTGTGGAACACCTCGAAGCCGTACGTCGCACGGTAGAACTCGACGGTCCTGTCGAGGTCGAAACAGGCGATCCCGATGTGGTCGATTCGCGTCAGCATGGCTCCAGTGCAGCGCTCGGACGGTGGTTACGCAACGTGCGCGCCATCACACCGACTGGCCGGTGACCCGGGCTCGTACCGCTCAGTACAGTTCAAGTAAACCCTCGTTCACTCCTCAGCCGCCGCGCTGGAAGGGGAACCCCTCTCATGTCTGGAACGAACAGCACCACCTCCGTGATCGTCGCCGGGGCCCGCACGCCCATGGGACGGCTCCTCGGCTCCCTGAAGTCCTTCTCCGGCGCCGATCTGGGCGGCTTCGCGATCAAGGCCGCGCTCGACCGCGCCGGGATCGGAGGGGACCAGGTGCAGTACGTGATCATGGGCCAGGTGCTTCAGGCCGGCGCCGGCCAGATTCCCGCCCGGCAGGCCGCCGTCAAGGCCGGCATCCCCATGAACGTGCCCGCGCTGACCATCAACAAGGTCTGCCTCTCCGGGCTCGACGCGATCGCGCTCGCCGACCAGCTGATCCGCGCCGGCGAGTTCGACGTGATCGTCGCCGGTGGCCAGGAGTCCATGACCAACGCGCCGCACCTGCTGCCGAAGTCCCGCGAGGGCTTCAAGTACGGCGCGATCGAGATGCTCGACGCCATGGCGTACGACGGTCTCACCGACTCCTTCGAGGGCATCGCCATGGGCGAGTCGACGGAGAAGCACAACACCCGGCTCGGCATCGCCCGGCCCGAGCAGGACGAGATCGCCGCGCTCTCGCACCAGCGTGCGGCCGCCGCGCAGAAGAACGGCATCTTCGAGGCCGAGATCACGCCCGTCGAGATCCCGCAGCGCAAGGGCGAGCCGGTCGTCTTCAGCAAGGACGAGGGCATCCGCGGGGAGACCACCGTGGAGTCGCTCGGCAAGCTGCGGCCCGCCTTCGCCAAGGACGGCACGATCACGGCGGGCACGTCCTCGCAGATCTCCGACGGCGCTGCGGCGGTGGTCGTGATGAGCAAGGCCAAGGCCCAGGAGCTCGGCCTGGAGTGGATCGCCGAGATCGGCGCGCACGGCAACGTGGCGGGCCCGGACAACTCGCTCCAGTCGCAGCCGTCCAACGCGATCGCGCACGCCCTGAAGAAGGAGGGCCTGGAGGTCTCCGACCTCGACCTGATCGAGATCAACGAGGCCTTCGCGGCGGTCGCCGTGCAGTCAATGAAGGACCTCGGGGTATCCCCGGAAAAGGTGAACGTGAACGGTGGCGCGATCGCGCTCGGGCACCCCATCGGCATGTCCGGTGCGCGGGTCGTCCTGCACCTGGCGCTCGAGCTCAAGCGGCGCGGTGGCGGGGTCGGCGCGGCGGCGCTGTGCGGTGGCGGCGGTCAGGGCGACGCGCTGATCGTGCGCGTACCGGGCAAGTAAGCCGCTCAGAGCCCCTCTGAGTTTCTCTGAGTCCCACTACGCCCCACGACGAACGGAGCAGGCACGATGGTGGACGTCCCCCAGCTGGTCGCCCAGGCGAGGGAGGGTCGGCCCAGGGCCGTGGCCCGGCTGATCTCACTCGTCGAGGGGGCGTCCCCCCAGCTCCGCGAGGTGATGGCGGAGCTGGCTCCGCTGACCGGTGGCGCGTACGTGGTGGGCCTGACCGGGTCGCCGGGTGTCGGCAAGTCGACATCCACGTCGGCGCTGGTGACGGCGTACCGGCGGGCCGGGAAGCGGGTGGGCGTGCTGGCGGTCGACCCGTCCTCGCCGTTCAGCGGCGGTGCGCTGCTGGGTGACCGGGTGCGGATGTCCGAGCACGCGTCGGATCCCGGCGTCTACATCCGCTCGATGGCGACGCGCGGGCACCTGGGCGGGCTGGCGTGGGCCGCCCCGCAGGCGATCCGCGTGCTGGACGCGGCCGGGTGCGACGTGGTGCTCGTGGAGACCGTCGGCGTCGGACAGTCGGAGGTCGAGATCGCGTCGCAGGCGGACACGTCGGTCGTGCTCCTCGCGCCGGGCATGGGCGACGGGATCCAGGCCGCGAAGGCGGGCATCCTGGAGATCGGCGACGTGTACGTCGTCAACAAGGCGGACCGGGACGGCGCCGACGCCACCGCGCGCGAGCTCAACCACATGCTGGGGCTGGGCGAGTCCCGGGCGCCGGGGGACTGGCGGCCGCCGATCGTGAAGACGGTGGCGGCGAGGGGCGAGGGCATCGACGAGGTCGTCGAGGCCCTGGAGAAGCACCGCGCCTGGATGGAGGAGCACGGCGTCCTGACGGCCCGCCGCGCCCGCCGCGCGGCCCACGAGGTCGAGACGATCGCGGTCACCGCCCTGCGCGAGCGGATCGGAGACCTGCACGGGGACCGGCGCCTGGGCGCGCTGGCGGAACGGATCGTGGCGGGCGAACTCGACCCGTACACGGCGGCGGACGACCTGGTGGCGGGCCTCACGAAGGGGTGACCCGCGGCCGGGCGACCCCGGTCGGGGTCGCCGCCCCGGCTGCCGTCGGTGGGTGGCGGGGTGGGGTCCCTCCGGGCTCGACTCCTCGGGCCCGGCCCGCAAGCGAGGTGTGCCTCGGGTGGTGCCCGGCGGGGGCCTGGCCCGCAGGCGTGTGCGTCGCGGTCAGGCGCCGGGGGCGCGGGGCCTCCCCGCGCCCCCGGCCCCCCCCGCAGGGGGTCAGTCGTCGTCCGAGGCGTCCTCGGCCTCGGCCTCGGCGTCCGCGTCCGCGTCCGGCGTGACCTTCGCCGTCTTCGCGTCCACCCGCAGCTCGTGCTCCTTCCCGTCCTTGCCCCGCACCTCGACCTCCCAGCCCGCCTCATCGAGCTCGGCAGACGTCACGGTGCCGGGAACCGCGCGCAGTGCCGCGTCGGCGGCCTCCTCGATGGTGACCTCCGGGGCCTCCGGGGCCTTCGGGGCGGCCGACGGGGCCGTCGTGACCTTCGCGGTCCCGTCCGGCACGACGGCGAACGCCGTCGCCGTGCCCCCGCCCACAAGCACGGCCGCGGCGATCGTCGAGATGACAAACTTGCGCTTCATGAGGGTGCCTCCTGTGCGACTCGGTTGCGATGACGGAGTCCACACTGGCCGGACCCGGCTGAAGCCCACCTGAAGTCACCTGAAGGCGCCTTCAGGTCCGGTTTGGGACCCTGGCCCCATGCGCCTGCTGATCGTGGAGGACGAGACACGACTCGCCCTGTCCCTGGCCAAGGGCCTCACCGCCGAGGGCTTCGCCGTGGACGTGGTGCACGACGGCCTGGAGGGGCTGCACCGTGCAGGTGAGGGCTCGTACGACCTCGTCGTCCTCGACATCATGCTGCCCGGCATGAACGGCTACCGCGTGTGCGGCGCCCTGCGCGCGGCCGGGCACGACGTGCCGATCCTGATGCTGACCGCGAAGGACGGCGAGTACGACGAGGCCGAGGGGCTCGACACCGGCGCCGACGACTATCTGACCAAGCCGTTCTCGTACGTCGTCCTGGTCGCCCGGGTCAGGGCGCTGCTGCGCCGCCGGGCCCGTGCCGGGGGTTCCCCGGTGCTGCGCGCGGGCGGGATCGCCGTCGACACCGCCGCGCGCCGGGTGCACCGGGGCGAGGACGAGATCGTGCTCACGGCCAAGGAGTTCGCGGTGCTGGAACAGCTCGCCCTACGGGCCGGGGAGGTCGTCGGCAAGCCGGAGATCCTGGAGCACGTCTGGGACTTCGCGTACGAGGGCGACCCGAACATCGTCGAGGTCTACGTCAGCGCGCTGCGCCGCAAACTGGGTGCCGACGCCATCCAGACCGTGCGTGGCGCCGGCTACCGGCTGGTGAACTCGTGAGGTCCGTCCGGGCGCGGGCCGCGATCGGCGCCACCCTCGTCGTCGCCGTGGCGCTGATCGGCGCGGGCCTGGCCGTCCTGCTCGTCCTGCGTACGCACCTGACGGACCGGGCCGCGCTCGAGGCGGAGGTCACCGCGCGGGACGTCGCGGCGCAGATCGACCTCGGTGTCCCCTACGACCGGCTGGAGCTGCCCGACGGCGAGGAGCGCCCGGTGCGGGTGACCGGCGAGGACGGGAAGGTACGGGCCGCGAGCGAGGACCTGGAGGCGATGTCCGGGGCCGACGAGGAGAGCGGCACCGCGACGGTGGACGGGGAGACGGCGGACTACCGGTTCGCGGCCGTCGAGGCGACCGTTCCCGGCGGTGGGACGGTCACCGTGCACGCGGGGGCGCCGCTCGCCGCCGAAAGGGAGGCGGTCGGGACGGTGCGCGACGCGATGCTGATCGGGCTGCCCGTGCTGCTGGCCGTCGTCGCGGGTGTGACCTGGCTGGTCACGCAGCGCGCACTGCGGCCCGTGGAGGGCATCCGGGCCGAGATGGCCGCGATCACCGCCTCGGCGGACCTCTCGCGCCGGGTCCCGGTGCCGGACTCGCGTGACGAGGTCGCCCGCCTCGCCCGTACGACCAATGACACGCTCGCCGCGCTGGAGACCTCCGTCGAGCGGCAGCGGCGGTTCGTCGCCGACGCGTCCCATGAACTGCGCAACCCGATCGCCTCGCTGCGCACCCAGCTGGAGGTCGGCGCCGCGCACCCGGACCTGCTGGACGTGCCGGGCGCGGTGGCGGACACCGTACGACTGCAGCAGCTGGCCGCCGATCTTCTGCTGCTCGCCCGGCTGGACGCGGGGGAGCGGCCGGGTCGTACGCGCTTCGACCTGGGGGCCCTGGTCCGGGAGGAGGTCTCGCAGCGCCCCGCCGCCCGGGTCCCGGTGGCGGTCGACGCCGGTGAGGGGCTCGACGTGGCGGGTTCGCGCGGACAGTTGGCGCGGGTGCTGGGCAACCTGCTGGACAACGCCCAGCGGCACGCGCGGACGGCGGTGTCGGTGAGCGTGTGGCGTGCGGGAGACCGCGTCGTGCTCGCGGTCGACGACGACGGGGAGGGGGTTCCGGATGCGGAGCGGGAACGGATCTTCGAGCGCTTCGTGCGCCTCGACGAGGCCCGTACGCGTGACGCGGGCGGGGCGGGGCTGGGTCTCGCGATCGCCCGGGATGTGGCTCACCGCCACGGAGGCACGCTGACGACCTCCACCGCCCCACGGGGCGGAGCCCGCTTCGAACTTCGGCTGCCCTGGGCGGGTTAGGCCGTGTCTGACAAATACCGCCGTCCGCCCGCAGGGCGCCAGGCGGGATTTGTCAGACACGGCCTAGGAGGCCCCCAGACCCTCTTTGCGGGGGCTCCGCCCGCGAACCCCCGCTCCTCAAGCGCCGGAGGGGCTGGAGTTTCCAGCCCGTCCGGCGCTTGAGGACACGGCCGAAGGCCGTGCGGGGGTCTGGGGGCGAAGCCCCCGTTCTTTCAGCCTCGCCGGCGTTTGAGGCGCGGGGTCTGGGGCGGAGCCCCAGTTGCGGGAAGGGGCGGGTAGGGGAAAAAGCCCGCCGCAGGCGCCCCCCACCCGTACCCCTGGCCAACCCCCACCCCGGAGCCCCGGGGCAGCGCCCCCGTCAGACCTTTCCGCGTCGGCCCCGCAAGTGGTCCGCCACCGGCGACAGCGCCTCGCGCAGGTCCGCGAGCGCGTCGGACGACAGCAGGTCGATGAAGTGCTGGCGCACGGACTCGACGTGGTGCGGCGCGACCTTGCGCATGGTCTCCAGGCCGTGGTCGGTCAGGACCGCGTACAGCCCGCGCCGGTCGGACTCGCAGTTCTCGCGGCGGACCAGACCCGCGTTCTCCATGCGGGTGATCTGGTGGGAGAGCCGGCTCTTGGACTGGAGCGTGGCAGCCGCCAGATCACTCATCCGCATCCGCAGCTCCGCGGACTCGGAGAGGTTCACGAGGATCTCGTAATCGTTGTTCGTCAGGCCGAACGGTTGAAGGTCCTTCTCCATCTGGTAGGTCAGCAGTCTGTTGACATCCAGATAGGTGCGCCATGCGCACTGTTCGGCATCGCTGAGCCAGCGCGTGGCCGTCGTCGTGGCCGTCTCGGTCTCCATATATGGATTCTACCTAAGAAGTTGAATTCCGGACGAGTCTGGGAGTGTGACGAGTGTGATGAGTGTGACGTCCGGGCACTCGGGTCCCCCACCCAAGGGCGCAGACGTTCGGGACGTCACACTCCGCAGACTACCGCTCACAGACCGAAGCGGCGCTGGAGGTCCCCAAGCTGGCCGGGAAGACGCGGGGTGGACCCGTGTTGACCAGATGCCCCATGACCCCCATGGCCACCGCCCGGTACGCCGGCTCCCCCCGGGACCATCCCCGTGGCCTGTTCCGGCATCAGGGTCTCGGTCGACTGGAGGAGCACCGTACCGGCGCCCACGAACTCGAACTGGTGCTCCTCGCCCGACGCCCCGCCGATCCCGGCGAGCTGCCGCAGGCCGCCCATGACCCCGCTCATGTAGCCGTGGTCGTAGTGGTGGCAGGGCGAGGGGCAGTCGGCCCAGCCCACCAGCGCCTGCGGGTCCACCCGGATCGGCGGCTCCATGAAGACCACGGGGCCGTTGGACGCCGCCACGAACTTCCCCGTGCCGATCAGCGTCAGGAAGCCCGGCACGATCGACTGCTTCAGTGCCAGCGTCGGCTGGTACGCCAGCAGATTGCCGGAGCGGATCGTGAGGTTGCCCTCGTCCAGGTCGAACGAGTTCACGTCGAAGGCGCGGTCGGCGAGCAGCATCTTGCCGCTGCCCTCGGCCACCACCCAGTCGCTCGCGTGGAGAGGCGAGTGGAACGAGCTCCGCAGCAGTCCGTCGAACCGGCCGTGGCCGATTCCGTTGAAGTTGATCTGCCCGTAGTAGGCGATCATCTTGCCCTTCTGCAGGAACCACTGGGAGCCCTTGAGCTCCACGCAGAAGGTGTACGGATTGACGTTGTCGTCGCTCGGCAGGGTCATCGGGTCGAAAACCACCGGCGTGCTCACAGCTTCTCCTCCGACGCCTGGACGTACACCGCACCACTGCCGCTCAGCTCCAGCTGGAACGCCTCGCCCGAGCCGCGCCCCACCATGTCCCGCCAGCCCAGCGCGGTGGAGAGCTTGTTCCGTACGTCGCCGTGGTGCGCGACGTAGGCCTGCGGGTCGACGTGGACCGGCCGGCCGGGGGTGATCGGCAGCTCGATCACCCCGCCGTGCGCCATGACCGCGACCGCGCCATGGCCCTTCAGGGTCGTGGTGAACAGGCCCTGGCCGGTGACCTGTCCGCGCACCATGCCCATGACCCCGCCCTGCGAGCCCATGAACATCGTGCCCTGCTGCAGCGTCCCGTCGAAGGCCAGCAGCCGGTCGGCCTCGACGTACAGGGTGTCGCCGGCCATCTGGATCACCTGGATGTGGTGGCCGCCGTGGCCGAACATCACGGTCCCGGACCCCTCGACCGTCATCAGCGGGGTCGCCTCATCGGCGACGCGCCGCCCGATCATCGACATCACGCCGCCCTGGCCGCCCGCCATGTTCGGGGTGAAGGACACCGAGCCCTTGTACGCGAGCATCGCGCCGCGCTGGCTGTACATCTTCTGGCCGGGGACGACCGTCGCCTCGACCATCTTCGAGTTGATCTCACGGAAGGGCATGTCACACGTCCCCTGCGATCGTGTTGCGCTCGCTCGGCTGTACGTACACGATCCCGTCGCCCTCGAAGCGGATCTGGAACGCCTCGCCGCCGCCCTCACCGATCAGCGTGCGGAAGGTCACACCGGACTGGAAGTTCTGCTGGAGGTTGCCCTGGTGCGCGATGTACGCCCCGGGGTCGACGGAGAGCGGGTACTGAGGAGTGACGCGCAGCACCACCGCCGGGCCGTCCGACATGATCGCCGCCTGGCCGGTGCCCTCGACGGTCGTCGTGAACAGGCCGTTGCCCGTCGCGCCGCCGCGCAGACCCGTGAAGCTGGTGCCGGTGCGCAGCCCGCCATCCGTGCAGAGCAGATTGCTCGATTCGACGAACAGCTTGTCGCCGTGCAGCGCGACGAGATTGATCTCGGACGCACGGTCGGCGAAATAGCAGGTGCCCTGGCCCTTCACCTCCATCATCTCCATCTGCTCACCGGTGAGGCGTCGGGTCACCATGCCGCGGAGGCCGTCACCGCCGCCGGAGAGCTTCTTGAAGGCCATCTGGCCGTCGTACGCGACCATCGACCCGTTCTTCGCCTTGACGGCGTCACCGGTCATGTCGACGGCGAGCACTTTGCTGCCTTGAAGTCGGAACATTGCCACGGGGGTGACGGTACTGGGCGGCGGGACGCCCCGAACAGGGCCCTTGGGGCGAACGGACCCTGAATCGACCCTGACGCCATCCCGGGGCCGGTCCCGGCGCCGAGCCGATGCCGACCCCGGGCAAAGGTCGGGCAAAGGCGGCTGTCAGAATGGGCGCGCCCTTGTGCATCCATTCACAAGATCAAACGAAGGTGCCCCAGTGGACATCAAGACCGCCACCGCCCTGCACCGGCTTCGCCTCATCTCCATTCCGGAGGCGCTGTCGTTCCCCGCCCTGCTGATCTTCGGTTCGCTGCTGAGCCGGATCTCGGACATCGACTTCCTGATGATGCCGCTCGGAATCATCCACGGAGTGCTGTTCGTGATCTACGCGGTGCTTCTGCTCGACGTGTGGAACAGCGCGAAGTGGCCGTTCAAGCGGGTCGCCTTCTTCTTCCTGCTCGCGCTGCTGCCGTTCGGCGGCCTGTACGGCGACAAGGTCCTCAAGCGGTACGAGTCGGACGCCGTCATCGCCTCCCGCGCCCGCCGTGAGGGCACGGTGGGCGCGTGATCGTCGCCTTCTCCGTCACCCCGCTCGGAGTCGGCGAGGAGGTCGGCGAGTACGTCGCCGACGCCGTACGGGTCGTGCGCGAGTCGGGGCTGCCGAACCGCACGGACGCGATGTTCACGTCCGTCGAGGGCGAGTGGGACGCGGTGATGGACGTCGTCAAGCGCGCCGTCGCCGCCGTCGAGGCGCGTGCGCCGCGCGTGTCGCTCGTCCTCAAGGCCGACGTCAGGCCCGGTGTCACGGACGGGATGACGTCGAAGGTCGAGACCGTCGAGCGTCATCTGCGGGCCGAGGGCCAGTAGCTCGCCCGGACGCCTCCGGTCGCCGCACGGAGCGCCGTCCCCTTTCGTGGGGGATGGCGATCGTGCGCGACGGCTGGAGGTATCCGTGTGGCCCAGGAAGGCCCTGCTGGGTGGTGGCGTGCTGCTGCTGCTCGCCGGGCTCAACGGCCCGGCCGTGTTCTCGCTCGCCGAGCGGACGTACCACGAGTACCGGACCGGCCGGCCGGGCTACCGGGCCGCGTACGGCTCCTGGAAGGTGCTGGACGTCCCCTCCGGGGCCCGGCTCAACGCGATCCACGCCGCGCTGCTGCACACCGGCAAGGTGCTGCTGATCGCGGGCTCGGGCAACGACGAGAAGAAGTTCGAGCGGGGCACGTTCGAGAGCACCCTGTGGGACCCGGCGAGGAACACGTTCACGCCGGTCCCCACCCCCGGGGACTTCTTCGGCGCCGGGCACGCCCAGCTCCCCGACGGCCGGCTGCTGGTGGCCGGCGGCACCGCGCGCCACGACGTCCGGGACGACGGGGCGATCCGGGGCAAGAACGAGAGCCAGGACTTCCGGGGCACCAGGGCCGCGTACGTGTTCGACCCGAAGGCGGAGAAGTACGTCCCCGTCGCACCGATGCGGGAGCCCCGGCGCAACCCGACGCTGGTGACCCTGGACGACGGCAGGGTGCTCGCCGTCTCCGGCGGCAGCGAGCGGAGCGAGATCTACGACCCGGGGACCGGCACGTGGTCCCCGGGGCCCTCCCGCTCCTTCCCCGGCCGGCCCGCGCTCTTCCTCACCCGGGGCGGCGAGCTCTTCCACAGCGGGGCCGGCACGGGCGGGGGGCCGGGGCCGGGCCTGTGGGACCTGCGGACGAACACGTTCCGGCCGGTCGGCGGGCTCACCGGCCGGGACCGGCTGGAGTCCGCCGCGTCGCTCCTCCTGCCGCCCGCGCAGGACCAGAAGGTGATGGTGCTCGGTGGCGGCGCCGCGGGCCCGGCCCGCGGGGCGACGGAGCGGACGGCCGTCGCCGCCGTCGGAGGGGCGAGCCCTCTCTTCCGCGCCGGGCACGCACTGCCGCGGGCCACCCGCTATCTCGGCGCCGTACTGCTGCCGGACGACACGGTGTTCACCAGCGGCGGCTCGCAGGACTACCGGGGGCGCGGCACGAGCGACGTCCGCGAGGCGCGCTTCTACGACCCGGGACGGAACGTCTTCCGGGCCGCCGCCGATCCGGCCGTCGGGCGCAACCACCACTCGGGGGCGCTGCTGCTGCCCGACGGGCGGGTGGCGACCTTCGGCTCCGATCCGCTGTTCGCCGACGCGGCGAACACCAGGTTCGGCTCGTTCGAGCGGCGAGTGGAGGTCTTCACCCCGCCGTATCTGCACCGGCCGGGCGGGAAGCGGCCGGTCCTCGGGGACGGGCCGAGCCTGCCGGACCGCGCGGGGCGGGCGACGTTCAGGACCGCCGACGCCGGGCGGATCGTGGCGGCGCGGCTGCTGCGCCCGAGCGCGGTCACGCAGACGACGGACGTCGAGCAGCGGTCGGTCGAGCTCGCGATCGACAGGGCGGCGGGCGCGCTGACGGTGCGCGTGCCGGGGGACCGGACGCTGGTGCCGCCCGGCTGGTACATGCTCTTCGCCGTCGACCGGGAGGGGACGCCGTCGGCCGCGAAGTGGCTCCAGGTGCGATGAACGCCGCCCGACGCCGTCCCGCGAAGCGCGGGAGCCGGTGCGCGGAGACCGAAGTGCGAGACGAGGCTGACCAGCATGTGACCAGTGGGTAAGGTCGTGCCGTGCCGAAGCCCCTCAGCCTTCCCTTCGACCCCATCGCCCGAGCCGACGAGCTCTGGCAGCAGCGCTGGGGCCCCGTGCCCTCGATGGCCGCGATCACCTCGATCATGCGCGCCCACCAGATCCTGCTCGCCGAGGTCGACGCCGTCGTCAAGCCGTACGGACTGACCTTCGCGCGGTACGAGGCGCTGGTGCTGCTCACCTTCTCCAAGGCCGGGGAGCTGCCGATGTCCAAGATCGGCGAGCGGCTGATGGTGCACCCGACGTCCGTGACGAACACGGTGGACCGGCTGGTGCGGTCCGGCCTGGTAGCCAAGCGCCCGAACCCCAACGACGGGCGCGGAACGCTCGCCTCCATCACGGACAAGGGCCGCGAGGTGGTGGAGGCCGCCACCCGCGATCTGATGGCCATGGACTTCGGGCTCGGCGTGTACGACGCCGAGGAGTGCGCCGAGATCTTCGCGCTGCTGCGGCCGTTGAGGGTCTCGGCGAACGACTTCGACGAGGCGTGACCCCGCCGTCCGGCGACACTCAGGGCATGCCCTAACCCGCTGCAAGATCGCCCAAACCCGCCGGATACGCTCATCGGCATGAAGAAGAGCGTGCTGACCCGTTACCGGGTGATGGCCTACGTCACCGCCGTCATGCTGCTCGTACTGTGCACCTGCATGGTGTTCAAGTACGGCTTCGACACGGGCGAGGACATCACCTTCGCGGTCTCCCAGGCCCACGGCATCCTCTACATCATCTACCTGATCTTCGCCTTCGACCTGGGCTCCAAGGCCAAGTGGTCGTTCGGCAAGCTGCTGTGGGTGCTGCTCTCCGGCACCATCCCCTTCGCCGCCTTCTTCGTCGAGCGCAAGGTCGCCGGCGACGTCGAGCCGCTGATCAGCGGCGCGGTTCCCGCCGCCGCCAAGGCGTAGTCGAAACCTCCGTGCGTACATACGTGCGGAGGTTTGCCATCGACATTTACTAGGACGTCCTAGTAAATTCGAAGCATGGACGCCGACGCCATCCAGGAAGGCCGCCGACGCTGGCAGGCCCGGTACGACTCCGCCAAAAAGCGGAACGCCGACTTCACCACGCTCTCCGGTGACCCCGTTGAGCCCGCCTACGGGCCCAGGCCCGGGGACACCTACGACGGCTTCGAGCGGATCGGGTGGCCCGGTGAGTACCCCTTCACGCGCGGCCTGTACCCGACCGGCTACCGGGGCCGCACCTGGACCATCCGCCAGTTCGCCGGCTTCGGCAACGCCGAGCAGACCAACGAGCGGTACAAGATGATCCTCGCCGCCGGCGGCGGCGGGCTGAGTGTCGCCTTCGACATGCCCACCCTCATGGGCCGGGACTCCGACGATCCGCGCTCGCTCGGCGAGGTCGGACACTGCGGCGTCGCCATCGACTCCGCCGCCGACATGGAGGTCCTCTTCAAGGACATCCCGCTCGGCGACGTCACCACCTCGATGACGATCAGCGGGCCCGCCGTCCCCGTCTTCTGCATGTACCTGGTCGCGGCCGAGCGCCAGGGTGTCGACCCCGGCGTGCTCAACGGCACGCTCCAGACCGACATCTTCAAGGAGTACATCGCGCAGAAGGAGTGGCTCTTCCAGCCCGAGCCCCACCTTCGTCTGATCGGCGACCTGATGGAGCACTGCGCCCGCTCCATCCCCGCGTACAAGCCGCTCTCCGTCTCCGGCTACCACATCCGCGAGGCGGGCTCGACGGCCGCCCAGGAGCTGGCGTACACGCTCGCGGACGGCTTCGGATACGTGGAGCTCGGCCTCTCCCGCGGGCTGGACGTCGATGTCTTCGCACCCGGCCTCTCCTTCTTCTTCGACGCCCACGTCGACTTCTTCGAGGAGATCGCCAAGTTCCGCGCGGCCCGCCGCATCTGGGCCCGCTGGATGAAGGAGGTCTACGGCGCGAAGACCGACAAGGCCCAGTGGCTGCGCTTCCACACCCAGACCGCCGGTGTCTCGCTGACGGCGCAGCAGCCGTACAACAACGTCGTGCGCACCGCCGTGGAGGCCCTGGCCGCCGTGCTCGGCGGCACCAACTCGCTGCACACCAACGCCCTGGACGAGACCCTCGCCCTGCCGAGCGAACAGGCCGCCGAGATCGCGCTGCGCACCCAGCAGGTGCTGATGGAGGAAACCGGCGTCGGCAACGTGGCCGACCCGCTGGGCGGCTCCTGGTACGTCGAGCAGCTCACCGACCGGATCGAGGCCGACGCCGAGAAGATCTTCGAGCAGATCAGGGAGCGCGGACTGCGCGCCCACCCGGACGGGCAGCACCCCATCGGGCCCATCACCTCCGGCATCCTGCGCGGCATCGAGGACGGCTGGTTCACCGGTGAGATCGCCGAGTCCGCCTTCCGCTACCAGCAGTCGCTGGAGAAGGGCGACAAGCGGGTCGTCGGCGTCAACGTCCACCACGGCTCGGTGACCGGCGATCTGGAGATCCTTCGCGTCAGCCACGAGGTCGAGTGGGAGCAGGTCCGCGTCCTGGGCGAGCGCAAGTCGCGCCGGGACGACGCACGCGTACGGGCCTCGCTGGAGGCGATGCTCACCGCCGCCCGCGACGGCTCGAACATGATCGAGCCGATGCTCGACGCGGTCCGGGCCGAGGCGACGCTCGGCGAGATCTGCGACGCGCTGCGCGACGAGTGGGGCACGTACACGGAGCCGCCCGGCTTCTGACCCGACCCCTCCCCGGCGCCCTGCGACGCAGGTCACAGACTTGCAACAGGGATGAGCGCGATCCCTCCCGTAGCCGTACAGGTACTTGAGAGGCCGATACACGCATCTCGGTACCGACCACGGAGCAACTGACGGACGGGGGGGACCATCGTGACGCTGCTTGAACCCTTGGGAGTGGATGCGGTCAGTGAGCGCGTCTACCGGACCATGCTGGAGCATCCGGGCGAAGGGCTTGTGGCCATAAGAGACCGGCTGTCGCTCTCGCACGTCGACCTGCACCGGGCACTCGGCAGGCTGCAGGCGCACGCGCTGGTCCGTCCGACGGACGAACCGGCGCGTGAGCTGCACGCGGTCAGCCCGGATCTCGGCATGCAGATCCTGCTCTCCCGCCAGCAGCAGAAGCTGGCCGCGCACCAGGAGCGGCTGGAGGCGAGCCGGGCGGCCGCGGCCCGGCTGCTCTCCGAGCTCGAGGACCAGGGCAGGGCGCCGGTCATCCCGACCGTACGGCACCTGCACGGACTCGACCGGATCCGCGACCAGGTGGAGAAGCTCAACACCGAGGTCGTCGAGGACCTCATGGCCATCTGTCCGGGCGGCAGCGGTTCGCTGGTCAGCATGCGGGCCCTCGCGCCGCTGCCGGAGCGGCTGCTGGCGGGCGGCGTCCGGATCAGGATCCTCTACCGGGACAGCGTCGGGCTCGACCCCGACGCCCTCGCGGTCGCCCAGTGGCTGGCCGAAATCGGCTGCCAGGTCCGTACCGTGCCCGAACTCTCCACCCAGGTCCTGATCTACGACCGCCGGCTCGCGATCACCGCCGTCGACCGCCACGACACCGGTGCCGGAGCGGTGCTGACCGACGCGCCCGGGATGGTGGCCGCGCTGGGCGAGCTGTTCGACAGCCGCTGGGAGACCGCCACCCCGCTCGGCGCGGCGCACCAGAACGCCGAGGACCGGCTCACCCGGCAGCAGGCGGCGGCGCTCCGGCTGCTCGCGCAGGGCCACACCGACGAGAGCGTCGGCAAGCGGCTCGGAGTCTCCACCCGCACCGCCCGCAGGATCGCGACCGAGATCATGGGGCTGCTGCGCGCCCGCAGCCGATTCCAGGCCGGGGTGTACGCGGCCCAGGTCGGGCTGCTGTCCAGCCCCACCGGATAGCCCAGCCGGATAACCAGGCCGACCGGCCCGCCGGCTGATTCCTGGACACAACGGGTCACGGCCGGTTCGGTCCAATGGGGTTCCTTACGTTGTTGGTGGGTTGTTTCCGGTCACTCGTAGGATCGGGAGACCCAGGGATGCCGGGTGTGGCTGTGGGGTTCCAGCCCAGT